>JAJQAZ010000118.1 GCA_021203545.1 Tannerellaceae bacterium | reverse complement strand
TACACCCGCGGTAGGCAGAAACCCTCTCCATAACAACCCTGAAAGGGTTGAACCCGCTTCGGGGTTCATACAGTAGAGTAGCTTTGTGCCACGGGTTTCACTCGCGGTTATGCACATTCAAGCCCTTCGGGCTTACAAGCTGTAACTTTTTGGATTTTACAATTTAGTTTTTATACAGCCTCCCAGCCTCTCAAGAGGGATTAGGGGTGTGTTATAAAAGGAACTAAAATCAGTATTATATATATGTTTGGATAAACATTCATTTCAAAATAGTCTGTTTCCGGATTAACAGGCGATAGTTACAGTTATAACATACCCCCGGCACATATTTTTTCACCCTCGTAGAGGGTAATATATCTTAGCCCCCAGCAACGCTGGGGGTGGATAACAGAGTGGGTATTTCGGGCTGGAAGCCCAGTATAGTGAGCTATAAACTAAAATAATAAGGTTACTTCCGGTTATTTTTATACTATGCTGCTCCTACGGAGCGAACTACCTTCTTTATCACCTAAACTCCGGCGTTGCCGGGGCCTAAGATATATTACCCTCTACGAGGGTGAAAAGATGTGTGCAGGGTAGCTCCCAGAGAGGAAAACAATATTTTGTAAAACAGAAATTTAGGAGCATCCCGGTTTATTGGGGTTCTTCAGAGCTAAAACAGGGCACAGATTTAAATCTGCGCCGGCAAAAGCCAGGAAAAAACGAATAGACTTAAATTGATGATCGTAATATAAATTGCATCTATAGTTATATCGATCTTTTCTATCTTAAAATTATCAGGAGTTTTTTATATTTGTGAAAAGCGGAAATATGAAAGGATATTTGAAATCTTTTCCATGTAGTTTAAACGAATTAGTAATAATTATGCGCCAAAAGTTTTGTTTCAGAGAATAAGTTACACACTATTTCCGTTATTTAATAAATGTATCGAAAGAAACCTTAGCTAACAAAATGTTGAATAACTAAAAAAGAAGAGTATGGAAAACGAATTAAAAACAATGCGCCTATTCTACAGTGAAATGGTAAGCCGGGTGAAATCAGCCCGGGAACTATTGAAAAGACCTTTAACGCTGGCCGAAAAGATTTTGTATGGACATCTTTATCATACAGATGAAATCCGGGATTATAAAAGAGGAGAGGAGTATGCTACTTTTTCTCCGGATAGGGTAGCGATGCAGGATGCCACCGCACAGATGGCATTGCTCCAATTTATGAATGCGGGACGTAGCCAAACGGCTGTTCCGGCATCGGTTCACTGCGACCATTTGATACAGTCCTGGAAAGGGGCTGGTACGGATGTGGCCACAGCCAATCATTCCAACCAGGAGGTATATAGCTTTTTGCGTTCTGTTTCCGATAAATACGGAATTGAATTCTGGGAACCCGGCGCGGGTATTATTCACCAGGTAGTATTAGAGAATTATGCTTTTCCCGGCGGGATGATGGTCGGAACAGATTCGCACACGCCCAATGCCGGAGGTCTGGGTATGATAGCTATAGGTGTTGGGGGAGCGGATGCTGTGGATGTAATGGCCGGCATGGAATGGGAACTGAAAATGCCCCGCCTGATTGGTGTGCATTTAACCGGACAGCTCAAAGGCTGGGCCACTCCGAAAGATATTATCCTGAAACTTGCAGGTATATTGACAGTGAAAGGAGGCACAAATGCAATTATCGAATATTTTGGCGAAGGAGCAGCTACCCTATCGGCTACCGGAAAAGCAACCATTTGTAACATGGGAGCCGAAGTGGGTGCAACCACCTCTGTTTTTCCTTATGATGAAGAGATCAGAGAATACCTGATTGCTACAGGCCGCGAGGGTATTACTTGCGAAAGCGACCGGATAAAACCGGATCTTCAACCAGACCCGGAAGTAGTATCGAATCCTGCGGATTATTATGACCGGGTAATAAAGATAGGCCTCTCTTTACTGGAACCCTACCTGAATGGTCCTTTTACGCCCGACGATGCTAATCCGGTTTCCCTTATGGCTGAAATAGTCAGAGAGAAAGGCTACCCACAGGCTGTAGAAGTGGGGTTGATTGGTTCGTGTACCAATTCATCATATCAGGATATCACGGGAGCGGCCTCCTTGCTACAACAAGCAATAGATAAAAAGCTCGATATAAAAGGGCAACTGATCATTAATCCCGGATCGGAAAAGGTTTGTGCAACCATAGAGCGGGATGGATTGACCGCGATCTTTGAACAGGCTGGCGCAACCATTATGGCGAATGCCTGTGGGCCCTGTATCGGCCAGTGGAAACGGGAGACAACAGACAATGAACGTCCGAATACAATTATAACCTCTTTCAACAGGAACTTTTCGAAACGGGCAGACGGCAATCCGAATACCCATGCATTTGTGGCTTCGCCCGAAATGGTAATGGCATATACAATTGCCGGTGATTTATCTTTTAACCCGTTAACCGGTAAGTTACAAAACAGGGAAGGAGAATGGGTAAGCCTGGATCCGCCGGTGTCGCGTAAATTCCCTCCTGCCGGATTTGTAACAGCCGGTAAGGGGCGGGTATTGCCTTCGGGTAATACAACGGAGGTGATAATCCCGGAAAATTCCACACGGTTACAACGGTTGCAACCTTTCGAGGCCTGGAATGGGGAAGAATTCTATAATATGCCTTTGCTTATTAAAGTAAAAGGAAAATGTACAACCGACCATATTTCAATGGCCGGACCCTGGTTACGTTACCGGGGACATTTGGAGAATATCTCGGAAAATCTGTTAATGGGGGCAGTTAATGCGTTTACCGGGAAAACCAACTCGGTTAACAATCCATTGGATGGGAGCATGGCTCCGGTTTCGGAAGTTGCCCGTGCTCTGAAAGAGGCCGGTTTATATTCGATCGTAGTTGCCGAAGAGAACTATGGGGAAGGGTCTTCCCGGAACATGCCGCTATGGACCCCCGGTTTCTCAACGTACGGGTGATCCTGGCTAAATCGTTTGCCCGTATTCACGAAACAAACCTCAAAAAACAAGGTATGCTGGCACTTACGTTTGCGGATCCGGCAGATTATAAACATATCCGGGAGAACGACCGCATCAGTATTACCGGCCTAAGTAGTTTTATGCCCGGTAAACCCTTGCAGGTTCTTTTACAGCATACCGATGGAAGTAGTGATTCATTCTATACTAACCATACATATAACGAATTACAGATAGCCTGGTTCCGCGCCGGCTCCGCATTGAATTATAACGCTAAAAACAACTACCTTTGATGACGGACATATTCAAAACATGCCGGCTCCGCATTGAATTATAACGCTAAAAACAACTCATGATGAAAGAAATCAGAACAATACCGTTTATTACCGGAGACGGAGTAGGTCCGGAGATAACCCCGGCCTGCCAGGCAGTAACAAATGCTGCTATACAAAAAGCATATAAAGGAAGCCGGACAATTGAATGGCTGGAAGTGCAGGCCGGAGAGAGTTCCTTTCAATCAAACGGGGAATGGTTACCGGAAGAAACGCTCGAAGCTTTCAGAAAATACCGGATTGGTATAAAAGGCCCGCTGACAACTCCGGTAGGCGGGGGGGATCCGTTCCCTGAATGTAACCCTGCGGCAAACGCTTGACCTGTATGTTTGCCTCCGGCCGGTCCGGTGGTTCAAAGGGGTGGTCTCACCGGTTAAAGAGCCACAACATGTGCATATGACTATTTTCCGGGAAAATACAGAAGATATTTATGCCGGCATAGAATGGAAAACCGGTACACCGGAAGCTGCTAAGTTTTTACACTTTCTGACAACTGAAATGGGTGTGAAAAATATTCGTTTTCCGGACACATCGTCGTTTGGTGTAAAACCGGTTTCCGAGGAAGGAACGAAACGATTAGTCAGGGCGGCTATCCTGTACGCACTTGAACACCGTCAACCGGATGTTACCCTGGTACACAAAGGCAATATTATGAAATTTACCGAAGGGGGATTCAAACAATGGGGGTACGATGTTGCGGAAGAGGAGTTTGCCGGACAGGTATTTACGATGCGGGAATATGGCCGGATATTATCCTCCGGTGGAAAAGAGAAAGCAGAGCAATCACTCAATAACGCAATTGCTGACGGGATGGTTATTATTAAAGATGTAATAGCGGATGCATTCCTGCAAAATACATTACTGAAACCAGCAGATTATTCGGTTATAGCAACACTGAACCTGAATGGCGATTACATTTCGGACCAATTGGCTGCTATGGTAGGTGGTATTGGTATCGCACCTGGGGCAAATATTAATTATCAAACGGGACATGCCATTTTTGAAGCGACTCACGGAACAGCTCCCGGCATTGCCGGACAGGATAAAGCCAATCCGTCATCCCTGCTTTTATCGTCCGTTATGATGCTGGAACACCTGAACTGGAAAGAGGCGGCCGGTTTAATTACGGCTTCTATGGAAACCTGTTTTAGCCGGGGAAAAGCCACCTACGATCTGGCACGCCTGATGCCCCGGGGCGAAATACTTTCTACAAGCGAATTTACAAGCGAATTAATTACTATAATCAACAACTACTAAAATTAAACTGCCATGACAACAAAACAAGAGTATCTGACTTTTAAGATTGCGGACACGTTGAAACAAACCTGTAAAATTGATAATTCATTATTTAAGACATATGGGGTTAAACGTGGATTACGGAATGAAGATGGTTCCGGGGTACTGGTTGGACTAACCAAAATCGGGAATGTTGTAGGGTATGAACGTACCGAAGAAGGTAAATTAAAACCAATTCCCGGTAAGTTATTCTATCGTGGATACGATCTGGAAGATCTGGTACATGCGGTAATAAACGAAAAGCGGTTTGGTTTCGAAGAAATTACTTACCTGTTACTTTCGGGTAGTTTACCTGATAAGGAGGAACTGGCGCAATTCAGCCGGTTACTTTATAATAAAATGCCATTGACACACGAAACGACAATGAATATTCTGGAACTACGCGGTTCGAATATTATGAATATCCTGGCGCGTAGTGTATTGGAAATGTATAACTTCGATGAAAATCCGGACGACCTGTCGCGTGAGAATCTGATGCGGCAATCCATTGAGTTGATATCCCGTTTCCCTACCATTATAGCTTATGCATATAATGTGTTGCGGCACCATAACAAAGAACGTTCGTTACACATCCGCCATCCTCATGGTGAAAAATCGCTGGCGGAGAATTTCCTTTATATGCTGAAAGGCGATTTTACCGGCCTGGAAGCACGTACATTAGACTTATTACTCATTTTGCAGGCCGAGCATGGCGGAGGTAATAATTCTACATTTACAGTAAGGGTTACCTCTTCAAGTATGACAGATATTTATTCCTCTATTGCTGCCGGTATCGGATCGCTGAAAGGTCCTTTACACGGAGGAGCCAACATACAGGTGGTGGATATGTTCCACCACCTGAAAGAAAATATCCATGACTGGAAAAATGTAGATGAGATTGATACATATCTGACACGAATGCTGAATAAAGAGGTATACAATAAAACCGGACTGATTTATGGTATTGGCCATGCGGTTTATACCATATCGGACCCACGGGCTTTGTTGCTGCGCGAACTGGCCCGCGAACTGGCCAAAGAGAAAGGGAGGCTGGAAGAGTTTGAATTCCTTGAACTACTGGAAGAACGTTCCGTAGATGTCTTTGCAAGGGTGAAAAATAATGGTAAAACGGTTTCAAGCAATATTGATTTCTATTCGGGATTTGTGTATGAAATGATTGGTTTACCGGAGGAAATTTATACGCCTCTTTTCGCTATGGCACGAATCGTGGGATGGACAGCCCACCGGAACGAAGAATTAAACTTTGCCGGCAAACGGATCATCCGCCCGGCTTACAAAAATATTCTTCCGGAAGCAGTTGAGTATGTACCCATAGAGAAACGGTAACAATTCTCCTTTTGCATAAGGATTAAAACATACAGGAAAAATATATCTTTGTGGTATCATGCAAAATATATTTTTCCATTTTTGGCTGTATGGCCTGTTTCTGGTTTGTTGTCCGGCTATCCGGGGAACAAACTCCGGTGTTTTTGTACAAGCTGTTATGGAGAACCGTTTGCTGGCAATCGGTATAATAATATTTATTGGCAGATGTTTCGGACCCCGGCAGGAGATGGGGAGAGAAGTTTCTAAAGCGTTGATATTATAAAATGTCTCTTCTTCGGAGCTATTCTCTATACACATCTTATTCAGGCCGTAGGCCTATCCTATCTTAGGCCCCGGCAACGCCGCTACCGTTTATACATATCTTTTATGTGTTGTTCGCCCTTGAAAAGGGCACCTTAGTTTAGCCCACGGCAGAATGAGCGTAGCGAATTCCACCGTGGGTGGAGACAGCAGATAAGGTCTGCGCCCTGAAAGGGCAACACTGTAATTACTAATTAATTATGATCTATGAAATGAATTTGTAGGTGTTTTTATCTGGGCCTTCAGCCCGAATAAACGGGGTGTTTTCTAACCCACGGTGGCATTCGCTACGCTCATTCTACCGTGGGCTGAACTAAACTGCCACTTATCAGGGGCGAAATAACATCACTTGTCAAAGGCTTCATGGGGGAATTGACATTTTTGAATAAACATCCACTTTTGGAGCGGAGGAATTTGCAATCCCGGCGTTGTAACCCCAAAAGCATAGCTTTTTAACGGATTACAAATCTGTGGTTCCATTTGTCGGGGATAACATACCTCCTCCATCTAAAAATCCCTCTCCGTCTAAATGACAAGGATGAGGCTGCTTTTTTTCTTTCTTTAAGTGGCTTATTTTTAAATGCTTGTTTTTTTGACAGGGAGAAATTGTTTATAGAGGCGGAACAAAAAGGTATGCCTGTTGTTTTATTTTATATCGAAATAACCAAAATCTTGTAAATCTCAATATATGGAATGGATCAATAAAACCTTGCATGCGTATCCCGAACTTGCTATTTTTTAACCCTGGCTTTAGGGTTTGCCGTGGGAAAACTGAAGTATAAAAGTTTTAGCCTGGGTAATGTAACCGGGGTGCTGCTTATGGGGGTACTGATTGGGCAGTTAGGCCTGGATATTAGTCCGATTGTAAAATCTACTTTTTTCCTTATTTTCCTTTTTGCGGTGGGTTACAGTGTAGGGCCGCAATTTATCCATAGTTTGAAGAAAGAAGGGTTGCCGCAGATTGCTTTTGCAGGAATTATTTGTGTGCTCTACCTGTTGGTTACATGGGTAGCGGCTTTAATTGCACATTTTGATGTGGGTAATGCTGCCGGGCTACTGGCCGGTGCAAATACAATTTCGGCTGTGATTGGGGTGGCTACGGATTCTATTAACCGGCTATCTATTGATGCGGCGCAGAAGCAGACACTTATTAATGAGATTCCGGTAGCGTATGCGGTTACGTATATTTTTGGTACGGCAGGCACAGCATGGTTTCTTTCGGTGCTGGCTCCTAAGTGGTTGAGTAAGGATATTGTGAAAGAGAGTAAGGAATATGAAGCTTCGCTCGGAGGGGCTATTGCGGATGACGACCCTACGCTGGAGTATGCGTATGACGGTACTACTTTCCGTGTAATAAAAGCAAATAGTGCGTTTTTTGATGCACCCCGGAAGGTTTCGGAGGTAGAAGATTTACTGGTAACAAAGGGGTGGCCGGTTTATATTGAGCGGATACGGAATGAAAAGAATGAGATTGTGAATGACCCTGCGGGAGATCAGTTGATTTATAAAGGAGACAAATTGGTACTTAACGGACCGGTAGAAACAATTCTGGCGGATGAAGACTTTGTTGGTCCTGAAGTTGCCGATCCGGAGTTGCTGGATTTCAGGGCAGAAGCGCTGACTGTGATGGTGAGTAATAAACATATGGAAAATGTAACGTTGGGTAAGCTTAAAACGGATAAGAACCGCCACGGTGTGATTATCCGTAAGATACACCGGGGAAATGCTGAGGTGCCTTTATTGAACGATGTGCAGATTATGCGGGGCGATCTGGTAGAGATTGAAGGGCGTAAGACGGATGTGGACCGTTTTGCTTCTTATCTGGGATATGCCGAACGGCCTACGAATGTGACCGACCTGTTATATGTAGGGTTAGGTATTTTTCTGGGTGGTTTGCTGGGAGCATTGACTTTGCAGATAGGAAATGTGCCTTTGAGCCTGAGCACCAGCGGCGGTGTGTTAATTTCAGGTATTTTGTTTGGCTGGCTGCGTTCCACACGCCCGACGTTCGGGGCTGTTCCCCAATCGGCTGTCTGGCTGATGAATAACATGGGGCTGAATATTTTTATCGCGGTGGTAGGTATTACTGCCGGACCCAATTTTGTAGCCGGACTAAAGGCTTCGGGTATTAGTTTGTTTATTGCCGGTGTGGCAGTAAGTCTTATCCCTATGATTATAGGGGTGTTCCTGGGTAAATATGTGTTCAAATTCCACCCGGCTATAACGCTGGGTGCCTGTGCCGGTTCGCGTGTTACTACTGCGGCATTGGGTGCGATACAGGATACGACAAAGAGTAAGGTTCCGGCTCTTTCCTATACGACTACCTATGCGGTGGGAAATACGCTGCTGATTATCTGGGGAGTCGTTATTGTATTATTAATGAATTAATAATAAATGAAAAATGAAAAGCGAAAAATGAAAATTATATTTTCCCCTTTTGTACAGGGAATTAATTTTTCATTTTTCATTCTTCATTTTTCATTGCTAATAGAATATTAGATCATGGAGGTTTTAGACAAATTAAAAACTACGCGCCGGAAGGAGCAGGAGTTGGAACAATTGAGTCCGTTTGAGTTAAAGAATAGTTTGATTGATCTGGCACAACCGGAGAAAGTAAAGAAAATGGCTTACCAGATGCTGAATGCGGGCCGGGGTAATCCGAACTGGATCGCTACGACTCCACGGGAAGCTTTTTTTACGCTGGGTAAGTTTGGTATAGAAGAGTGCCGCCGTACGATGGACGATGTATCCGGTATGGCCGGGATTCCGCAAAAAGAGGGAATTGGTAAACGTTTTCAGCAGTTCCTGAAAGAGAATAGCGGGATGCCGGGTATAACACTGCTTAAACAAATGTTTAAAATGGGTGTAAAGGAGAAAGGTTTTTCGGCTGATGAATTTGCCATGGAACTGGCGGAAGGAGTAATTGGCGACCAGTATCCGGTGCCCGACCGTATGCTTACATATACCGAACGCATTGTGCATGATTATCTGATGCAGGAAATGTGCGGCGGTAAGCCTACCCGTGCCGGTTTTGACCTGTTTGCTGTGGAGGGTGGTACGGCTGCTATCTGTTATATCTTTGATTCGCTGATGGAAAACGGTTTGCTAAGGAAGGGCGACCGGATTGTACTGGGGGTGCCGGCTTTTACTCCTTATCTGGAGATTCCGCATCTGGACCGTTATGATTTTGATGTAGTATATGTACACGGATCCGGTAAGACGAAAGATGGGCAGTCTGATTTCCAGTACCCCGACGAGGAAATTGATAAGTTGGGAGATCAATCGATCAAGGCGTTTTTTATTACAAATCCGAGTAATCCTACATCGGTAGAGATTAGCGAGAAGTCCCGTAAGTACCTGGTGAAGGTAGTGAAGAGCCTGAATCCGAACCTGATGGTACTCACGGATGATGTGTACGGTACGTTTGTGCCCGGGTTTGTATCGCTGATGCGTGACCTGCCCCGCAACACGATTTGTGTATATTCGTTTTCAAAGTATTTTGGTTGTACCGGCTGGCGTTTGGGAGTAATAGCTATTAATAAGGATAATATTTACGATGATATGATCTCGGCTTTGCCACAGCCGGAAAAAGAGAGGCTGCATAAGATGTATGAGAGTCTGAGTGTACATCCGGAGAAGATGAAGTTTATCGACCGCATGGTAGCCGATAGCCGCCAGGTGGCACTCAATCACACGGCTGGTCTTTCGTTACCGCAGCAGATTCAGATGATGCTTTTTGCTTCGTTCGCACTATTGGATAAAAAAATAAATATAAAGATGCCTGCCGGATTTTATTAAAAAATCGTTTTTCTATTTTCTGGGAAGGGATGCAAATGCAGGTGTTCAACGATCCGAACCGGGCAGGTTATTATTGCGAAATTGATCTGCATGAATGGGCTGAACGAAATTACGGGAATGAGTTTGTGCAATTCCTTGAACGGAATTTTGAACCGGTGGATATCGTGTTCCGTCTGGCGGAAAAATCTCACATTGTGCTATTGAATGGTGGTGGTTTCGCCGGTCCGGAATGGTCGGTGCGAGTGTCGCTTGCAAACCTGAATGAAGATGATTACCGGGTAATTGGCGAGCAACTTTCGGAAACTATGCAGGAGTATGTACAGGCATGGTCGAAAGGAAATGAGAAACTAAAAACTAAAAATGAAAAATGATTTTTTCTCTGTTTTCTGTTCGGCGTAGCGTCTTCGCTACGTCGTTGCTGGCTTTGCTGGCGCGGATTTAAATCCGTGCCTCATGGTTGGATGGAGGGGATTTGCAATCCCCGACTATTAAACTACGGATTTGTAATCCGTTTTATTAAGCTGTCGTCTCATTTTTGTGGTATTTGTTTGCCGGATTACAAATCCTGATACTCGCTTAGTCGGGGATTACAAATCCCCTCCGTCTATTAAATAAAATTTTTCATTTTTCGCTTTTCATTTATTATAAATCTTCTTTTCTATGAAAAAATACATTTTGGTTGCAATAATTTGTTTGGTGGTGGGACCGGTCTCGGCTCAGTTCAGGGAGAGTCAGAATGTGTGGAGGCAATTGCTTTGGGATGATGAAAAATTGAATATGCTGTTTGATACACGAATTGATTTCCAGGATGTGGTAAACCGGCATACCGATGATGAACGGCTTTTCCGGGGGCAGACGATCCGGTTGTGGCTGGTGGGTGAGGTCGTTCCGGGTATCCGGTACCGTTTACGCCAGCGGCTGAATAAGGAAGGAACAATCCTGCGGGATAATTATTCGGGAGCTACGGAGTATGCCTGGATTGCTTTTGATATAGGGAGTGAGTGGACAATTACAGTGGGTAAGCAGGGTATTATGATCGGTACATTCGAAAATGATTATAACGGTGCGGATGTGTACCAGGGTACGATGGTGTTTAATGATCTGGATGCATCCAAAACAGGAATTAATTTTGCTTATAAGCCGGGGCGGCAGATCCTGAATCTGCAGATTACGAACTCGGATTCGCCCCAGTTCGCCAGTGAGGAATTTTCGAAAAAGGCATTGGCTGCCCATTTTATGTGGGTGGGTGATTTATTTGATGAATTCATCCGTACCCGCTGGGGATACAGTGTGTTTCAGCACACAAGGCATAAAGTTTATCAGTGGATTACGCTGGGAACTCAAATTAATGTAAAACAATTTACCTCTGAAATTGATTATTACAACGGTGTACGCAATATGGATTACGGATACATGGTGGATAGGGATGATCTGGGAAACCGGTATGTGCACGACCAGTCGCTATCTGTACACTGTGAATATAATTTTGGTAAGTGGCGCCCTTTCATTAAAGGAACCTGGGATAAACGGTATGATAAATGGTCGGAGAGTACGGCTTACCGTTCGTTAGGTATTGAGGCCGTGGCAGAGTATTATCCCTTTAGCCGGGAGCGTATCAGGGATCTTCGTTTTTATGCGGCGTATGCTTATAAAAATACCGATTACCAGGGTATGTTCGGTGATCTTCAGAATGGGGAAAAACATACCTTTATTATTGGTACACGATGGCTTTTTAAGGCGAAATGATTTAGCCGTTTATATATCTCCAAGCGCCACACGGATTTTTCTGTGTGGCGCTTCTAATTTAAACTCCTTCATAAATGCAGGAGTTAATGTTGCATAAATGTTTTGGATACGTGTTCAAGTACAATGGGTAGTTCCATGTGCCAGTAGGTCCAGGTATGGCCGCCGTCTTTGACACGGTATTCGTGGCGGATTTCGTTTTTATGGAAATGGATATGCAGCAGGCTGTTCCCTTCGTACAGGAAGTCGTCGTCGCCACAGCTAATATACCACCGGATCTCTTTAATTTTTTTCATTTGTTCTTCTGTTGCATTTTGTAGCAACAGAGGAATATTATGGTTGTTGAAAAATGTTTCCCATTGCTGGCCGGTAGGTTGGGGGTAAGGTTTTGCATACGGTTTTTCATTTGTTGCATGTCCCAGTATCCGGTTGCTGCGCTCAGGGGGCAGCTGCTCCAAACATTTCAGGACGATGCAGGGAATAAATCAGGGTTCCGCCACCGCCCATGGAAAGACCGGCTATTGCCCGGAAACGGCGCTCACTGCGTACCCGGTAGGTTTGTTCAATGTGTGGTATAAGTTCGGTGAAGAAGAAATCTTCGTAATTGAATTTTCCGTTAGCCGCATTAAAATATCCCCGTACACTTGTATCGGCATCCGGCATTACGATAATCATCGGACCAGCTGTACCTTCGGCAATAGCTTTATCAGCTATGTGTTGTACCTGTCCGAACTGTACCCAGCCCGTATGGTCGTCGCCCGCTCCGTGCAACAGGTACAGTACCGGGTAGCTGCGGTCGGTCTCTTCATAACCGGGAGGCAGGTATATGGAATACCGTCGTTCCATATTCAGGATTTTACTTTTCAGGGTTCGTGTTTCGTATACAGTACCCTGTTGTGCTTTTAGGAGGGTAGCAGAGCATAATACGAATACGGTTGCCAACAGGCGGACAAGAGTGTTTGTTTTCATGGTGACTTATTTGTATAGATTCATTGTAACAAAGATACTATTTTAGGCACAAATTTAAATCTGTAACGGCGATAAAAACTATTCCCTTTTATTTTTCAGGAGGCCGGAAGGTTTGGGGTTTAGCGCCTCTTAGGGGGGGGTGTAGATACCTTTGGAGTGGAACCTGTAATCGAGGTAATAGACGGCATTTTTGTCTACAGCGTATTGGGGAGCTATTTTGCGAAAGGTTTTCAGATGGATACGGATTGGAAAGTTGTATTGATAAGTTTTGCCGTTTATAATGATGAATTCGCCGTAAACTTTTATTTTTCCGGGTTTTGTTCCGTGTTTCTGGATGACAGGTATTCCTTCCATATAAACGGTATGATTGTCGGCGGCATATAAATGATTCAGGAGCCGGAAACCGGGAACATCAGGTGCCGGATAGGCATGTACCCGTTTTCCACGGTACCATATGTTTTCCCGGTCTTTGAAATAGTTGGGACTGAGTATGCAGATCGTGCCGACATCTATATTATTATCTATATTCCCATATCTGTATACATAGTTTTTATCAGCAGCACACTCGTAGCCCAGATCGTATAGTGTGGAGGCATCGGCTTCGGGGATCATATCCGATCTGTACCAGACATACTTATCGTCTTTTCCATAATTGTTGCCTACGGTACGGAAAGTGTGCGGATTGGCATGTTCAAGTTTTTATTATACGAATTACGTTCGTATGCATAGATATGTTTG
This sequence comes from Tannerellaceae bacterium, assembly GCA_021203545.1. GTDB lineage: Bacteria > Bacteroidota > Bacteroidia > Bacteroidales > Tannerellaceae > UBA4116. The sequence goes on along the minus strand of JAJQAZ010000118.1, from coordinate 31,805 downwards.
CCGTCTGTGGCGTATGGGTTGTTGAGTATATGGAATGACTCCGGGCAGGCTACTCCGTTGTAATAATAGCGGGTGGTGTCTTTGGCATACCATATGGAGTTATCAGGCTGGTATTCGGATAGTTGGTAATCGCCGGGTGGCGACGGACGAGGTATTAGCCGGAATGTTCCGGGATCGGCTCCCTGCAGGCACTTTTCCCGGTAATATACCTTGTGAGCGTCCTTTCCGTAGCCAAAACCAAGCCATGTATAGGTCTGGCTGTCTGCACCGTTTATAATATTTCCGTTGCAATATATTTTTCCGTTGTTTTCGAAGCACAGGTCTTGCATAAAAGCTGTCAGAAAAGGTTTATTTCCGGTGTTACCCGGATAGAAGCGGCACTCTTTGCTGCCATCGCTGCCGGCAAGAGGTTCTGTGCGGTAATAAAGGGTGTTTTTGTCGGCAAAGATTTCGTTACCTACTTCCCTGAAAGTACTCACATCTGCCTGGGCGAAGATCGTATCAGACAGGTAGACATGGTTTTTATCTTTATAAAATTCGGTTTCTTTTCCAAAGCGCAGGAGGCTGTGTTTGTCGGCACGGAGTATTTCAGGTGGGTTTTCGATGTTCCATTCCCGTTCTCCCAACAGATAAAATCCGTGTTTATCGTAAGCCAGGCGGTTGTCAATAATCAGGAAAGTTTCCATATCTGCGTCTTCGAGTTCGGTATCCAGGTTGCTGGGAACAGCATTCATACTGATGATTGCCGGGATCTTTCTGACCCGGAAGAACGCTTTGCCTTCTTCAATGAAGTAGGAAGTGAGTACACAGAGAAGTAGGAGTAATTTTATCATATAACAAAGTTAACTATTTTATCCTGATTAGATTTAATCTTTATAAATTGAAATGCTACTCTCTACACACATAGAGAACTTTAGATGCACTCCAGAAGATGTTTAACAGGGCTCACTTTAATATATAGTTTGGACTGGTTGTTTGTTTTGGGCACAGATTAAAATCTGCGCCAGCGATGGCCAGCGATGACGGGGATATATTAGGAATCCAACTATCAGGGTTTATTTGGCTACATTGTGAAAAAGGAATACTGAAGGCGGCAAAAGGTTATTTTATAAGGCTTTTTTTTCTTTTTTTATTGTGGGGGAGGGCGTATCTTTGTATCAAATGGGAAATATATGAAGTTGGTTGATTCGTTTACTTCGCGCAGGTCGCTCTGGTGGGGAGCGCTGATTCTGTCGGCTGTGATTATTTATCCGAATATCGGGCAGTTGATCTGGGATTTATCGCATCCCAACCGGACGGATTACAGGGTGCTGAATACGGCGTATGTGCTTTATTTTATGTACCGCTATTTCTTTTTTGTAGCGCTGACCCGTATCCTGTTAGGATTGAATATGCGCCTTACAGGACAACGGCTGCAGGTGCGTTTCCGCAATTCGTTTGTTATTACGGGGGTAGCCTATGGATTGTATGTGATGATCGGTCTGGCTATTGCTCATGTGGTACGGCTGGATTGTTTTACCCAAATGCTGATTCTGCAATTTTTGATTGCCTGGCTGATTCCTGTATTGACTGGACATATTTATGGTTTGACGATGGTGCAACAGGAAGCGGAAAAGGAAATGGAAAAGTTACGGAGCGAGAATTTGCAGAGCCGGGTAGAGGCGCTGAGTAACCAGATTAATCCGCATTTCTTTTTTAATTCGTTGAATGGGCTTACGGCACTGGTATCGGCCAAACGGAATGAGGAGACATTGGAGTATGTGACGAAGCTTTCGAATATTTTCCGGTATATTCTGCAAAGTGATAAGCGGGGACTGGTACGGCTGGAGGAAGAACTGGCGTTTCTGGATGCGTACCGGTACCTGTTGGAAGTGCGGTATAGCGGGAAGTTGTGTTTTGCTGTGCGGGTAGACCCGGCACGGCTGGGATGCCAGTTGCCGGTACTATCGTTGTTACCCCTGGTGGAAAATGTGGTAAAGCATAATATTATTGATAGTGAGCATAAGATGCTGGTGGAGATTTTTACGGATGAGTGCGGACGGCTGACAGTAACGAATCCGCTATACCGTAAGTTTCAGCCGGAGAGTTCGCACGGGATTGGGCTGGGTAATCTTTCGGCCCGGTATAAACTACTCATGGGGGCAGATATTGAAGTAAAAGAGGCGGTGAATCGCTTTACGGTTGTTTTACCTTTAAAACCGGTGGATGATGAATGTACTGATTGTTGAAGATGAAACAATTGCGTATGAATATTTGAGTGAACTGGTTGTCCGGGTGGACCCGGATATCCGTATTGTGGGAGCAACGGAGAGTATTACGCAGACGGTAAAGTGGCTGCGAACGCATACGGCACCCGATCTGATTTTTATGGATATTCATTTGTCGGACGGACTGGCTTTTTCGGTTTTTGATGTGGCAGAGGTGGAGACTCCTGTTATTTTTACGACGGCATACGATGAGTATGCGATCGATGCTTTTAAGGTGAATAGTATTGATTACCTATTGAAGCCCGTGGAAGAAGCTGCTTTGCGGCAGGCAATTGCTAAGTTCAGGAAACTGACAGTTATGGAACGTACCCGGTATTTGGAACAACAGGCCCGGACGGGGTATTCCGGCGGGGTAGTGGAGCGGTTACTGATTCCCTACAGGGATACGCTGATCCCGGTGCAGACAGAACAGATTGTTTATTTTTATACGTCGGACCACCAAACGGTGTTGTGCCTGGCCGACGGTACTACCTATCCTTATAATAAGACCCTTGATTCGATTTACCAAACCCTTTCACCGAACCGTTTTTTCCGGGCCAATAAGCAGTTTATTGTCTCAAAGGTTCATGTGAAGAATATCACCGTATGGTTTGACCGGCGCCTGCTGGTGAACCTGACGGTTGATACGCCGGAACGTATTTACATCAGTAAGAACCGCGCTCCGGATTTTAAAGAGTGGCTGATGATGTAAAAATCTACAGGGCGGTTTTGAAGTCGCGGCGGTATTGGGTGGGAGTAGTGCAGTAAGTTTTCATAAAAATACGGTTCATATTTACTGCATTTTTAAATCCGCTGCGGGTAGCGATCTGGTCGATGGAAAGGTTGGTTTCCGTCAGGTAACGGCAGGCCGTTTCGAGGCGTATTTTTTCTACGTATTTCATAGGAGTCGTGTTTAGTTCGCGTACAAAAACACGGGCGAAGTTGCGGGGACTCATGAGTACCTGTTCTGCAAGTTTCTCGATGGTGATATCTTCGTCCGGGTGGTTGTTGATCCATTCGGTGGCCTGGCTGATAGGTTGGTAGTCGGTTTTCTGTGCTTCCAGTACAGTACTGAACTGTGTCTGGTTGCCGGGACGTTTAAGAAAAAGTACCATGATACGGGCAATCAGGAGGGCGAATTTACGTCCGAGATCTTCTTCGAGTAATGCCAATGCCAAATCCATACCGGCTGTAATTCCGGCCGAGGTGTATACATTGCCGTCTTTTACATATATTGCTTCCATATTGACCTTTACATCCGGGTAGGTTTGTGCCATTTTTTCGCAAAGCATCCAGTGGGTAGTTGCTTTACGGTTGGTTAATATCCCGGCATCGGCCAGTATAAAAGCGCCGGCACAAACGGAGCAGATACGGTGTACTTTCCCGGCCTGTTCGCGGAGCCATGTAAGGGTTGCACCTTTGGGATGTTCTTCTGCATGGGGGGGGAACGGCCTGCCACGATGAGTGTATCCACCGGATAAGTGATGTCTTTGTATGTGCCTTCGGTGAGGATGGTGATTCCGGAAGACATCCGTACTTTTTTTGATTTTCCCAGCGAAATGGTGTGTATCTTATAGATGAAGGGAGGCTGCGTGCCGGCTTTATCGAAATGTTCTATTGCTTTCTGAAATACGTCCATAGGACCGGACATGTCGAGTACGGTTGAGTAGGGGGAAACCAGAATGACGATGTGTTTTATATTTCCGCTGTTTTCCATGAGAAGAGGTTTATTTGGGTATAAAGATAATGGTTTTATTTGGATGGCAGTATTTGTATAAAATATGTCCTTGCAGACAAGATACGAATACCCGAACTTTGTACCAACAGATGAACATAGATGGTTTATTGTTAGTTATTTATTTTTAAATAGATTGATTATGGAAACAATTAAAGTGGGTATTAATGGGTTTGGCCGGATCGGACGTCTGGTATTTCGTGCGGCTCAGCAGTATGAGCAGATAGAGGTTGTTGGCATCAACGACCTGGTGAGTGTAGAGTATATGGCGTATATGCTGAAATATGATACGGTGCATGGACGTTTTGATGGTACTATTGCTGTTGAAAACGGAAACCTGGTAGTAAACGGTAAAACAGTAAGGATTTCGTCTGAAAAGAATCCGGAGGATTTGAAATGGGATGAGATTGGCGCGGATTATGTAGTGGAATCGACCGGGATATTCCTGACAAAAGAGAAAGCCGGAGCACATATAAAGGCAGGGGCCAAACGTGTGGTAATGTCAGGTCCTCCGAAAGACGATACACCGATGTTTGTAATGGGTGTAAACGAGAAAAGTTATAAAGGGGAGGTGTTTGTATCGAATGCATCGTGTACAACCAATTGTGTGGCTCCGCTGGTGAAGGTGATTCATGATGCCTTCGGTGTTACGGATGCGTTGATGACCGCTGTGCACGCGACTACTGCTTCACAAAAGACGGTGGATGGCCCGTCACACAAGGACTGGCGGGGTGGCCGTGCGGCTTCGGGTAATATTATTCCTTCTTCAACCGGTGCTGCGAAGGCTGTGGGTAAGGTAATCCCGGAACTGGCCGGAAAAATTACAGGTATGTCGTTCAGGGTACCGGTATTGGATGTCTCTGTGGTGGACCTGGCCTGTCAGTTGGCTAAACCGGCTACTTATGAAGAGATTTGCCGGGTGGTTAAACAGGCTTCCGAAAATGAACTGAAGGGAATCATAGGATATACTGAAGATGAGGTGGTATCGAGTGATTTTATCGGTGAAACCCGTACTTCTGTTTTTGACGCGAAAGCAGGTATTTCGCTGACACCTACTTTTGTGAAGCTGGTAAGCTGGTATGACAATGAATATGCCTTTTCGAATAAACTGCTCGACTTGATTGTTCATATGAATGAATCGGTAGCTTTATAAGAATGCGGAAGTTTTTGCTGGCTTTCGCTGGCGCAGATTTCAATCTGTGCCTAAACTAACAGATAGTAAATAAAATACGAATTGATTAAGGCCTGTATCAACTATCAAAAATATATTTTTTACCGTTTTTGATCTTCACTGAATCACCGGATATTTTTATGTTATATATCAGCAAGTTACGGTGAAGGATAGGTTAATCACCTATCCTTCACTCCTTCACATGTGTAATATGTATATAAACCTGACCTTCAGTCAACTAAATAAAAACATCCCATTCCCCTTACCTTACAAAAGGAATTTAGACAGCTATTTTTTATGAAAAACGAATCGTAATCGTTTAGCATAGCGAAACCACCCATGTTATCAACTTGGAATTGGAGGGAGAGGAATTGTATACCGGCCTTAGCCTATTGTAATTCCAAAGGGCTTGAATGTGATTAACCGCGGTGAAACCCGTGGCAGAAAGATACTCTACTGTTTGAATCCCGAAGCGGAATAGCCGTCAGGCTTCCAGCCCTTTTATACTTGCTTTGTCGCCCCTGAAAGGGGTAGTTCAATTCAGCCCATGGCAGAGCGAGCCAAGTGAGCGCCACCATGGGTTAAGAGTCCCACGACATCTCTGCGCCCTGAAAGGGCAGCTCGTTACCTGTTAGCATTTTGATCTGGGCATTCAGCCCGAAAATATGGGACACGTCTCTAACCCATGGTGGTGTTCGCTACGCTCACTCTGCCATGGGCTGAACTCAGTAGCCCTTAACAGGGCAAAAAAATAAATAAGAACCTTAGCCTGACTCCTATGCCTTTTAGGATTGTTATAAAGAGGGTTTCTACCTACCCTGGGGTTGCGGGTTATTGGATAAGGCCGATCTACGATTCACTTTTTACCTTATATAGGGGTAATTATTTACGATTTGTAACTTTATCAAAGAACAAGGAAGGAGGAGAGTGGCTTAAGTCCGGATTCTTTTTTTATTTTTGTATGAGTTTTACTTTCTTTTCAAAGGATATAATTTTAAAGACATGCTGCATTTATTGCTGTTCAACGGCAGTTGCACACGTGTTCAACCGGAGTCGGGCAGGTGTCCAACGGAAGTTATACAGGTGTTTAACGCCCGTTGAACAGTAAATAGTACAGCAACTTTGCAAGATAAAGATAGGAATTTTCTGGTTTTTCCTTATTTGATAAATAATTTTTCCAGCAGTAAAAGCACAATAAGATCCCAACAAAACAGTTATTTTGTTTAATGAAAATAACACTTTATTTAATCTATATTGAAGATAAAGTTGTGTAAGTTAATGATTTAACACAAAAATACGTGTGAAGATGTGACGAACGTGTGACAATCCCCATCGTCACAGGAACTCGCTGATACACAATACAGCAAAGCCGTGTGATTCAGTGAACATCAAAAGTAGTAAAAATATATTTACCTAATTATGCTCAATAGAACATGTTTCATTTTTGTTGGTTACGTTCCCGGTACATTTTTTCTATTGTGGGTAGGTTTTTAAGGTATTCCTGCAGATTCCATTGCATGCCCTCTTCTTCGAGTTCTTCTGCTAACGGAGGAAGACCCGATTCTTTTCTTAATTGGTCTACTTTTTCCGGGTATTCAAGTGGTACGATGTATGATTTTGCCGGATTGTCTGATATTATTTTTTGTGTTCCGTAAATCTGTTTTTTACCCTGGTTCATTAATATGCGGTCTGTCAGGAAAGCTAAATGCCATCCATCGGCTTTACCGGTTTGTACGGCTTGCTGTAACATGGGTAAATATTTTGCTGTACACTAAGATCATCAATATGTTGTATACCGAGAAAAAGTGTTTCGTTAGCTTCGTTGCCAATTTCTTCCGGGCCTAACCAACCGGTGGTGTCTAATAGGGCAGCGATTTGTGTGGCGCATTCTTTGTCTACTACTGTTTTCATGTATTCGTGTATGCTGCGTTTCAGTAAATCGTCTTTTATTTGCAGGTAAAGAATACGGATTCCCTGATCCCGGTTTTGTATCTCTTTTAGCTGGAGACGCAATGCGTTGTTGTAACTCTTTTTTCTATTGCTTATGGTTTGAAGCAGTGTTTCCCATTCCACTGTGCCATGGAGTGGGAGAAAGTGTATGTCGTTTATTATTTCATCTAAGAAGAGATCTTCTTCTATTAATTCATTCAGTTTTTCAATGGCCGGCCCGGTGTTTCCTTCTTTGACCGCGTGAATCGCTTCCTGATATTCCGGAAGGTTTTCTTTGAGATATGCAAAATATATCAGGGGATAGGTTTCTTCGAATTTACGCAGATCGTTTTGTTCGAAGTGATCCAGGCTTTGCCGGATTAGTAGCTCTACTGTTTGACTGAATCCGTTAAAGGAGTAGGTTAATAAAAGAGTTAAAAGGAAGACGGTTTTATGCATGTTGACGGAATTATTATTTACCGGCAAAAATACTGAATTTAGTAATAAGATGTACAAAATTTATATTCCTCAAAAATATCAAAAGAAATAATTTTGAACGTTAAATTGCAGGTTTGTTTTAAACCTATGGTAAGGAGGGTAGTCTGAGAATCAAGTTGCAACAAAAATTAAACAGGAATAACAAACTATTTACTTTCCTGTGAGAAGTAATTTAACAAATAAAGAATAATGGTTATGAAAAGTATAAAAAGAGTTAGTTTGATGTTGGCCGCTGTATTTACTTTAGGTGGTGTGGCAATGGCAAGTGAGGCCCGTGAAGGAAGAAAAGGTATGGACCCGAAAGCACATGCTGAGAAGATGACTGAACGAATGGTAAAGGAATATAATCTGGATGATACACAGAAACAGCAGGTGCTGGATCTGAACCAGGCTATGGCAGAGAAGATGGGTAATCGCCCTATGATGCACCGCCACGGTAAGAAAGGAAAACCGGAGCAGATGGATAGAGCCCAAAAAGGCGATAAAGATGCAAAAGCAAAGAAGGAAAGAGAAGAAAGGAAAAATAAAGAGTTGCGTGCCGACCGTGGTGAACGTAAAAACCGTAAAGATGCTCCTGAACTCTCTGCCGGGGAACGCGAAAAACGTATGCAGGAAATGAAAAAAATGCGTGACGATTATAACGCACAGTTGCAGAAGATTATGAATCAGGAGCAGTACCAGGCGTATGCACAGAAACAGGCAGACCGCCAACAGAAAAGACAGGAACGGGGCGAAAAAATGAAAGAACATCGCTCTAAAAGAGGCACTGCAGAAAAGAAAAATGAAAAGGTTTAATTCAGGTAGTTTACAAATAGTTAAAGATTAATGTTTTACAACCGGGAGTTGGCGCTCCCGGTTGTTTTGTTTTGTATAGTTACGACAGAAGAACATATTTAAACATAAAAGTAAGTAGTTCCCCGCGGAAGCGGGGATCGCATTAGAATTGTCCGTTTAATTAAAAAAGAAAGAAACAAACCTGTTCCTATGCGGTTCCCTCCTTTTTTTACTTTTCATGTAAATTAGTGCTGCTATTTCTTTTTACGAAATATATAAGAGGAATTGTTTCTTTATAAGCAACAGACGGAAAGGGATGTGAAATTTTAGTTTCTGTAAAAACAATGTGTCCCCTATATATAACTCTTATATTGAAACTATTATTTTAATCATATACTATAGCTTTGTATAATGAAATAAACAAAAAACAAACTCATGAATAGGTAAGTGTAATGTGTTTTGGAGTTCTTTTGTTAAGAACAACCCCTGTTGTGCATATTCTGTTATATACAAAATATGAAAGTAGTTTGAAAAATAGTAATCCTAAATAGTTAATGACACCAGATAAGTTGAATACAGCGCTGATTGATGCAATAAAAGAAAAAATTCCGGAAGGTGCCAACCTGGCTAATCTGCTTATGGATATTCTTTCGATAGGAAAGGAGGCCATATACAGACGATTTAGAGGAGAAGTTCCTTTTACATTGGCAGAAGCCGTAATTATATCCAATAAACTGGGGATATCTCTGGACAGGTTGAGTGGCGTATCCGGCGAACAGGATGGAATTCTTGATTTGAACCTTTACCAACTCGAAAATCCTGAAAATATATATTATGCTACTGTAGAGCATTATTTTAGCCTGTTAAAGTCAATGAATCCTTCCGATGCGGAAATGTGGGATACTTCTAACAGGATCCCGTATGTGTTTTGTCTTAATTTTGATTCTCTTTCCCGTTTTCATCTTTTTAAATGGCTTTACCAACTGGGTAATCCGTCAGGCAGGTATTATGCCAAACGTTTTGAAGAGGTAGTTATACCGGCAAAATTGCGAACTAAAGAGCAGGATTTTCTAAATACGGTTAAGAGCTTTGGTGAGAATAACTATATATGGGATGAAATGATTTTTAAATCCTTTATAAACGATATATTGTATTTTAAAGAGATCCATATGATTTCCGGAGAAAGCATACAACAAATTAAAACGGATTTGCTTGAGCTGATTAATGATATGGAGAAACTGGCAAGCCGCGGACATTTCAGGAACGGGAATGATATCAGAATATTTCTTTCGCATATAAATTTTGAGACTTCTTATAGTTATATAGAATCGCAGTCACAAAAGATGAGTTTTATTAAAATATACGATCTTAATATTATTTCGTCGCAGAATGAAACTGTTTTTGAGAGTCTGAAAAACTGGGTGCAATCTTTACGAAAATTTTCAACGATTATCTCTCAGAGTGCCGAACTGGAACGATATAAGTTTTTCCAGCTTCAAAAAGAATACGTAGATCAACTTTGAAAAAAACTCGATTTTTACCATGAATACCACACAGGCTGCCCGTTTAAAGGGCAGCTTTTTTATTATAAAAATTCACCTAAGAGGCATTTGGCACACCCTCTTCCCATTTTTCATTTTTCATTTTTCATTTTTCATTTATGAATTAACTACCTTTGCTGTCTCAAAATAAAGAAAGCAGATGATTGATTTTAACAAAATACCTTCTCCCTGTTATGTGATGGAAGAGAAGTTGTTCCGGAATAATTTAAGCCTTATCAAAGATGTGTCTGAAAAAGCGGGAGTAAATATAATTCTTGCATTCAAGGCTTTTTCTATGTGGAAAACGTTTCCGGTTGTGCGGGAATATATTGCTCATTCTACCGCCAGTTCGCGTTTTGAAGCTCAAATGGCTTTCGAAGAGATGGGCAGTCCGGCTCATACTTACTCTCCGGCTTACACCGAAGCAGACTTCCCGGATCTGTTAAAATATAGCAGTCATATTACGTTTAATTCGCTTTCGCAGTTTGAACGTTTTTATCCGATGGTACAGGCCGGTGGAAACCGTGTTTCGTGTGGGATACGAATCAATCCGGAGTTTTCGGATGTGGAGACTGAGTTGTATAATCCCTGTGCTCCCGGTTCACGTATGGGGATAATCCGTGATTTATTGGGTGATACGTTACCTGAAGGTATAGAAGGATTGCATTTTCATACATTGTGTGAGTCTGACTCTTTTGATCTGGAAAGAACACTGGCAGCGGTAGAGAAGCGTTTCGGAGAGTTTTTGCCCCGGATTAAGTGGCTGAATATGGGGGGAGGACATCTGATGACCCGGAAAGGATATGATACGGAACATTTGATAGGGTTGTTGAAAGCTTTTAAAGCAAAATATCCGAATCTGGAGATTATTATGGAGCCGGGCAGTGCTTTTGCCTGGCAAACCGGTTTTTTGCTGACTACTGTGGTGGATATAGTGGAGAACCATGGAATCCGGACGGCTATTATTGATGCATCCTTTACCTGTCATATGCCGGATTGCCTGGAGATGCCCTACAAACCTGTTATCCGTTTTGCTACGGATGCTGTTCCGGGTAAGCCTACTTACCGGATAGGTGGAAATAGTTGCCTGAGTGGCGATTATATGGGCGACTGGTCTTTTGAAAAACCGTTGCAGGTGGGGGATAAGATCATTTTTGAGGATATGATACACTATACTATAGTAAAAACCAATATGTTTAATGGTATTCCGCATCCTTCACTGGCTATGTGGACAAAAGAGGATAACCTGCATATTCTTCGTACGTTTGGTTACGAGGATTATAAAAACAGAATGGACTGAAATAGTTGTCATTTCTCAATTAAAACATTACCTTCGTATCTTAAAAATATAATATATAGTTGAATATGGGTATTTTTGGCTTCTTTAATAAAGAGAAAAAGGAAACGCTGGATAAAGGGTTATCGAAAACTAAAGAAAATATCTTTTCAAAGCTTACACGTGCTATTGCCGGAAAAAGTAAAGTAGATGATGATGTATTGGATGATCTGGAAGAGGTTCTTATTACCTCGGATGTGGGAGTTGATACTACTTTAAAAATAATTCGCCGCATAGAAGACCGGGTAGCAAAAGATAAATATGTTACTACCGATGAATTAACGGCTATTCTCCGGGACGAGATTGCTCAGCTATTGTCAGAGAATAAAACGGAAGACATGGACGGTTTTACTATCCCTGCGGATAAGAAGCCTTACGTGATTATGGTTGTTGGTGTGAACGGGGTTGGTAAAACTACTACTATCGGAAAACTGGCTTACCAGTTTAAAAAAGCCGGTAAAAAGGTTTATCTGGGTGCCGCCGATACGTTCCGGGCTGCTGCTGTGGAGCAGTTGGTTATCTGGGGGGGACGTGTGGATGTGCCCGTTATTAAACAAAAGATGGGTTCGGACCCTGCTTCTGTGGCTTTTGATACGCTGAATTCGGCAACAGCTAATCATGCGGATGTTGTGATTATTGATACGGCAGGACGTTTGCATAATAAGGTGAACCTGATGAATGAGTTGACCAAAATTAAGAATGTAATGAAAAAGGTTGTGCCGGATGCTCCCCATGAGATTTTGCTGGTGCTGGACGGTTCGACCGGACAAAATGCGTTCGAACAGGCTAAACAGTTTACAGCGGCTACAGAAGTGAATGCACTGGCTGTAACAAAACTGGACGGTACAGCCAAAGGAGGAGTAGTAATTGGTATTTCCGATCAATTCCGGATACCGGTGAAATATATTGGTTTGGGAGAAGGTATCGAAGACCTGCAACTATTTAACAAAAAAGAGTTCGTTAATTCCCTGTTTGGGGAATAAGATTTGATAAAAAGTGAATTTGTTCCCGGACGAAGAACAATTTGGTTTTATATTTCTATCTGAATAAGATTACAAATTTATTTATGCGAAAAAACAAAGTAGATATTATAACACTGGGTTGTTCTAAAAACCTGGTGGATTCGGAACAACTTATGCGCCAATTTGTAGCTAACGGATATACTGTAGCACACGATCCTTCAAAAATAACCGGTGAAATTGTTATTGTAAATACCTGTGGTTTTATTGGGGACGCCCAGGAGGAGTCGATCAATATGATTCTTGAGTTGGGAGAGGCAAAAAAGAGCGGCAAAATCGGACAATTATATGTAATGGGATGTTTGTCGGAACGTTTTTTAGCAGATCTTCAACATGAAATACCGGAGGTAACTAAGTTTTATGGTAAGTTTAACTGGAAGGAACTGTTGACAGATCTCGGAAAAACATATCACCAGGAGCTGGCCACCGAACGGATCATAACAACACCGCAACATTATGCCTACCTGAAAATAGGGGAAGGGTGTAACCGTACCTGTTCGTATTGTTCTATCCCTATTATTACAGGCCGTTATCAATCTATCCCGATGGAAACGATTGAAAAGGAAGTGCGTTCTCTGGTAGAGAAAGGTATAAAAGAGTTTCAGGTAATTGCACAGGATTTAACCTATTATGGACTGGACCTTTATAAACGGCTGGCATTGCCGGAGTTAATAGAGCGTATTTCGGATATACCCGGGGTTGAGTGGATGCGTTTGCATTATGCTTATCCGGCCCGCTTCCCGTTTGATTTATTACGGGTTATGCGCGAACGGGAGAACGTGTGTAAGTATCTTGATATTGCTTTGCAGCACATTAGCAACCCTATGTTAAAGAAGATGCGGCGTAATATAACCAGCGAAGAGACCTATGAATTGATGAATCGTTTGCGTGAAGAGGTGCCCGGTATTCATTTGCGTACGACTTTGATGGTAGGACATCCCGGCGAAACGGACGAGGATGTAGAGGAGTTGGTGAAGTTTATTAAAAAAGTACGTTTTGAACGTATGGGGGCTTTTGCTTATAGCCATGAAACAGGAACCTGGGCCTATGATAATTATTCAGATGAAATCGCTCCCGAAGTAAAACAGGAACGGTTAGAATATATTATGCGCATACAGCAACGAATAGCAGCGGAGATTAACCGGGAGAAGGTTGGAAAGGTATTAAAAGTGCTTGTAGACCGTGAAGAAGAGGAGTTTTATATTGGCCGGACCGAGTATGATTCGCCTGAAGTAGACCCGGAAGTGTTGATTTCGAAAGAGAAAGAATTAACTCCCGGTTGTTTCTACCGGGTAGAGATTACAGAGGCGGAAGAGTTTGACCTGTATGGGAAAATTACGTATTAAAAACTCTCAAAACTTGTTTATTAACAAAAAAATAACTAATATCGCCTCTCAAATACCATTTTAGGCTATTTTTATCTAACTATTGAGACTTACTTAAAAATCTTACACTCACGAACTGCTAATAGATAGGAGATATGAAAAACAAAGAATTAATAACCGAATTAGCAAAAAGGCTGGAAATGAAACCGGCCGAAATATTGGAAATGTTGGAAGGATTGGGTTCTGTTATTAGTTCACGTTTAGTGGATAGCGATACCATTAATTTGCAGGGATTCGGGCAATTCGAAGCAAAAAAGAAAGGCGAGCGGGTGTCCGTGAATCCGGCTAATGGGAAACGTTATCTGGTACCTCCTAAATTAGTTCCGGTATTTAAACCGGGAACAACAGTTAAAGGTAAATTAAAAGATTTGTCAAACAATGAATAATCGTTTGTCTATACCAGAGCTCGCAGGGTTATTAGCAGAATATACCGGAGTCGAGAAGAAGAAAACAGAGCGTTTCCTGAAGGAACTGGTTTCGGTAGTACGGGAAGCTGTTTTTGAAGATAAAATAGTTAAGATAAAAGGGATCGGTACTTTTAAGATTATAGAAGTGCAGGATAGGGAAAGTGTAGATGTTAATACGGGAAAACGGATTCTGATTCCGGAACACTATAAATTCTCCTTCCTTCCTGATAAGGGACTAAAGGAAGAAGTTAATAAACCCTTCTCGTTTTTTGAAACAGTTGAAATCAGCGATCATATTGACAGTGCTACGTTTGAGCACCCGGAAGAATCTCAGGAAGAAGAGGTTCCGGCAGATGTTGTACCGGAAATAAATGTGGAAACCGAAGTTATACCTGATCCGGAACCCATATCTGTAGAGGAAGAGCCAGTTGTAGTAGCAGAGAATGAGCCGGAGCAGGAAGAACCCTCTATTGAACCGGTTGAACCTGCTCCTGTTATTGAAGAACCTTTTACTCCGGAAATTGAAATTCCACAGGAAGAGCCGGTCAAAGAGGATGAACTAATAGAAGAACCCGAAGAAGAAGATCGTCGTCCGGGATTCTTTATACCGAAAGTTGAGATCCGGGAAGAAACGGATGAACAGCCTGTAACTCCGAAAAAGCAAAAGAGTAAAACCCCGGTTTGGTGGATTGCCGCTATAACTGTTATTGTATTGGGAAGTGGTGTATTCTTTTTCTTTAACCGGGGGGTATTAAATGCCTGGAACAGATCGGGTGGTGATCTGGCTATAGCTGCCGATTCTATTGCTGATAACCTTATTAATGAAATGTTTGTAGAAACTGATTCTTTACAACTACCTATTGATGAAGAGAATCCCTTACAGGAAAATACAGAACCGGTATCCGGTTCACCCATTTCTGTAAATAACGATGATATTATCGCAACTGTAAAGATGACCTCCGGGAACCGGCTGACCCTTATTGCTTTAGAGCATTACGGGGATAAGGTTTTCTGGGTTTATTTGTACGAGCATAATAAAGAATCTATAAAAGATCCGAATAACATTCCAATAGGGACAGAGATTAAAATTCCTAATCCGGCACTCTATAATATTAATGCAAACAGTAAGTCTTCTATAGAGAAAGCCGCCCTTTTACAATCCCGGATATTATCAGCCTTATAATTATTAATAAAGCGGAAATAAGGAAGTGAAAAATGAAAAGTGTCATAAACACAGCTCATTTTTCACTTTTCATTTTCCATTTTTTATTTATTTAACTGCCAAAGTAAAGAATACGATTTTAACATTTCTAATTTTGTGCTACAAATACAAAATGCAATAAAATAATAAACAATAATAACTAATTATTTATATGAGTCAGATAGTAGATATTCGTGAATTAAACCAGCGAATCGAGAGCAAAAGTTCGTTTGTGGACCTGATTACCAAAGGCATGGATACAGTGATTGTAGGCCAGAAACATTTGGTTGAATCCTTACTTATCGGTTTACTTTCTGATGGCCACATTTTACTGGAAGGGGTTCCCGGGTTGGCTAAAACGTTGGCAATTAAAACACTTGCATCCCTGATTGATGCAAAATACAGCCGTATTCAGTTTACACCGGACCTGTTGCCGGCCGATGTGTTGGGTACTATGATCTATAGTCAGAAGAATGAAGAGTTTCAGGTAAAACAGGGTCCTGTTTTTGCAAACTTTGTTTTGGCCGACGAAATTAACCGTGCCCCGGCTAAGGTACAGAGTGCACTGCTGGAAGCTATGCAGGAGCGCCAGGTAACAATTAGTGAACATACGTATAAATTGCCGGAACCATTCCTTGTAATGGCAACCCAGAACCCAATAGAGCAGGAGGGTACTTATCCGCTGCCGGAAGCACAGGTAGACCGTTTCATGCTGAAAGTAATTATTAACTATCCTAAAAAAGAGGAAGAGAAGTTGATCATACGGCAAAATATTTCCGGAGAGAAGGTTGATCTGAAACCTTTATTGACCAAAGAAGAGATTCTGGATGCCCGTAAGATTGTTCGTGAAGTATATCTGGATGAAAAAATAGAACGCTATATTGTAGATATTATTTTCGCCACCCGTTTCCCCCGCGAACATGGTTTGGAAAATCTGGCAGAAATGATCTCGTTTGGTGCTTCTCCGCGTGCTTCTATTAACCTGGCATTGGCAGCCCGTGCATATGCCTTTATCAAACGCCGTGGTTATGTAATTCCGGAAGATATTCGTGCAGTATGCCACGATGTAATGCGCCACCGTATTGGTTTGAGTTATGAAGCAGAAGCAAATAACCTTACATCGGAAGAGATAATCAGTGAGATTTTAAATAAAGTAGAAGTACCCTAAAAAGTAGTCAGTAGTTATCAGCCACTATGTGGCTTAGTAATCAAGTAGTCAAGAAGAAATCTACTTAACTACTAACGACCGGAGGGAGTGATAACTACTAATGAACGAAGTGAATGATAACTTCTTAACTACTAGTAAAAATTATGGAAACAAGTGAACTGTTAAAGAAAGTTCGCCGGATAGAGATAAAAACCCGGGGGTTGTCGCGCAATATTTTTGCCGGGCAATACCATTCGGCCTTTAAAGGAAGGGGAATGGCCTTTAGTGAAGTCCGGGAATATCAATATGGTGATGACATCCGGGATATCGACTGGAATGTTACGGCCCGCTATGTGCGTCCATATATAAAAGTATTCGAAGAAGAACGGGAACTGACAGTGATGTTGCTGATTGATGTATCCGGTAGCCGCGATTTCGGAACTGTAAATGTGATGAAAAAGGAGATAATTACCGAACTTGCAGCGACACTGGCATTTTCTGCTATTCAGAATAATGATAAGATCGGGGTTCTGTTTTTTTCCGATAAGATCGAGAAATTTATTCCTCCCCAGAAAGGGAAAAAGCATATTCTTTATATTATCCGGGAGTTAATTGATTTTCAGCCGGATGATAAGCAAACAGATATCAGTCATGTACTTAAATACCTGACCAATGCAATTAAAAAGAGATGTACTGCTTTTCTGATTTCCGACTTTATTGATAAGGGGAATTATAAAGATGCTTTGACAATCGCGAACCGTAAACATGATGTAGTGGCTATCCAGGTATACGACCAGAGGGAAATCGAACTGCCGAATGTAGGGTTGATGAAAGTAAAGGATGCGGAAACAGGATCCGAACGCTGGATTGATACTTCTTCGGGTAATGTACGCAGAGCATACAATGAATGGTGGAATAAGAGACAGGAGGAGATGAACGATGCATTCAATAAATGCCGTGTTGATTCGGTCTCTATCCGTACGGATGATGATTATGTGAAATCCCTGATCGCTTTGTTTCAAAAACGAAATTAAAAGAATGAAAATGAAACGATTGAGAGATAGTGTCCTGCTTTTTTTGCTTGCTTCTTCTTTTTTCGTATGTGGGCAGGTACAGGGACAAAAGACTCTGATAGATGTTGAACTGGAACCTGCAGCTATTTTAATTGGCGAGCAAACTATATATTCTGTTAGTGTAACGACTGACCGGGCAAAGGATGTACGCCTGTTAATTCCCCGTGATACTTTGATGAGGGGAGTAGAAGTTTTACTCGTATCGGAGGCCGATACAACCCTGATTGATAATAACCGGGTAGTTTTTAAGCACGATCTTCTGATAACCTCTTTTGACTCGTCTCTTTATCTTTTACCTCCTGTTTATGTGGTTGATGGTTTGGATACCATTGCCTCGAACCAGGTGGCGTTAAAGGTTTCTACCGTACCGGTGAATGCTGACGAACCGGAGGCGTTTGAGGATATAAAAGATGTGTGGAAACCTCCTTTTGTGTTAGCGGATTATTATCCGGCGATATTTGGAACTTTCTTTGGTATTATATTATTGGTGCTTATATACTTCCTGGTACAGAAACTGCGGAAGAAACAGACTGTCAATCCTTTTAAGAAGCAGGAGCCTCAATTGCCACCGCACATAATTGCCAAAAAAGAACTGGATGAAATTAAACAACAAAAGTTGTGGCAGCAGGGACGCGAGAAAGAATATTATACGCAGATTACAGATACATTACGTAAATATATGGTAGGTCGTTTTGGTCTGAATGCCATGGAAATGACATCGGGTGAGATTCTGGAAATGATCCGGAAAAACTCGGAAGTGGATTCGGTTTATGATAATTTAAAACAGATATTGAATCTGTCTGATTTCGTAAAATTTGCGAAGATAAAGCCGCTGCCCGATGAAAATGATTTGAGTTTAATGAATGCTTACCTATTCGTCAACCAAACAATGCTGGAACCATTACCTGATACGGAAGAAATTGCAAAACAGGGGGAAGACGAAAAAGGTACAACAAATTTAACGAATGAATAAGTATGATATTTGCTAATCCTACATATTTGTATTTATTATTACTATTGATACCTTTGATAGGATGGTATATCTGGAAGTTGAGAAAGAGTCAGGCAAGTTTGCAAATACCCTCGACTACTGTTTTTGATCTTCCGGCTGCCCATTCCTATAAAGTTTATCTGCGCCATGTGCCGTTTGTTTTACGAATGGCTGCCATAGCATTTCTGATTATTGTATTGGCCCGTCCGCAGTCTACAAACAGCTGGCAAAATACTTCTACAGAAGGTATCGATATCATGATGGTAATGGACGTTTCGACCAGTATGCTGGCAGAAGATTTAAAGCCCAACCGGTTGGAAGCGTCTAAAGATGTGGCTGCTGCTTTTATTAATGGCCGGCCCAATGATAATATAGGTCTGGTAGTTTTTGCCGGGGAAAGTTTTACCCAATGTCCGCTGACAACGGATCATGCAATCCTTTTGAACCTGTTTAAGAATATACAGTGTAATATGATAGCCGACGGAACAGCTATCGGTATGGGGCTGGCAAATGCCGTAAGCCGCATTAAAGATAGCCAGGCTATTTCGAAGGTGATTATTTTATTAACAGATGGTATGAATAACAGGGGGGAGATTGCTCCTGTAACAGCCGCTGAAATTGCCCAGACATTTGGTGTACGGGTTTACACTGTGGGTGTGGGAAGAAAAGGGAATGCACCTTATCCATTCCAGACTCCGCGGGGAATCGTATATCAGGATGTTGCAGCCGATATTGACGAGCCGACCCTGATAGAGATAGCAAACAGAACCGGAGGGCAGTATTTCCGTGCTGAAAATAATCAGGCTTTAAAAAGTATTTATGAAGAAATTGATCAATTGGAAAAAACAAAGATCAGTGTTCAGGAATACAGTAAAAAGCAGGAAAAATATAAGAACTGGGCCCTGGTAGTATTTGCTTTGCTACTGATTGAGATTGTGTTAAGAAATACATTGTTGAGAAATATACCATAAAAACAAAGGATTATGTTTCGATTTGCACATCCGGAATATTTATATCTGCTCTTTATTTTACCCCTTTTGTTAGTGTTTTATATTTATGCACTAACCTGGAAAAAAAGAGCGCTTCGAAAATACGGAAGCCCGGCTTTATTACGTACCCTGATGCCGGAGGCTTCTCTTAAACGGCAATATCTGAAATTCTGGCTTTTGCTGGGAGCTATTTGTGTGATGATATTTGTTATTGCCGGGCCACAGTTTGGTTCTAAACTGGAGACTGTGAAACGCCAGGGTGTTGAAATTATGATCTGTCTTGATGTATCCAATTCCATGCTTGCCGAGGATGTGGCCCCCAACCGGTTAGAGAAATCCAAGCAGATGCTGTCACGCCTGACTGATGGTTTTGTAAATGACAAGGTTGGACTGATTGTTTTTGCTGGTGATGCATTTACCCAGATACCCATTACATCTGATTATATATCGGCCAGGATGTTTTTGTCGTCTATTCATCCTTCTATGGTTTCAAGCCAGGGTACGGCAATTGGTGCGGCTATAAATCTTGCGCTTCGCTCGTTTACACCGAATGAGACTACAGAAAAAACAATTATTTTGATTACAGACGGCGAAAATCACGAAGATGATGCGATCGGTGCCGCCACAAAGGCTGCCGAAAAAGGAATCAAAGTCAATATTGTGGGTATGGGACAACCGCAGGGAGCTCCGATTCCTGTAGGTATGGGTAATAACTTTCTGAAAGATAGAGACGGGCAGGTGGTTATTACCCGCCTGAATGAACAGATGTGCCAGGAAATAGCTGCCGCAGGAAAAGGGATCTATGTAAGGGCAGATAATACAAATTCAGCACTGAAAGCTCTGCAGAATGAAATTGAGAAAATGAATAAATCGGAGGTAGATAGTCATGTTTATTCTGAATATGATGAACAATTCCAGACTCTTGCCTGGATTGTATTATTTCTGTTAATAGCGGAATTCTTTACACTGGACCGTAAAAACAGAATATTCAGAAAAGTAAAACTATTTTCTTAATGGAACGAATGATGAAACAGAAGAAGTCTTATTACTGGATAATAGCTGTGTTGTTGCTGGGAATAACCGGTAGTTTACCGGCGCAGAAAGCTGAGAGGAAAAATGTCCGTTCAGGAAATAAATTGTATCAAAACGAATTATATACGGACGCTGAAATAGCCTATAGAAAAGGGTTGGAAGTAAATCCCACATCTTTTGAAGGAACTTTTAATCTGGGAAATGCACTTTACAGGCAGGAAAAGTATAAAGAGGCAGCCGAACAATATGAACGTATTGCCCAACAGGGACAGCGTTTATTGAATGATGATCCTGATAATGCGGAAAAACTGGCCCAGGTGTTTCATAATTTAGGGAATATAGGAATGAAGGAACAGCGATACGCAGAGAGTATCGAATTATACAAACAGGCGTTGCGACTGAATCCGGCAGATGATGAAACCCGTTATAACCTGGCCCTGGCACAAAAATTACTGGAAGACCAGGAAGGTGAAGGTGGTAATGATGATAACGACCAGAATGAAGATGAGCAGGACCAGGATCAAAATCAGGAACAACAGCAGCCCGAAGATCAGGATGAGAACCAATCTCAGCAGGAAGAACAGGAACAGAATGATCAGATGAGCCGGGATAATGCACAACAAATTCTGGATGCTTTTCTGGAAGATGAGAAAGACACTCAGGAGAAAGTTCAAAGGGCGCAACAACAGCAACAGGAGCGTCGCAGAACCGATAAAGAGTGGTAAATAAAGTTGATAACCAAAAAATAAGCATAATAATGAGGAAATTTGTTTTCTTGTTTTTTCAGTTAACATTCATTTCTTTCATGTCTTTTGGGCAGAAAGTAGAATTTAAAGCAAGCGCACCGGAAGCGGTTGTGGTGGGAGAGCAATTCAGGCTTTCTTATACTTTAAATGCCGAAGGAAAAGAGATACGGATCCCTGATTTACCTGATTTTCAAGTTTTGATGGGTCCTTCTACTTCTATATCCCAAAGTTCTGTTTTTGTGAATGGGCAGATGGTTAGCGAAACGAATGTTACCTATACCTATATTTTAATGCCTTCTAAAGAGGGTACATTTACTATTCCCGAAGCAACCATTAAAGTAAATAATTCAAATTATAAATCTAATTCGTTATCTATAAAGGTGTTGCCACAGGACCAGCGAAGTGAGGCCGGGAACGACCAGACTGAAAGTACTGCTCCCGGCCTGGGAAAAGACGATGTTCTTATGCGTATGATCGTTTCCAAAACAAATGTATATGAACAGGAAGCATTTCTGGTTACCTTTAAGTTTTACACTACCGCAAATGCCGGGCTTAGAAATATAAAGTTTCCGGAGTTTGAAGGTTTTTTAGTGCAGGAAATCGAACTTCCGGAGAACAAACAGTGGACAATGGAGCATTATAACGGACGTAATTACCATACTGTTACACTGAAACAATCGTTGTTGTTTCCGCAACGGACCGGAAAAATCACCATTGGTGAAGGCGAATACGAGGCAGTTATAAAAGTAAGGACACAGGCACGTATACGTAGTATTTTTGATGATTTTTTTGATACCACCCGTGATGTCCTGAAAAAGATTAAATCAGCTCCGGTTACTATTGACGTAAAGCCCTTGCCCGCTGGAAAGCCTGCTAAATTTTCGGGGGGTGTAGGCGAGTTCAACATGAAAACATCTTTAAGTTCTGATCATGTAAAAGCAAATGAAGCTGTTACTGTTAAAATTGATATTAGTGGAACAGGAAATGTACGGTTGGTAAAGAATCCGGAGGTTGTGTTTCCGAATGATTTCGAAGTTTTTGATCCGAAAATAGAAACCAATATAAGAACTACTGCATCCGGAACTACCGGCAGTAAAACAATCGAATATCTGGCTATACCGCGTTTTGGCGGTGATTTTGAGATCCCGGCTATTCAATTCTCTTATTTTGATCCCAAATCAGGAACTTACAAAACTCTTACTTCCGAAACTTATAAGTTACACGTAGAAAAAGGTGAAGGAGGGGAAAGTGCACCGGTAGTATCTAATTTTACAAACAGAGAAAATGTACGTTTCCTGGGTCAGGATATACGTTACCTGAAAGTAAAAGGTATTCGTTTCCTTTCCAAAGAAGAGATGTTGTTTGGATCATTCATTTATATAATGTGGTATATAATCCCGGCTCTTTTATTTATTATATTCTTTATTTTATACAGAAAACAGATCAAAGAGAATTCGGATTTAGCACTTGTAAGAACCAAAAAAGCAAATAAAACTGCTGTAAAACGTCTCAAAATAGCCGGTAAGTTACTGAAAGAAAACAATAAAGAAGCCTTCTATGAAGAAGTATTGCGTGCTTTGTGGGGGTATTTAAGTGATAAATTAAGTATTCCGCAGGCAAATCTCACCAAAGATAACGTAGAAGCAGAACTGAACCGTTACGGAGTAGGTGAAGAGCTGATTAATGAATTCATGGAAATACTAAATACCTGCGAATTTGCCAGATATGCACCTTCCCAGGCTTCAGATGCTATGGATAAACTATATGATCTTACAGTAGATGCTATTGGAAAGATGGAAAATACAATTAAAAAATAACATGCAAAGGAAAATACCTATGAAGAAGATATTTTTATTGCTTTTAATTTCTTGCGTGCATATTCAACTGTATGCACAACAAACCGCTATAGAGGAAGCAGAAAAGGCTTATAGCGACGGAGATTTTACGAAAGCTATTACATTATATGAAGAGATAATCTCGATGTATGGAGAATCTGCCCAGATATATTATAATTTAGGAAACGCTTATTACAGGGCAGGGGAGGTGGCACCTGCAATTCTGAGCTATGAAAGAGCACTGCTACTGGAGCCGGGAGACGCAGATATCCGTTTTAATCTGCAAATGGCCAAACAACGGGCTGTTGATAGAATAGAGCCTGTTGGTGTATTTTTTCTGACCCGCTGGTTTAAAGCAATTGAAAATAAGGGTACTGCTGATTTCTGGGCTAAACTGGCAATCGGGTGTTTTATCCTTTTCATCGGGTGTTTAACACTTTTCTTTTTCTCGCGGTGGATACGTTTGAAAAAATTAGGATTTTATGTCGGATTAGTCTTACTTGTAATCATTATATTTGCTAATATCTTCGGATACAACCAGAAAGACGAATTGGTAAACAGGAGGGGGGCTATTGTTTTTTCTCCTACGGTAACAGTTAAAAGTTCGCCGGATGTAAGTGGAACAGATTTGTTCTTGATACATGAAGGAACAAAAGTTTTTATTCAAAGCTCATTAGGCGATTGGTATGAAATAGAACTCGAAGATGGAAATAAAGGTTGGATGCCGGGTAAAGATATAGTAATAATCTGACAAGAACACAAACTACTTAACTTGCAAAAAATAAATGCTGGAAGATATTTTAAAATTAGAACGTGAAGCGTTCCTGTTTTGCAATGGAAGCGATTACCTTTTCCTTGACCGCTTTATGTGGCTTTATTCGGGAAAAATGGTATGGTATCCGTTAGCCGCATTTATTTTATTTCTATTGATTTACAAGAAAAACTGGAAGGAAATATTGCTGGTCGTATTAGGAATTGTATTGGTAATAACCTTGTGCGACCAATTTGCCTCACACGTTTGTAAACCTATGTTTACCCAGTACATTTTATTTCTGATATTGTACCCGGTGCTATTTCAGGTACTATTTTCGGATATATGGTATATAAAATATATGTAGCTTCCCGTTCTGCCTGGTACCGTAAGATTGGAGTTCAGGCAGGTTCTACCATTGAATTATATTCTTTGCAGACAAAAATGATGATAACATATGCTATACTTCTTACTATTCTGATTATCTTGCTATTCAATGCTCCATTAGTACAAATTTTGCGCTGATTTTGTGGATTAATGCCGTAAAGCATATTTAATTTTGAAGAAAATGTTTGTGTTTCATATGAAAAATTACTAAGTTAGTGCCAGTGAAATTAACATAATTATTAACCTTCAAAATAAGGATTCCATGACTAAAACGATTACATTTAATGAATTGCGTAGAATAAAAGACAGTTTACCAGATGGTACTTCACATCGGATTGCCGATGAATTAGGTGTTTCTGTTGAAACTGTCCGGAATTATTTCGGTGGACAAAATTACGAGGAAGGAAAAAGTTGCGGTATCCATATCGAGCCGGGACCAGACGGTGGGCTCGTTGTATTAGACGATACGAGTATATTAGAGCGTGCTCTGGAAATTCTGGATGAGAACCGGGTTTCTGTGGCACCTGAAGCGTAAAAAGTTTACAAAGTTTTATAAAATCCCATGGCATCCGCAAAGGCGCTATGGGATTTTTCTTTTATAAGAACTTTTATATAAGTGATTTGTTTTATCACAAGTAACTAACTATCTAAAAATCATCAATTATGGAAGATAAATTAGTAACACTGGCAATCCTTACATTTGAAAAAGCTCAAATTTTAAAGACGATTCTCGAAACGGAGGGAATAGATGTTTATATCCATAATGTAAATCTGATCCAACCTGTCATCTCTGCCGGAGTACGCGTACGAATCAAAGAGAGCGATTTACCACATGCTTTACGGGTAGTAGAAGATAATCACTGGTTCGAGGAACCGGAAGAAGAGCAAAAGGTCCAGGCTAAACGGATTCTGATTCCGGTAGACTTCTCTGATTATTCCTTCAAAGCCTGCGAAATAGGTATTAATTACGCTCATAATATTGGTGCCGAAGTAATGATTATGCATGCCTATTTTACACCTTATTTCCCTATGGCGATACCCATGGGCGATACACTTGCATATCAGGTAACAGAAGAAGAAACCATGCAGTACCAGTTGAACCGGGTAAAGAAAGATATGGAAAATATCCGTACTCATATAGATCGTAAAATCGGAAATGGCGAACTGCCTCCGGTTCCTTATGATTCAGTATTAAGGGAAGGGCTGCCGGAAGAAGAGATCATTGCCTATAGCAAAGAATATCATCCTTCTTTAATTATTATGGGAACACGTGGAAAGAGCCAGAAAGACCTGGATTTGATCGGCAGTGTAACAGGAGAGGTGATAGATCTTACCCGGGTACCGGTTATGGCAATTCCTGAGAATGTAAAATTCAATAATCTGGAAAATGTAAAAAACATAGGTTTTGCCACTTCATTTAAAGACCGTGATCTGGTAGCTTTCGACAACTTCATGGAAGTAATCAAAACATTTCCCGATGTACACATTCATTTATTTAATATTTCGACCAGTAAAGATGAATGGAATGAAATACGCTTATCCGGCGTAAAAGAATATCTGAAAAAACATTATCCGGAAGCCAATATAAGTCATACAGTATTAAATGACGGCGACTTACTGGATGCAATAGAAAGTTTCGTGCGAGAAAAAGAAATTGATATGATAGCACTAAGTTCATATCGTAGAAATGTTTTTGCGCGTTTATTCAATCCCAGCATTGCCCGGAAAATGCTTTTCCACACAGATACGGCATTATTGGTAATGAATACAACAAATTAAGTTTTTTTAGAGTAAAAGGAGAACTATATAAAATTTACTCTTGTTATATATACGTAATTGGCAACTAAAGCCAATCAATTATTGCAAGTAGTAGTATTTGTTTTTTCATATAAGTAGAGTTTGTTATTTGTTTGGTCCGTATATAACTGTGAAGTTGTATGCGGACTTTTTTTATTGGAAATGATAAAAGATTACCCGTACAATTAAACATAATCGTAATTATATTTTTTATTTATTAAATCCCGTAGTAAGGGTTTATAATTTAGCTGGCGCAGATTTAAATCTGTGCCTAAACTAACGAATGGAAATATTACACCCTAAAAAGGTCTTTTTAAGATTAATCTTTTGTTTCGTGCAGAATAAATGTGGTAGCTCCAATGGTAATGATATCTCCTTCATAAATAAATGCCTGTTCTTTCTTTCCTAAAAGAACGTTATTCAGGAAAGTTCCTGTCAAACTTGGAAAATCCCGGAGAGAATAACTTATTTTCCTGTCCTTTTCTTTTACGGTAATAATACAATGCTTTCTCCCCATACTTGGATCCGCGGTCAAAATTGGAATATCAACTCCAATTGTATCTTTATTACGACGGCCTATTATATTATCACCTAATGTAAGAGGTAATTCCTGTGCATAACCAAATTGATTTTCAATTACTTTTATATAGCCATAGGTAAAATCTGGTTCTTTAACTTCTTCTTCCTCTCCGTCGTTGGTTTTGACCACTTTTCTTCCCAGTTTTATTTTAAACTGGTGTGTACACTGTGTACAAACAAACACTAATATTTTACCTTCTTTATATTTAGTTTCGTCAAAAGATAACTGATGATCACATTTAGGACAGAATATACGCTTCATACTTCTATATTTACAATTCAGGAACTACAAAGATAGGGAAAAGAGAGCGATCTTCCCCTACCCTTGCAGTCTTTTGTAACAGAATCATGCTATTTCAACATACCGGATATTGAAAAGAAATGCTATTTTTTCCAATACTCCACCTAAATGGCCTATACCTATCGCACAATGGTGCGAAGGGCCGGCCTTACTCCATTGTTCAATAAATTGCCGGCAGCCACAACTAAAACGATAACGGCTGTTTGTATTTCCGATTGCCAGAGTAGGACCTTCCACTGATTCGCCTTCTGCGGCCAACAGATAAACTCCGGCCGGCCCTTCGCATACGGATAAAAGAGTTACCGGCCCATACTTTACTGTCATTTGAATAGATAAACCTTTTCCAGGTTTGCCATGATAAACAGGCAGGGGTACCAACTTAACCTTCCCTTCTGAAATAATAAAATGTGCCGGACCATCATGTCCTAACATAACAATATCATCATTAAAGTCCATGGCATAAAACTCCGAGAAAGAGCCTCCGGCATTCAATAAAGATAATATTTTCATAGCCTGTGCATTCTTTACTTCACACTCCCCCGCCACCGGAATCCCTTTTCCTGTCAATAACGTATTACCGGCAATAATCGATGTCACGATATTTTCATACTCGTTGCCTGGAGCACCTTCATAATAGTAGGCCAACGATCCGAGTTGATGAGATTCCACTATTTTATCCAGGGCTACAGACGTTCTGGCAGCCCGTTCCAGTTCATCCGGATCGCATTCCGGTAACACATTGAAAGTAGTTCTGAACTCCTCCTTTTTTTCTTCTACTTCTTTAATAGATATTTTTTCGCGCAATTCGTACAATTCACACATTTCCAATAACTCCATATGCGTACCGAACACAGCCGATTGCCGGGTTATATCGGTGTATACATCCAACATACCTCCATAATAATGCCCCAGAATACCCAACCGGTTTTTACGCATACCAAAATGTACAGTCGTAGCAGCTAACCATTCGTCCACTTGCAAAAGAGCAATTGGATCACGCAGAAAACCGCTTACAATTTCATAACGTACATTGCTACGGATAAATACATTTGTTATTTCCGGAACCGAACAGGCCTGACAGTTTTCAAGCCAGTATCCTGTCATATCTTTACGATCTTTCATCGAATTGATATGATCGTAATTGATAGCAGCTGCCGGTTGCAGATTTAATATAATTACCGGGCAGGAAATCCGTTGAGCAACCGGCAGAATAGTCGATGAGAGACTGTAAGTAGATACATATAAAAATACCAGTTCTACCTCTTCCTGCACAAACAATGACGCCGCCTGTTGCGCTTTACCGGGATTGTCTATCATTCCCGCGTTAATAACTTCTATCGTATTCTCTTTTTCCAGATAGGTTTTAATTTCCTGCTGGTACTTTTCCAGATTAGGTAATAAACCTTCAAATTGTTCCCAATAGGTATCCAACCCTGTTCCGAATAATCCTATTTTGAGTTTGTCTTTCATAAGCCGTTTCATCAATCTATATGTTTACAATAACAAAAGTATACCGGTTTATAAAGAAACAATTTCTCTATTTGATTTTATAATTACACTTTTTGATAGTAAATAAAAAATGAAACATTATATAAATACCTCTTTTAAAGAAGATATCAGATTAAATACTATATTTGAATTCATAAATTTGATTCTTCATAGCATGAATAATGAAAAACATGTAAAATATCTGATCACTAATGAGCAGGATATAAACTGGGGATTAACGATCAATACTGCCGGACATCAGAACATTGAACCCGGTAGTAAGTATCCGGCCGGAACACATCCCATGCGATATCTTTTTAGCACGGATAAAGGGCGGGTACTCAATGAATACCAACTAATCTACATCACACGTGGAGAAGGTTATTTTATCTCTTCACATCAGGAAAAAACAGAAATCAACACAGGATCCATGATCTTACTTTTTCCGGGCGAATGGCATACCTACCAACCTGATGCGGAAATTGGTTGGTACGAATATTGGATTGGTTTTGAAGGAACTAATATGGACAACCGGGTAGCTGCCGGATTCTTTAGAAAAGAGAAACCGGTCTTTAACGTAGGCCTACACGAAATGATCATGAAATGTTATAAAATGGCAGTCCAGACAGCCAAAGAACAAAAAGCCGGCTATCAACAAATGCTGGCCGGTATTGTAAACCTTTTACTGGGCTTTACCTATTCAGAGAATAAACAAATGACATTCGAAGAAATGAAAGTAACAGATCAAATAGACAAAGCCAAAGTAATCATGTATGAAAACATTAATAAAGAGATAAGCGGGGAAGAGATAGCCAAACAGGTTGGAATGGGCTATTCATGGTTTCGCCGCATATTTAAGGAATATACAGGCCTTGCCCCTTCCCGGTATTTGCAGGAACTAAAAATCAATAAAAGCAAAGAGTTACTTACCAATACCCAATTAAGTTGCCAGGAAATAGCCTACGAATTGGGGTTTGAGACTTCCTCCTATTTTAATACCGCTTTCAAAAAACGTACAGGCATTACCCCCAGCAAATACCGGGAATTCACACAGGGAAGAAACCGGGAACAATAATAGTTTACCGGAATATCCATAAATACAGGTAAATATCCAGCCAAAAGATTTGTTTATCCATATTCTCCCTTAAAGCCGTTTTTTCATTTTTTAAGAAATATCGAAATTCGACTCCGGTAAGCGATATAGATCGCTTTTATTGGGGTATTCAAATTATTATGTCCTGACTTGAATGATAAAAATCAATATATAAACTAACATTATAAATGTGTTTTTTAAACAAAACTTAATATTAATAATTAGAAGAAAAACATTATGAGAAAAGTAGTAAAAGCAACCCTTTTTGTTCTTGCTCTATTTTTTATTGGAATGAATGCAAATGCACAGTATGCCAGTTCAAGTAGTTATAGTTCAAATGTAACAGATGGTGGTTGGCGTTTAGGTTTAAAATTGGGACCCAACTTTG
The DNA here is from genome assembly GCA_021203545.1 of Tannerellaceae bacterium. Lineage (GTDB taxonomy): Bacteria > Bacteroidota > Bacteroidia > Bacteroidales > Tannerellaceae > UBA4116. The sequence continues at coordinate 1,966 of JAJQAZ010000118.1, read as the reverse complement.
CAGGTTTTACAGGAAAAGGCGCAGATGGACTTAACGGTCGCGTAGGTGTACATGCCGGTATGTTTGCAGAATATGTTATGCCTACTAATTTATTTATCCAGACAGGTCTCGAACTTACTCTAAAAGGAGCTAAATATTCCTATTCTGATCGTTATGAAGATGTTAAGGTAACAGCTAATCCAGTTTATCTACAAGTTCCTATTCATGTGGGATGCCAGCTTATGCTGGCCGACAATATGAATGTAAATGTTCATGTTGGTCCTTACTTAGCGTATGGTATTGCGGGAAAATGGAAAACGTCTTATGATGACGACGACGATGATGATTATGGATATGATTATGATGACGATGATGAAAGTATGAAATTCTTTGGAAGTGAAGAAGATGGAGGTTGTAAAGCATTCGATTTCGGATTGGGATTTGGCATTGATCTGGATATCAGTTTATTCCGTTTAGGATTGGGTTATGATGCCGGATTGGTGAATATAGGCAGAGATGGCGATTATCCTATGAGAAACCGTAATTTCTATATAACTCTGGGATACAAGTTTTAAAATCTTTTAATCAGTCTATTATTTAATTATGAGAACAAATAAATTAATGGCTGTTATTTTAGGGGGATTCCTGCTTACTACCTCTGCTATAGCACAAAAGAATAAAATTGATTATTCTTTAATAGCGGTTCCGGAAGAAGGTGGAGTGAATTTCCTTAAAATAACCAGTGATGATGATCGTGTGGCATCCCCCTATATCAAACAGGTAGGATTGAATCTGGGGAAAATGAATAAAGCAGTAATGGACTGGTGGATCAATCCAATGATCGCTCTTTCACCTGATGGAACAAAACTTGCCTATATCAATGATAAAAATGATATGCAGAACATCATGGTGAAAAACGCAACAGAAGGAGGCGTTTCCGTACAAAGAACATTCCGCAGTGCGATTACTGATTTTACATGGTCGGCCGACGGTACAACCCTGTGTTTTACCGAATGGAGAAATAAAAAATTGGAATCTATCTGGTAAATGCAACAGAAGGTGCTATTGTACAGCAAATATCTACCTCCAATGAGAGCGATTTTGCCGGTGTTCTTTCACCGGATGGAAATATCATCTATTTTCACCGGGGAGAAGGATATGCGAACTATAGTCTATGGAGCTTTGATAGAACCAGTAAATTGTTCTCAAACTATTCCCGTGGTATGACACCCTGCCTTGTACCGGGAGAAGAACATACATTTTTCTGTACACGTTACACAGATAAAAAAGAGTGCGAAATCTGGAAAGTGAATTACGAAACAGGTGTTGAAGAAATTATCCTTTCTCAGGAAGGCCGTAGCTTCACTTCGCCCCGGCTTTCGCCGGATGGACAATGGTTATTAGTTACCGGCAACAGTATTTCGGAAAGAGGGAAAAGACAAAATACAGACTTGTTTGTGGTTCGTACGGATGGTACTAATTTCACTCAAATCACTTATCATCCCGGTAACGATATCTCTGCGATCTGGGCTCCTGACGGAAAAAGTATTTACTTCCTTTCCCAGCGTGGCAGTGCAGCCGGAAGATATAATGTATGGCGAATGGACTTTAACTTATAAACCTTATTTATAGACTCTGATTTTATTATGTAGTCCGGAATTACTTTATTCCGGGCTACTAATAAGCTCAACTTTAAAATTCAGGAAATGAATATCTTAAAGAATAGAACTAACTATTTGCTACTAATTTTACTCCTCTTTACAGGTATTGCATGCAGCGACGACAACGATGACAACATAAGTAAAGAGGCAAAAGCATTTGTGGGGGAATGGAACGGTAATAGCACAAAGGCCAGTTATAGTGGTGATTGTAAATACAGGACAACGGGAATGATTCATTTGCTATAGTAATCTATCTCACTATGGGTTCTAATATATCAGATTTAAAGGTAATAGAGGGTACATACAACTAAAAGACTTACATATTA
>JAJQAZ010000161.1 GCA_021203545.1 Tannerellaceae bacterium | reverse complement strand
GTATGGGGAGCTGGACGAGGAGACCGGGCGGGTGATGGCTGTCCTGCTTGGAGATAAAGAACTGGAACATTGTATAGAGGAGCAAAAGGAAGATGGAAAGGGGACTTTTAACATGTGTAAGGCACTGGACGACATGAAAAAAGAGGCAATGCAGCGCGGGATTGAGCAGGGAAAAGCAACCGGAGAAGACAGTTTCGCGCAGTTGACCGGGATTCTGCTGAGGGACGGGCGCATGGAGGATCTTCAACACGCGATCGGGAACAGAACTGTGAGGCAGGAACTCTATCGCGAGTACCGTATAGGATAATGGAGTGAAACGACGGACAATCAGTGAAGCCCGCCGCGGCGAGGCAGCCGGGTTATTCATCGTCATATTGCTGAAAATGATTGCTTTTTGCTTAAAAAGCAGTTAATATAAAAAGAAAAGAGGGTTGCGTACCTGGGGCGGGAGAATACGAAAGATGAACAGAAAAAAAGTGTACGGACTCATTGCCCTCCTGATGGCATTGACGATGACAGCCTGCGGACAGCGGGACAGCGCGCAGTTGGAAGAGGCCGGGCAGAGTTATCTGGAAAAAGAAGATTATGAGGATGCTGCGGAGGCGTTTTCGGCGGCGCTCGAGACGGAGCCGGAGACAGAGGCTTACATTGGACTTATCAGGGCTTACTCGGGCATGCAGGATTATGCGTCCGCGGCGAGTGCCGTCGACGAAGCTTTTGATTTTATAAATGCCTCGGAGATTGATTTATCACAGGAAGAGCTGGACGATTTCGCGGAGGCCGCTGCGGATGCCTATGAGAATCTGGACGATGCGGAGCGGCAGTATGCGTTTTGGACATCTCTTTCCGGGCTCGTTTCGGAGGATTCCGTCGGCGCCGTCATCGAGCGCGGGGCGGCTTCTCTGGCGCAGCTGGGACAGACATATATGGAAGAGGAAGATTACGGGCTGGCGGCGGACGCCTGGGAAAAGGCGATCGAACTGGCGCAGTCGGAGCCGGATTATTATCTGGGGCTGGCGGAGAGCCTGATTGCGCAGGAAAACTATCAGGAGGGAATCGCCGCTCTGGAGAACGGTTATGAGGAGACAGGCGATGGGACGCTGGAAGCTCGCATTGAGGAGGCGCAGGAGGAATGGCTGGCCGTGCTGACGGACGAGCTGGCGGATATCGTCGACCGGATCGAGGTTCAGTATACCGTGGACGATGTGCAGCTGGGCGTCACCGAGATGGAGGAGATCTCGGAGACCTACGGAGACTGGGACGGAGTGAAGCTGTCCTACTTTACCTATGAGGATGTTTCTCATCTCTCCACGGTCATGTCCTATTACGGCAAGAATGGGAATGAAGTGGCGGAGGGCTACGAGGAGGGGGACATTGATTTTTATTTTGAGTCCATGTATGTCTCCCACACGGTCGTGCATACCGTCGAAATCGCCAATCCGGATTTCCTCTGTGCAGGTTCGCTGCGCGTGGGCGACGATTACGCGGATGCGCTGGAGCTGTACGGGCTGGAGGGCGCTTCGCAGCTGTGCGTGGATGGCTCCTATACTTTGGAGCAGACAGAGGGAGGGAAAAGGTTATACCTCTTTGCCGACGAGGAGGGGAATGAGTCCTTCTGGTACTATGAGGAGGACGGGGAGCTGATGATTGAAGCGGTCGACGGGAAGATACACAAAATATCTATGACGAAATATTGAACGGATACGTATTTTACAGCCTGCACGTTATCAACAGAACCCACCACGCCTCTGGTTTCCATGCGCAACCCGGTGGGTCTTTTTGTTGTGTAATAATTTGATGTTTATTAGGAGAGGGCGTTGATATGGCACATTTTCGATTTCAAAAATGAAAAAATTTTATGATTTCGAAAGTGGAATATTGCATATTTAATTTGATAGCAGTATAATATATATCATAATACGATTTCGAAAAATAAAAATAATTTAAATTTTGAAAGCGGGCATGATATGAAAACAATTGTAAGGACAAAATATCTGGATAGAATGATTGAACTGAATGGGACTCCGGATATCAAAATTATTACGGGAATTCGCCGTTCTGGTAAATCAAAATTGATGCAGGCATATATAGAGTATCTGAAAAATCATTTTGAAAACATCAATATTATTTTCGTTGATTTTATGGATCTGGCATATGAGGGAATCAAAGAATATCATGCGCTGCATACTTATGTCGAGGATCACTATCAGGAAGATAAAATCAATTATCTGTTTGTGGATGAAGTTCAGATGTGTCCGGGGTTTGAACTTGCGATCAACAGCCTTTATTCCAGGGGAAAATATGATATTTATATAACTGGTTCCAATGCGTTTCTTTTAAGCGCTGATCTGGCAACGCTTTTCACCGGACGTTATATAGAGATTCATGTATTTCCTTTTAGTTTTAAGGAATATTGTCAGTATTTTGATGAAGCAGGCGATACGGATCAGTTGTTTGATAGATTTGCGATACAGGGTGGACTGTCCGGTTCTTACGCATATCGAACGGAAGAGGACAGAGTAAATTATATTAAACAGGTTTATGAGACGATTGTCACGAGAGATCTGGTACAAAAATATTCCCTGCCGGATACGTTGGTATTGCAAAGATTGGGTGAATTTCTTATGGATAATATCAGCAATCTGACGTCTCCGAACAAAGTCAGTCAGATGTTGACGGCGAATGCAACCGCAACCAATCATGTGACAATCGGCAAATATATCAAATATCTGTGCAATGCCTTTGTTTTTTATGACATCAAACGGTATGATATCCGTGGGAAGAAATACCTTGAAAGTTCGGAGAAATTCTATCTATGTGATATCGGTATCCGGTATGCTGTTTTAGGAAGCAGAAATATGGACTATGGAAGAGTTTATGAAAATATAGTCTGTATTGAACTGTTGCGACGAGGTTATTCTGTATATGTCGGAAAACTATATCAGAAAGAAATCGATTTTGTGGCACAGAGGGGAAGTGAGAAAATATATATTCAGGTGAGTGACAATATCTCAAATCCAGATACTTTTGAGAGAGAGAGTTCACCACTGTTGAAAATCAGAGATGCGTATCCTAAAATAATCATTGCGCGGACAAAGCATGACAAATATAGTTATGAGGGAATAGAGGTTTATGACATAGCGGATTGGTTATTACGGGAATAAGATAATAGTAATAATAACAGAACCCACCACGCCTCTGGTTTCCATGCGCAACCCGGTGGGTCTTTTTTATGTTGTGTAATATGTTGGATGTTTATATTGAAAGTTTTGTATAAGGCATTTTTGGATGGATATGCTAAAAATAACCCGAGTTTGCAGGATGACTATGTTTAATTAAATTGACAAAACAGAGAAATTGATGAATTTGGAAGAAAATTGCAGGATTTAAATATTCAGACCTGTGGAAGAGCAAAAAGGGTAAGGAAGTGATTCCCTTTGCATATGATGATTCCTGGCTTGAAAATGCAGACACAAGCCTTATTTTTGATCCGGATTTGATGTTATATAAAGGTCGTCAGTATGTCCCGTTAAATAAATCCATGTTTGGAATTTTTGCAGATTCCTGTCCGGATAGATGGGGACGTACATTGATGAAACGTCGCGAAGCCAAAATCAATCGTAAAAATTTACGATTGATTTTTCACGTGTTTACAAGTATAATATCAGTTATAAGATTGAAAAGGAGAAAAAACGTATGCGTGAAACGAGAACGACGGAGTTTAAAGAAACAATTACAAATACATTTTTGAAAACAGTAAGTGCCTTTTCGAACTATGATGGCGGAGAGATATTTTTTGGTATTGATGACGCTGGCAATATCAAAGGACTGTCGGATGCAAGACAGGCGTGCCTGGACATAGAAAATAAAATTAATGACAGCATTACTCCGCAGCCTGATTACACGCTGGAGCTGCAAAATAATGACAGGACGATAAAACTGACCGTAAAAAGCGGGATGCAAAAGCCGTATTTATATAAATCAAAAGCATACAAAAGAAATGATACCGCGACAATCGAGGTTGACACGCTGGAATTATCAAGACTGATTTTGGATGGGAAAAATATCAGATTTGAAGAATTGCCGTGTGACGATCAGGAACTGACTTTTGATGTTTTAAATCAGAAATTAAAAGAAAGTATCCAGATTGAGACCTTTACTCAGGATACTTTGAAAACGCTGAATTTATATAACAGTACCAGCGGATATAATAATGCGGCTGGTATTCTGGCGGATAGCAATCATTTCCCCGGAATTGATATTGTGAAGTTTGGCGAAAACATCAGTGTGATTCAAAAGAGGGCGACATTTGATCATGTATCCGCTTTGACTGTATATGAAAAAACGTTGGAGGTATTCAGGGACTATTATCAGTACGAAGAAATACAGGGTGCTGACAGAAAGAAGATAGAAATAATACCGGAAGCTGCATTCAGAGAGGCAATTGCAAATACGTTGATTCATAGAGTGTGGGATGTGGAATCTCAGATAAGGGTTTCGATGTTCGATGACAGAATCGAAATTATTTCTCCCGGAGGGTTGCCGGCTGGAATTACAGAGGAGGAGTATCTATCCGGAAAACTTTCTGTTTTAAGAAACAGGAATCTCGCAAATGTATTTTACAGACTGGGATTTGTGGAAATATTCGGCACGGGGATTCTGCGGATAAAACAGCTCTATGAAAAAGGGGTGAAACAACCGGAATTTGAAGTATCAGAAAATACAATTAAGATTGCACTTCCGGTTTTTGAGAAGGATCTGAATTTATCGGAAGACGAAAGAATGGTATATCAGATTTTAAGTAAGATGGTGTTGAAATCAATCAGTGAGATTGCCCCATACGTCCCGTTTGGAAAGTCGAAGACAACGCAGTTACTGAAGGGTATGGAGAAAAAAGGTGTTGTGAAGATTGAGGGCAGGGGGAGAGGAACGAAGTACGTGAGGAAATAACTGCGAAAATAAGTGAAATGTAATTCAGTAAATTGTAAACTACTAAAATTCACGGAGGAAAACGGCAGGAGATCATTTATATGAGGAATGTACAAAATGAAATTGTGATATATGAATCTGAGGACGGGGCTGTAAAGCTGCCGATTCGGGTTGACTACGGAGAGGAAACGGTGTGGCTTACGCAGGCTCAAATGGCAGATTTGTTTGAGAGAGATACTTCTGTTATTTCAAGACATATCAATAATGTTTTTAAAGAAGAAGTGCCTAAGGAAAGCAATTTGCATTTTTTGCAAATTGCAAATTCGGACAAACCAGTGGCATTTTACAGTTTAGACGTCATTATTTCTGTAGGCTATAGAGTGAAGTCCAGACGCGGTATTGAATTTCGCAAATGGGCGAATTCTGTGCTGAAAGCATACATAATGAAAGGATATTCCATTAACAATAACCGTATCAAAGAACTTGGAGAAGTGATACGGATTATGAAGCGGACAGAACAGACTCTGGATGTAAATCAGGTTTTGTCGGTTATTGAAAAATATAATGCGGCGCTGGACATGCTGGACGATTATGATCATCAATGCATGGAGCGCCCTGAAGGGAATGAAGCGGTATATGTCCTTACTTATGAGGAGTGTCGTAAGATAATCGACCAAATGAAATTTTCATCGCAGTCATCGCTTTTTGGACATGAAAAAGATGATTCTTTTAAGGGCAGTATCGGAAATATTTATCAGAGCTTCGGTGGGCAGGATGTGTATCCAAGCATTGAGGAAAAAGCGGCGAATCTTCTGTATTTGATTACGAAAAATCACAGCTTTTCCGATGGAAACAAACGGATTGCCGCGACGATGTTTCTGTATTTCCTTGATAAAAACGGTATTTTGTTTCTGGATGGTGAGAAGATGATCGATGATCATACGCTGGTTGCCCTCACGATCCTGATTGCAGAGTCAAGACCGGAAGAAAAAGAAATGATGATTACTGTGGTTATGAACTGTATATGTGGGTGACATATAAAAATCAGAACACCAATTTGAGAGAGCATTGATGTGACACCTATTAAAATTGTAAGATAGTCATAACAGAACCCATCACGCCTCTGGTATCCATGCGCGATATCGTATGCAGCGAGTAATGCTGGATGGAAAAGATGTGGTTTTTCTCTATCCGAAAACGGAATTAGATGTGGTGAGTGCAATTAAGAAGCATATTGAACGAATACAAAAAACAGTGAGGATACCTGTCGTTCTTGTGCCGGAATATCTTACGTATCGTCAAAAGGAATATCTGCTTCGTGAGAAGATCCCGTTTATCGTAGACGGAAAGCAGATATATCTTCTTTTCATGGCAGTGTACCTTCAGGAACGGTGTGACGGGGAGCGACAGAATACGGAATCAATGCTTCCGTCTGCACAACTTCTACTTCTTTATTATATTTATCATGGCTGCGGAGAGTTGCTGGCAGGTGAGGCAGTTGATAGACTTGGCTTTACACCAACCTCTATTTCACGGGCGTTGAGACAACTGGAGGAAATGGGACTGATACACACAGAAAAAAGAGGCGTGCAGAAAGTCCTGCTTTCAGAGAAAAATCCGGAGGAGATGTTTGCGACAGCAAAGGACTATTTCCGGAATCCGGTGAAGCGTGTAATTTATGTGCCAAAGGCTGAGATGAATGAGAAATTGCTTATCAGCGGTTATCATGCACTTTCAGAGTATTCCATGTTGAATTCACCGACCGTCATTGCTCTGGTTGCGGACAGTATCGCAGCGTGGGAGGGGGGTATCCTCAAAACAACTGCAAAGTTCTAAAGATCAATATGCTTTAGAATTGTGGAGATACGATCCAAAGAAATTATCAGACGGCGAGTATGTGGACAGGCTTTCGCTGGCAATTTCGCTGCGTGATGATCGGGATGAGAGGATAGAGGAGGCTGTAGAGGAGATGCTGGAACAGGTGTGGAGAGATATTGATAAATCTGAAAAGAGGGAATCCAATGGATAATATAGATAAATATGTTAATTTTATGCAAGAAATAAGAGTACGAACAGATGTAATCAAATCAATTAAGGATAAAAATATATCCACGGGTATTAACCGCATAGATATAGAAGTTATCTATTTTCAGATGCGGAAAATTTTAGAACTCATTGCGCTTGGATCATTAGTATTAAATGCGGACAAGTTCGAAAAAGGAGCAGAAAAATTTTCCAAGTGGTATCATGCGGAACGAATATTACGCAGCATTAAGGAGCTTAATCCACAGTATTATCCGCAACCTATTGAAGAGATATGGGTGGAGTATGAGGGACAGAGGGTAAGAAAAGCACAGATGATAGAAGAGGGATATTTAACCGAAAAAGATTTTATCAAATGTTATGATAAATGTAATAAAATTGTTCATGCTGAGAATCCATTTGGAAGCAAAATAGATCTAATATATTACGAGAAAAACATTTCTGTTTGGTTAAGTAAAATTATTAGGCTATTAAACCGTCATATTATCAAGCTATTAGATGATGACAATTTATATTTAATACATATGAACAGCGCGCAGGATCATAAGGTACATGGATATATTTTTGAAAATACAGGGATTCACTGCTGAAAAACTAAGGGGAAATAATGTTTGAGTGGATTAAGAAAAATAAAGGTCGATTGTAAAATGAAGTTGAACACCTAAAAAATCCATAGCGAT
>JAJQAZ010000171.1 GCA_021203545.1 Tannerellaceae bacterium | reverse complement strand
TCTTCTAGCTAAGCTAACAACAGCAGCTTTTCAATCTTCTGAACATGACTGGGTTGCACCCGGGGTTATTAACATTCAAGTCCTTTGGACTTACGATTTGTAACTTCTCGTTTTTACAAATTTCCTGAAGTATCCGTCATTAATTATCAAAAAAACGGTCCGTTCAGGGAAGCTCAATAGGCTCCCCAAGAAACTTAGGACTCTTATTGAAAAGGAAATCAATGAATACCTTAACACGGGCAAATAATTCACGTACCTGTACTTTAAGACCTACAGAAAGACTTACATCTTTCGCATTATAGCCTATTGTATCCAGGCCATACCAGGAAGCGATATAAACGGCCCTTTGGTTATGAAATTGTTGGGATATAATAGTAAACTTCTGCTGTCCGAATATCTTATTTGCCCTCACAACAGAATCCAGCGTACGGAATCCGGCATAATCAAGGAAGATAGCATCTTCGGGAACACCTTTTTGGATTAACGCCTTACGCATCTCTTCCGGCTCATTATATTCAGTACGGTGGTTATCACCACTTACCAGAATATACTTTATCTTACCCGCTTTATACAGTTCGGCCGCAGCCTGAATACGATTTTGAAAATACGGGTTCCGGACACCACTCCGTAATGTAGGGGAAGTTCCTAACAACAAACCGGTTTTATTATAAGGAATATCGGCTACATCACTATATATACGGGGATTCGAATATTGATTGATCAGCAGGTTGCAAAAAAAATACAACCAGAACAATGACTCCCAAACCTATCAATAATATACTTATCATGCGTTTTATCTTTCGTTTCATATCTATACTGATGTCTATCTTTAATACCACAAAGATAGACTATTAGTAAAGGATATTATATAAATAAAAAACAGAATGTAGGATAAGTTTTTAAATTCTTCTATCTTTAAAGAATAAAATAGAACACTCATGAAAAAGATTATCCTCACCTGTGTGATTACATTACTTTGCATCTCCGGCTTTGCTCAATCAGCCGACGAACAGATAGCCAATTGTTTAAACACAGCGGATTTTTTCCTGTTGGAAGAGGTCTATCCTAACATAGAAAATGAGATTCAGACACCGATGTTGAAAACCTTTGCCGAATCTCTGTTATATACCTCATTCAATCAAACTGACCTGGCTATAGCAGCAATAGACTCACTTATCCTGCTTTATCAGGAAGAGATCGGTCTTGAAAACGTTAGAAACATGCTTATACCCCAGTCATGGCTTCTTCTTCGTAAAGGTGAGTATCAGAATGGTTATAATCGTCTGAACAGTTTTATAGAAGCACTTGAACCCCATGTGCCGGACGAATTTCTGGCAGATGTTAAAGGTACCCGGAAACTATTTGAGGCTTTACTGGATGAAGAAAAACCTCAACTTATTCGTCCTGATGCAGACTGTATAATTCCTTTCGAAATAGATACGTTCAAAATAAAAGGGAATGAGAGCGATACTCTCATAAATACCACTCTTATGTTTGTTCCGGTTATTGCCAATGGAATAGAGGAACGATTTATCTTTGATACAGGATGCGGTGGAGGGATTTTCCTCTCGCAGGAATATGCAAACCGATTAGGAGCCAGAATCAAAATGGACTCATTATTAATACTCGGTGCAGGAGGACGAGGCTACGGACAAATGGGAATACTTGACAGTTTACAAGTAGGTAATATGACATTTAAAAACGTGGTTACAACTATTGTTCCTCCTAACCCACAAATAGATACATTATATCAGGTAAATGCAGTTTTAGGAGAAGAGATAATGGTTTTCGCCAGTGAAGTACAAATATTACCGCAAGAAAAGAAAATCGTTTTTCCTGTCAACAAAACACCGTTACCAAGCACAGGAAAAAACATGTTAAGAGTACTGGGTGGAGATGCTTTTTTTCTCAAAACTTATTACGGAGATGAAAGATTAATCATGCTATTTGATACGGGAGATGCCTATTCCGGACTAAATGAAAACTTTTACGCAAACCATAAAGAATTTGTAGAAATTAATGGAACAAAAGGAAGTAGAACAGGTGGAGGATTTGGAGGCGTCATAGAAAAAGAGTTTTACACCCTTCCCTCTTTACCGTTCAGAATAGGAAATACTCCCTTTGAAATCAGTCATATAAATGTAGAATTTTCAGCAGAAGAAATTCAACCACGATTCGATTCCGGATCATTAGGTATGGCATTTATTCATCTATTTAATAAAGTCACTATAAACTTTGACAATATGTTTGTGGAAGTAGAATAATATTAGCAAGTTTCGGATTTTCAATTTGTCGAAATAAAGATACTTTTGTAAAGAAATGAAACATCTATATAAAGATATTGCAGCAGAGAGACGAATGCCGGATAAAACGGTTATTCTCGAAAACATGCTTGAGGTACTACCCGCAACGCCCTGGGCAAATATTGATATCCTCGACTGGCTGCCGGATGATAACAAACCGCCGGTACAATATGGAAGGTACGATACCCCTTTCGGAGAAGCCTGGATAGGCAATACATCCAAAGGCATATGTTATCTTGGAATTGTTGATAACGATCCGGATTTCGTATGGCAGGATTTCAATAAACGATTTGGCTACGCCAAACCGGTAGAGCAAAAAAACAACGTTCCAGGAAACCGCACTTAACTATCTTAATGGCAAAATGGACACCCCGTTACTGTTTCATCTGAAAGGAACAGCATACCAGACAAAAATATGGCGGCGATTGCTCCGTATCCCTTTCGGTAAAGTCATCTCATACGCTACACTCGCCGGAAACCGGGAACATGCACGGGCCGCGGGAACAGCTAATGGCCGGAATCCTGTTTTCTGGATTATTCCCTGCCACAGAGTAGTTTGTTCCGACGGCAGATTCGACAGCTATGCATGGGGAAAGGAGATAAAAAAACGGCTTCTCGCATGGGAATTTGCTAATTACGGACATTAAAATGTAGAACTTAAATATGAAGATATTATTCGAACAAATCAAAGAACAGTTAAAAGATCCGTTTTTCGAGCTACGCACCCTCGGGAAAGAAGCCATTAAAAAACGGATCCGGCCGGTAAGCAACTACAAGGAAGTGGCTTACAAGTTTCCGTTTATCTCCTGGGAAACAGAAGACAACCAGGAAACGATACAATATGCTTTCCATGATACCGGAATAGGCAGACTATTGCTTGCTAATACCCCAAAAGGGTTGTGCTTTCTGGGTTTTGCGGGTAAAGGAGATACAGAAATCAAAGCAGATTTCGTTCGTAGATTCCCAAAGCAACCCATGATAGAAGAAATGAATGAACTTCAACTATTGGCTGTTGAATACTGTAACGGCAACCACAAACTAACCATTCCTCTTCATCTAAAAGGTACCGGCTTTCAGACCAGTATATGGAAAAAGCTATTATGTATACCCAAAGGCAACCTGTGTACTTATGGCTCCCTTGCAGATGAACCCGGTGCAGCACAGGCTGTGGGATCAGCAGTAGGAGCCAATCCGGTAAGCTATATTGTACCCTGCCACCGGGTGGTTAAAAGCGACGGAAACATACAGGGCTACCACTGGGGAACAGATATAAAAAAACAACTTTTAGCCTACGAACTACAGCCAGAAGCATACAACGGGAAATAAAGAATGTTTCACGAATGGATACAGATATGTAAAAACGCTACGACCGGCAGGGAAGCAACTAACCGATAGTATGTTATCCAATAGAAATGACTATCTTTGCACCCCGGAAACAAGACAAAAGCAACAAAAACAGTAATTAACTGATAACAAGAAAAATAACATATACTTATGGCATTACAATGTGGCATCGTAGGCCTTCCTAACGTAGGAAAATCTACTCTTTTTAATTGCTTATCCAACGCAAAAGCCCAATCGGCAAACTTCCCTTTTTGTACAATCGAACCCAATGTAGGGGTAATAACAGTTCCCGACGAACGTCTGAACAAACTGGCTGAACTGATCAACCCAAACCGTATTGTTCCTACCACTGTCGAAATTGTAGATATCGCCGGATTGGTAAAAGGTGCCAGCAAAGGAGAAGGATTGGGAAACAAATTCCTTGCCAATATTCGTGAAACAGATGCAATTCTGCACGTTTTGCGTTGCTTTGATGATGAAAACATCACCCATGTAGACGGCAATGTAGACCCGGTACGTGATAAAGAAATCATTGATACTGAATTGCAGTTAAAAGACCTTGAAACATTAGAAAGCCGTATCACAAAGGTTCAGAAACAGGCTCAAACAGGCGGCGATAAACAAGCCAAACAGATATACGAAGTACTGGTTAAATACCGGGATGCCCTGTTACAGGGAAAAAGCGCCCGTACAGTTACTTTCGATACTAAAGACGAACAGAAAATAGCTCACGAACTATTCCTGCTTACCAGCAAACCGGTGATGTACATCTGTAACGTAGACGAAGCCAGTGCTGTAAACGGCAATCAATATGTAGAAGCCGTACGGGAAGCCGTAAAAGATGAAAACGCAGAAATCCTGATCGTAGCAGCCAAAATAGAAAGCGAAATTGCTGAATTTGAGACTTACGAAGAACGCCAGATGTTCCTTTCTGAAATCGGACTCGAAGAATCAGGAGTAAGCCGTCTGATCAAGTCAGCTTATAAACTGCTCAATCTGGAAACCTATCTGACTGCCGGCATTCAGGAAGTACGCGCCTGGACCTACCTGAAAGGCAGCAAAGCCCCACAATGCGCAGGCGTAATCCACACCGATTTCGAAAAAGGATTTATCCGTGCCGAAGTAATCAAATACGACGACTTCATCAAATACGGTTCTGAAGCCGCTGTAAAAGAAGCCGGGAAAATGAGCGTAGAAGGAAAAGAATACATCGTCCAGGACGGCGACATCATGCACTTCCGTTTCAACGTATAAAAAGTTTTTTATTTATAAAATAAAAGAGGTTATCCCGGTTTGAGATAACCTCTTTCCCTTTTCTACCTAATTAGACAATAAATGAATCCCTTAATCATTTAATAGTTGGTAATAGCTTCACTGGCTTTGGGTCATTCCAGGAAGCCGGATCGTTCAAAAGGGATGATTCCGGCATATAAATCCGTGCCGTTACATCAAATAACCCATTCGGAATAGGTAACCAGTTAGGCAATAATTCATCCGCCGGCGCTTCATAGCTAAGATAAATATCCAGAGAACCATCTTCATTATAGATTAATTCATTACGATCACCTATGGCATAACGATCAATAGGATTTTGTACAAGATAACGCTGTGCATTATAAATAGTATAAGACCAAAAAGCCTGCGCCGGTGGAAAACTATTAACATCAAAGTGAATAGTATAACTGGCCTGGCTTCCATCCAGTATACCTCCGTCAGCATCATTAAAATAAGTATAATATACTGCCTCTTGCGGAGGAAGTGCTCCTAAGCCTTTATAAGTAATAATAGCACGCAAATTATAATCAGTTTTATAATCTCCTATTTGAGCATCCGGATGAGTTGTATCCACTCCAAAAAGAATATCACCGGAATGAGCCGCATCCAGAACAGTATAAATTTCTGTTGTCAGGCTTTGTAAACTCTGCTGAGTTTCAGCATCAAAATCACTAAGAGAAAATGTTTTTCCTGCTCCAATTCCAACTATCTGCATTTTCCGGACAAGAACACTATCTTCTGCAAATGGAACATTCAATTCCAGCAATTCATTAAAGTAATTGAAATAATCTTCTATAGGTAACTCTTTAATTACCTCTACCACACTTTTATCTCCAAAATCATCCGGTAAATACTTATCCGAAGGCCTGTTTGCTGTTTGAGGAGGACAAATAGAAACCAATTTAAAACTATTCTGAAGGGGTAATACTGTTTCCTGAAGATCTTCCGGACTATTTACCTGTACTCTACCGTCAATCCATGCCAGATTAGTAGGAGAAACTATATGTGTATATCCGGCAGGAACCTGGCCAACCCAATCAGGGCCTGAAACAAAATATTTTTGAGCCTCATTACCAGTCAACCGGGTACCTGGTATAATAAAATTATTTGTCCATGCATCCATAATAGGATAAGTATAATAACGGTCTCCCATATCAGGTATTTCGAATAACACAGGGCCATCTTCCAGTTTCAGAAAAGCAATAGAATAATTGGTATCAATATTAACAGCCACTACATTTTTATAATTATAATCAGGTAGTTTATCAGCCGTATAAAAATAATTATCAGGTATAGAATAACTTGCACGGGTAACATCCATATAAACTAATGGCATAGCAAATAAATAAGCCTGACGAATGATACTTACAGGAGATTCTTCCATAACAGAACTTCGTGTAAATACTTGTTCATCATACCCCCCTCTCTATTTCCTGACATCCAAAACAGAACGATAAGTGTATATAAAGCAGACAAAAAACAATAATACTTTTTTTCATAAAATGAACATTTAGTTAGTTTAAAATAGTAGTAATAACAATTACATATGATTTTAAACCATACGTATTAAAAAACAAATATATAGATTAATGGAAATATTTAATACTATAAATAGTGTATATTATAATTGATATAATATATTATTAATCTGAATTTATTTTATATCTGAAAAGATCAATTACATTCTAAGAAAAGCATATCTTTATCCCAGACAAAAGATGAATGAAAGATATCAAAAGTAGATTCAGGTTTTGGATTTGTTTCTGGAAAAGTAATTTAGGGGTTGCTGTTCCGGTTGGGTTTGGATTGTCATTTCTGCTGTTACCCCTTACTCTGGAAAATCCCGATGCTGATATATTTTCTATTATCTCTCACTTTTTATACTATACTCCGGTTGGGCTTCTTTTTTCTGCCTTGTATAAAGAGATTTCGCAAAAAGGAGACTATTATTTTTACTATAATAAGGGAATTTCCCGGATAGAACTCTGGATAAGTACTCTACTCCTCTCCTATTCATTCTGGTTTATATTTGAAATCGTTCAACAGATATGGAAGAGCTATTACTGATAGATAGTGTGATGATCTCTTTTAACGAAAGAGACGTATTGACCGATGTAACGATTAACTGCCGGCCGGTAGATATTATCGGACTGTTTGGACACAATGGAACAGGTAAATCCACATTGCTGAAAATGGTTTTCGGAACTCAATGGGGCGGACGGAAATTCATCCGGATCAACGAAAAAGTAATCAAAAGCCCCGCTTATTTGAGTGGACTCCTCTCCTACCTCCCACAGGAACCTTTTCTTCCTGCCCATTTAACAGTCAGAAAGATTACAGAGCTGTATATTCCCAAAGAAGAAATAAACAATTTTCTAGGAGATAAACATTTGTTTAAAGCAAGAGATAGTAAAATCGGCCATCTTTCGGGAGGAGAACAACGATACCTTGAAATAAAACTATTACTCTACAGCAATACTCCTTACATTCTGCTCGATGAACCTTTCGCAAGTTTATCACCGGTAGCAGCAGAATCTATCAGGGAGCATATCCATATTTGCTCTGCCGGGAAAGGAATCATACTAACAGACCATAACTTCCGGGAAGTACACAAAATAGCCAACAGGATTTACCTGTTACACGATGGATATTTGAGAGAAATAAAGCAGGAATCTGATCTCATTCCCTATGGCTATTATCCTGATTAATAAGAATCAAAAAAATATTGTCATCTAAGAAAATATACGTAAGTTTGTGGAAACACTTAAACTTTATACAAAATGCACAAATTAACCTTACTTTGTTTGCTTGTTGCAATAACACTCACTAACTGCAACAACACACCTGAACAGGAACCCATTGCATCAGTAATCGAAAGAGGACTAGAAAGATCGGAGGTACAAGGCCTGTTAATGGCTAAAGCACTGGAAGATCAGGAAGGCCGTCTGCCTATGACAACAGATCCCGGCGGAAAGTTAAAAACCAGTGATTACCGTTGGTGGTGCAGTGGCTTTTTCCCTGGTCAACTATGGTATTCGTATGAGAATAATCCCATTCCCGAATTGAGGAAGTATGCCGAACTATACACCAACCGTGTAGAAGATGTAAAACACATCACCTATTCGCACGATGTAGGCTTCATGCTTTATTGCAGCTACGGCAACGGATACCGCCTTACCCAAAATCCGGAATATATAGACATTATGATCACAGGTGCCAACTCCCTAAGCACACGATACAGAGAAAACATGGGATTGATCCGGTCGTGGGATTTCAACAAAGATAAATGGCAGTATCCTGTTATAATAGATAACATGATGAATCTGGAGTTCATGCTGTGGGCTTCAAGAGCGACCAACAATCCGAAATACCGTGACATCACTATTTCGCATGCGGATAAAACCATGGAAAATCATTTCCGCCCCGATTATAGTTGCTATCACGTTGTTTCGTATGATACGATCACAGGTGTGCCACATATCAAACAAACCCACCAGGGATTTGCGGACGAGTCAGCATGGGCGCGCGGGCAGGCATGGGCCATTTACGGATATACCATGATGGCACGCGAAACCGGAAAACCGGAATATCTTTCACATGCTAAAAATGTAGCCTCTTTCATTATGAATCATCCGAATATGCCGGAAGACAAAGTTCCTTACTGGGACTTTGATGCGCCGGAGATACCGAATGTACCCAGGGATGCCTCTGCCGCTGCGATTATAGCCTCTGCCCTACTCGACCTCAGCCAGTTAACAACAGACGAAGAAAGTAAAAAGTACCTGGCCTATGCCGAAGATCAGATCCGTTCCCTTACTTCACCGGACTATCTGGCCGAGCCGGACACCAATAATAATTTCATTCTGATGCACTCCACAGGACATCTGCCCGGAAACAGTGAAGTAGATGTACCTTTAAGCTATGCTGATTATTATTACGTAGAAGCACTGACCCGTTTGAAAAAGATCAAAGGACTATAATTCATTTATATTTGTTCTTTATTATCTTTGTCGTTAGGTGATATTTAATCATTAAACGTATAATTATAATATGAAAACAAATTACGAACTGCGCTACGCCGCACATCCTGAAGATGCAAAAAGCTACGACACCAAGCGTTTGCGCCGCGATTTCCTGATCGAAAAAGTATTTACTCCCAACGAAGTAAATATGGTTTACTCTATGTACGACCGTATGATCGTAGGTGGTGCCATGCCTGTAGGTGAATCTTTACTGCTGGAAGCTATCGACCCGTTAAAACAACCTGTATTCCTGCGCAACCGCGAACTGGGAACCTTCAACGTAGGTGGCCCCGGTATTGTACGTGTAGGAGACACAACATACGAACTGGATTATAAAGAAGCCCTTTACCTGGGATCGGGCGACCGCGAAGTATACTTTGAAAGCAAAGATGTAGCCAATCCGGCTCTTTTCTACTTCAATTCGCTGACTGCACACCGCAACTATCCCGACAAAAAGGTAACCAAAGAAAATGCAGTAGTAGCGGAAATGGGTGCGCTGGAAACTTCGAACCACCGCAACATCAATAAAATGCTCGTAAACCAGGTACTTCCTACCTGCCAGTTACAAATGGGTATGACCGAACTGGCTCCGGGAAGTGTATGGAACACCATGCCGGCACACATACACAGCCGCCGTATGGAAGCCTATTTCTATTTTGAAGTTCCCGAAGGACAATCTGTTTGCCACTTCATGGGCGAACCGCAGGAAACCCGCCATATCTGGATGCAAAACAATCAGGCAGTACTTTCTCCTGAATGGTCTATCCATTCGGCAGCAGCCACCTCTAACTATATCTTCATTTGGGGTATGGGAGGCGAAAACCTCGACTACGGCGATCAGGATTTCTTCAAAATTGATGAATTAAGATAATTTCAATCAAGCAATAAAAACAAAAACAAGTTCTATCTGTTCGGCGTAGCGTCTTCGCTACGTCGGTGTAAGAAGTGAGGCTCCAGCCTCACGTGAAGCAAGAGCTTCACCCATTTTAGCGGCATAGCGAGGACGCTATGCCGAACGGATAGAATAACTACTGTTAATCCAGTTTATCTTTTACTTTGCGGGCATCTTTCTTAGTTTCATGTTTGGTTTTATCCCAAACTTCTTCGCTCTTATCTTTAGTCTTGTCCCAGGCATCCTCGGTTCCGTCCTTCGTTTTATCCCAGGCCTTTTCAGAACCTTCTTTCGTTTTATCCCACGCTTTCTCTGTACCTTCTTTGGTCTTGTCCCATGCCTTTTCGGTTCCCTCCTTGGTTTTATCCCAGGCATTCTCACTCTTATCTTCTACCTTATTCCAGCCTTCTTTTGTTTTCTTCTTCACATCCTGTGCAGAAACTGTTCCTGCTACTAAAAAAGCAAAACTTATAAGTATGGATACAACTATATTTTTCATCATTTCTTTTCTTTATATTTACATGCAACTGAAAAACAACAACAACGTTAATTTGTTGGAAAACAGATGTTAATAATAAGGAAGAACTATTATCTAAGAAAAAAACACGTTTCTTGTGTAACAAATACAATACCCGGTTCGTCTTTATTACAGAAACTTCTTAATAAAGCGCGCGCTACCCGGGAAGAGGTTAAATTAAATTTGATAACTTGTAAAAAACGAACGATATGATTAAGAAAATAGTATTTACTCTGGCACTTATAATGGCTGCTCAATTGAGTTTTGGCCAGAATAATATGGATCAACTCTTTAGCTCCTATGCAAAACAGAAGAATGTAACGCATGTTAAGCTGGGAAGTATGATCATGGCATGCGCAAGCATGTTCACAGAAACAATGGGTGTAAAAAGCGTAGAGGTACTCTCTTTTGAACGTTGTGATGAAGAAACGAAAAAAGAGTTGAACCAGGCAATCCGCAACCTCAAAGACCCGGCATTCGACACTATGGTATCTGCCAACGAAGAGGGGCAGCGTACCAAAGTACTGGTAAAAATGCACAAACAAACAATCAGAGAGCTGGTTGTACTTACTACCGGTAACAACGATGCGGCATTGGTCCGGATAAAGGGAAAGATCAAACCTTCGGATATCGAAAAGATTACCAAACAACACGGCAATGGATGAAGAAAGCTTTAAAAGGCAATTTCTTCCCCTCCACCCCCGGCTATACCGGATTGCTTTTACCCTGACTGAAAACAGCAACGATGCTGAAGATATTCTACAGGAACTATACTGCAAACTTTGGGATAAAAGAGGTGAACTCTCCCATATCGAGAATCCGGAAGCCTTTTGTGTAACACTTGTAAAAAACCTCTGTTTTGATTTCCTTCGCTCTGCATATAACAGCAAACGCGGAGATATTCCGGAACAAATGGTAATAACAATAAACGACACACCGGAAAAGGCAGTTATCCGGCAGGACGAGGTTCAGCAGGTGGGAAAAATGATAGAAACACTTCCCGAAAACCAGCGAATGGTGATCAGGCTGCGGGGAATAGAGGAGTGTTCAATGGAAGAAATCGAAGAAATAACCGGACTCAGTGCCGTTAACATACGGGTATTATTATCCCGGGCACGCAAAATGATCCGGGCTCAACTTAATAAAGTAACACAGTATGAACAGCAAAGATATTAAACAGCTACTGGATGCCTTTTATAACGGCCTCACCTCTCCCGAAGAGGAAAAGGAATTAAAAGAGTTTTTCCTCAACGGAAACCTGCCGGAAGAGTGGCTGGCAGAAAAGGTAATCTTTGAAAGATATCTCAACATAACAGAGATTCCTTTACCGGACGGATTGGAAGAGCGTTTAACAGAAAAGTTATCGGCCCACATCTTTAAAAGCAAATCCTCTTCTATGCGTATATATCTGTCGCGCGTTGCAAGCCTGGCTACTGTTGCTTTAGTATGCATCGGAATATTTATCGGTTATCAACAAAAACGCGAACCTATGCTAACCGACACATTCCAGGATCCTATGGAAGCAGCCTTAGTAGCCGAAGAGGCACTGCTCTTCCTCTCTGAACAACTCAATACCGGACTGGCTCAAATGAAAGAGGCACAGCAGGAAATCAACAAAATCAACCATATCGTTCACAAACAATTAAATGATTAAAATTATGAAAACAAAATATATTCTACTCTCTATATGCATCTTATTCTCATCCGTTTGTTTCGGACAGAAAAAACTATTCGATAAATATGCCGACGAGGATCATGTAACCTCTGTTTACATCTCGAAAGCAATGTTTGATATGATATTCCCTTCAGTACAAACTGCCGGCCTCAACCTAATGAATATGACCGGTAAAATAGAAGGACTACAAATTCTCACCACCAACAATAAAGATCAGGCAGAGAATATGCGGAAAGACTTCAAAGGCATCGCAGGCAAAGAACATGAAGAGCTGATGAGAGTAAAAGACGGAAAAACAAAAGCCAACTTTTACATCCAAAAGAAAGGAGATAAAATATCCGAAATGCTAATGCTGGCCGACACCGACGACGGATTCACAATCATCCAGCTATTAGGCAAATTCACCCTACAGGATATACAGGATGTTATCAGCGAAGTAGATTAATAACTACTCATTTCAGGTTCGACGTAGCGAGGACGCCAATGCCGAACCTGGAAACTACGCCAAACCCATGGTACCAATCCCCCCTTTAGGGGGTTAGGGGGTGTGAGAGTTTCACTTCCCACTAATAATCTTCTTGATCTCGTTCAGTTTATTAAGAGCCTCTATCGGGGTCAGGTTATTTACATCGATATTCTTTATTTCATCCCGTACACGGCTCAGAACAGGATCGTCCAACTGGAAGAAATTCAGTTGATACCCTTCGCCACCGGAAGCTATATTCTTCACCGGTTTACTGCTGATTCCTTCCTGGCGGTTATCTGTTTCTAACTGTTTCAGTATTTCATCCGCTCTTTTCACAATACTTTTAGGCATACCGGCCATTTTTGCTACATGGATACCAAAGCTATGTTCACTACCACCGGGTACCAGCTTACGCATAAAAATCACCTTCTTATTTACCTCCTTCACCGACACATTATAATTCTTGATCCGTTTAAAGGAACGTTCCATTTCATTCAGTTCATGGTAATGTGTAGCGAAAAGTGTTTTAGCACGCATCGTGGTATGGTCGTGTATGTACTCCACAATGGCCCAGGCAATGGAAATACCGTCGTATGTACTGGTACCTCGTCCTAACTCATCAAAGAGCACCAAACTGCGCGAAGAAAGGTTATTCAGGATATCCGCCGCTTCGTTCATCTCCACCATAAAAGTCGATTCGCCCAGCGAAATATTATCCGAAGCCCCTACCCTTGTAAAAATCTTATCTACCAATCCCAGGCGCACACTTTCAGCCGGAACAAAACAACCAATCTGTGCCATAAGCGTAATAAGCGCTGTTTGCCGTAACAAAGCCGACTTACCAGCCATATTGGGCCCGGTAATAATAATCTGCTGTTTCTCGCTATCCAGATATACATCATTGGCAATGTAGGCCTCTCCTACCGGCATCTGTTTCTCAATCACCGGATGCCGTCCACCTTTGATATCAATCACATCACTATCTTCTACCACCGGACGGATATATTTATTCAGTTTAGCTGCACGGGCAAACGACAACAAACAATCCAGACGGCCTATCAGGCTTGCATCTACCTGTATGGGGGGAATATATTCCATTAAACACAATACCAGATCATTAAACAGACGGGCTTCCAGCGCCAGTATTTTCTCTTCGGCACCCAGTATTTTTTCTTCGTACTCTTTCAGCTCTTCTGTAATATACCGCTCCGCATTAACCAACGTTTGTTTACGTATCCACTCGGGCGGCACTTTATCTTTATGCGTATTCCTTACCTCAATATAGTAACCAAATACATTATTAAACGCTATTTTCAGACTGGGAATCCCTGTCTGTTCGCTCTCCTTTTGTTGTAATTGCAACAGATAATCTTTACCGGAATAAGCGATCGCACGCAGATCGTCCAGCTTCCTGGTTTACCCCTTTCGAAATCACATTTCCTTTATTAAGCAACAACGGCGGGTCAGGCATTACCTCCTTCTCTATCCGTTCCCGTATCAGGGTACAGGGATTCAGTTGCTCGCCAATCCGGCACAGGCTCGGTTCGTCACTATTCAGGCAGGCCTCTTTGATTGGTTCAATAGCTCGTAGCGCCACTTTCAACTGCACCACTTCACGGGGCGAAACCCGTCCTACAGCCACTTTCGAAATAATTCGTTCCAGATCCCCTATTTGTGCCAATTGGGTTTCCAGCAACTCCTTCATATCCGGGTGACGAAAAAAGTACTCCACCACATCCTGCCGTTCCTGAATCGGTTTAATATCTTTCAAAGGAAAAAGCAACCACCGGCGCAACATCCGCGAGCCCATAGGCGACACCGTATGATCCAGAACATCCAGCAAACTGGTACCGTCTTCGTTCATAGTACCAATCAGCTCCAGACTACGCACAGTAAACTTATCCAACCGTACATACCGGTCTTCTTCAATACGGGCCAGTGCGGTAATATGCGCTATTTGTGTATGTTGTGTAAGATCCAGATAATGCAGGATTGCTCCTGCTGCTACAACACCAAGCTTCAGGTGTTGCACGCCAAACCCTTTCAGGTTCTTTGTTTCAAAATGTTTCAGTAAACGCTCCTGTGCCGAATCAGGAGTAAACGCCCAATCCTCCATTTCAAAAGTCAGGAAACGCCCGAAATCTTCCTCAAACCTCTTCCGGTTGGCACGTTCTATCAGTACCTCTTTAGGAGAAAAATTATTCAGTAACTTATCTATATACTCCCGGGGGCCTTCTGCCGTCAGGAATTCGCCTGTTGATATATCCAGAAAGGCCACACCACAGCTCCCTTTTCCAAAATGAACAGAGGCCAGAAAGTTATTTTCTTTGTGATTCAGTATGGTATCATTGATCGAAACACCGGGTGTAACCAACTCCGTCACACCCCGTTTCACCAACTTCTTGGTCATCTTCGGGTCTTCCAGCTGGTCACAGATAGCCACCCGCTTACCAGCACGAACCAATTTAGGCAGATAAGTATCCAGTGCATGGTGTGGAAATCCGGCCATTTCAATAAACTGCCCGGGGCCGTTGGCTTTCTTAGTCTGTACAATTCCCACGATCTCGGCTCCTATCACAGCATCGTCGCCATACATTTCGTAAAAGTCCCCTACCCTGAACAGCAAAATCGCGTCCGGATGTTTCGCCTTAATATCGAAATATTGTTTCATCATTGGAGTCTCAACTATCTGCTTTGCCATGGTCGTGTTTGTTATTTTATAAAAATCACACAAAGGTACAAGTTTAACCGTTAAATTTATCACACGTTCCGTATCTTTGTGTAAAACAAATTGCATCTACTTTTAAAAACTTTTACGATATGAAAAAGATATTTTTTATTGCCGCTATCCTTTTTGCCTATACTACACTCTGGGCAGCAGAAGAAGCACGCCTACTGTGTTTTCCTTCTACCAACGGAAAAGAGATCGTATTCTCGTATGCAGGCGATTTATACAAAGTTCCCGTAACAGGAGGCGAAGCCGGACGGCTTACATCCCATGTAGGTTATGAAATGTTTCCTAAATTTTCGCCGGACGGACAAACCATTGCCTTTACCGGGCAATACGACGGCAATACCGAAGTGTTCACCATACCGGCTACCGGTGGAGAACCGTTACGGGTTACCTATACCGCTACCAACAGACGGGACGACCTGGGCGACCGCATGGGCCCTAACAATATAGTCATGGCATGGACTCCGGACAGTAAACAGATTGTTTTTCCGGAACCGCATCAGCGACGGCTTTACAGGAAAACTATATAAAGTGGATAAAGAAGGAGGGCTGGCCGAAGTAATACCTTTACCGGAAGGTGGTTTTTGCAGCTACTCGCCGGACGGAAGCCAACTGGCTTACAACCGGGTAATGCGCGAATTCCGTACCTGGAAATATTACAAAGGCGGAATGGCAGATGATATCTGGATATACAATCCTGCCAAAGGATCGGTGGAAAACATCAGTAACAACGATGCACAGGATATCATGCCGATGTGGATAGGAGAGGAGATATTCTATCTCTCGGATCGCGACCGTACCATGAACATCTTTGTGTATAATACCCGCACAGGCGAAACTAAAAAAGTAACCCACTTCACTGAATACGATGTAAAATTCCCCAGTGCAAACGGCAACCTGATCGTATTCGAAAACGGAGGTTACATCTATAAAATGGATGCAACCACAAAGCATCCGGAAAAAGTTACAATCACACTCGCTTCGGATAATATATATGCCCGCAGCGAAATAAAAGAAGGAGCTAACTACATTACAGCCGCAAGCCTTTCGCCCGGTGGCGAACGCATAGCCGTAACCACCCGCGGAGAAGTTTTCAACATACCTGTTGATAAAGGGGTAACCAAAAATATTACCCGTACACCGGGAGCACACGAACGGGATGCCCAATGGTCGCCCGACGGCCGTTCCATTGCTTACATTTCCGATCTGACAGGCGAAACAGAACTCTATCTGCAAAGTGCGGAAGGAGGGGAACCGGTACAACTTACCAAAAACAACGATACCTATATCCGTACGTTCGAATGGAGTCCTGACAGCAAAAAGATAGTTTATGTAGACCGTCTGAACCGGATCAATCTACTGGATGTAGATAGCAAAAAACTAACGCTTATCCTGCAGGATCCGGGCGGCGAACCACGCAATATCTCTTTCTCGCCGGATAACAACTGGATCACTTATACCCGCATTGCGGACAACTTCTACAACATTGTTTATGTATATGATCTGGTAAACAAAAAGGAATATCCCATAACAGACAAATGGTACGAATCGTACCGGCCTGTTTTCAGTACCGACGGAAAATACCTGGTATTTGCTTCGGCACGCGATTTCAATCCTACCTATGGAAATGCAGAGTGGAACCATGTATACACCAACATGCAGGGAGTCTATCTGGCACTACTTACCAAAGATACTCCTTCGCCTTTCCTGCCGGTAGATGCAGAAATCAAAAAAGAGCCCAAAGAAGAGTCTGCCAAAGAAACTCCGGCGGTTGTTAAGATAGATGTGGAAGGCATTACAGACCGGATTATCAAACTGCCGGTAGCCGGATCTTTCTATAGTAATTTCTATTGCGACGGCAGCAAAGTATTTTACCGGGGTAGGGGAGCTACCTATCTATACGACCTGAAAAAACAAAAAGAAGAACTGGTTGCCGAAGGCGCAGTCATGGATGTAACTCCGGGCAGCAAAAAAGCCCTTTTCTTTAAAAATAAAGAATTGTATGTAACAGATATCCCTTCCGGAAAAGCAGACCTGAAAGAGGCTGTTAACCTCACGCATATGAAAATCACTACCGACTATCCGAAAGAGTGGGCACAAATATTCAACGAAGGCTGGCGGGCTATGCGCGACGGTTTTTATGTAGAGAACATGCACGGGGTAGATTGGCAGGGGATGAAGGAAAAATATGCTGTTCTTTTACCCTACGTAAAAAACAGATTGGATTTGAATTATATTGTCGGCGAAATGATCGGGGAGTTAAACTGCGGACATGCTTACTTCAACCCCGGCGAGATGAACCGTGCGCCACGCATCTCTATGGAATTACTGGGTGCCGAAGTATCGCGGGATAAAAGCGGATTCTTCCGGATCGAAAAAATACTTCCGGGTGCTTCGTGGAATAAAAGCCTCCGTTCGCCCCTTACCGAACCAGGTATAGAGGTGCGCGAAGGTGAATTCATTGTAGGAATCGACGGCGTTAGTACCAACACGGTAAAAGATATCTATTCCCTCCTGGTAGGCAAAGCAGAAATTCCGGCGGAGTTAATGATCAACAGCAAACCGCAACTGGCGGGTGCACGCAAGATCGTTATCAATCCGCTCACCGAAGAACATTCGCTTTATCATTACAACTGGATACAGGAAAATATCCACAAAGTAGACGAAGCCACCAACGGCAGGGTAGGTTATATTTATATCCCGGATATGGGCCCGGAAGGTTTGAACGAATTTTCCCGTTACTTCTATCCCCAGTTGGATAAAGAAGGGCTGATCATCGACGACCGTGCCAACGGTGGAGGCAATGTATCCCCAATGATTCTGGAAAGATTGGCAAGGGAACCGTATCGCCTGACTATGCGCAGAGGCTCCGACAAGACCGGCACCGTACCCGATGCCGTACAGGTAGGCCCTAAAGTATGCCTGATCAATAAATATTCTGCTTCCGACGGCGACCTCTTCCCCTGGGGATTCCGCGCACTCGGACTCGGTAAACTGATCGGTACCCGTACCTGGGGAGGCATTGTAGGCATCAGTGCTTCATTACCTTTCATGGACGGTTCGGATATGCGTGTACCTTTCTTCACCAGTTACGATGCCAAAACGGGCGAATGGATCATCGAAAACCATGGAGTAGATCCCGATATCTATGTAGACAACGACCCTATCAAAGAATGGAACGGAGAAGATGAACAGTTAAACCGCGCCATAGAAGAGGTAATGAAAGAATTAAAAAACCGGAAACCCTTACCCGGTGTTCCGGCTCCCCGTGATTGGAGTAAATAACCTTGCAGAAAAACGGGATTTCCAGTCCCATTTATAAAGTATCCATATTAGCAGAAAGGATTACAAATCCTAAGAGTTGTTTGTCGGGGAGTACAACTCCCCTCTGTCTAAAGATCTTTTATGTGTTTCGCCCCTGATAAGGGGCAGTTTATTTTAGCCCACGGCAGAATGAGCGTAGCGAATGTCACCGTGGGATAAGACAGCAGATACGATCTGCGCCCTGAAGGGGCAACTCTATACTTACTAAGCAATTATGATATGGGAAATGAATTTATGGCTATTTTTAGCTGGGCCTTCAGCCCGAATAAATGTGGAACATGCTAACCCACGGTGTCATTCGCTACGCTCACTCTGCCGTGGGCTAAATTAAACTGCCCCTTATCAGGGGCGAAATAACACCAGTTGCCAAAGACTTGACCAGAGAGTATTGACACTCAATCCACTCGGGATTGTATTCTAAAAACATATGTATAAATATTAAAGCAACGCTGGGGGCTAAGATATATTACCCTCTACAAGGGTGAAAAGATAGGTGTACAGAGTAACTCCAAAGGGAAAAAAGAAACAAAACCAGTACTTTACAATCTCCTGGCCACCACTGATTTGCAAACCCCTCCGACCAGATAAAATAATATTTATAAAATATTTATCTGCGTTCTTTATACTTTGATACTAACGAACTTCTTATCTTTAATAAACGGGTTTCTAAATTGTTCCCAATTACTTTCTAAAATTACCACCGGGTGATAAAAAGTTACCACCCGGTGGTAAAATTTTACGTCCCGGTGCTATGGAATTACCACCGGGACGTAAATTCAAAAATATATTGATTTAAATCATACAAGCCGTTATATAGGATCCGGAAATTCGTGTGAAAAAATTTGACGAAAGGGATTATGTTATCAACGTAAATAATGATCTTCTTAAACTATCTAACTCATTATTTTCCTCTATTAACATCTGTTCCCCATTACATAAAACCAGATCATTAAAGGAACCCATTCCCCCCATATATTCCACGAATATTTCTTTTCATCTCCTCAATATCCAGAACATCCAGATCACTTAAATAAGATTCAAAAACTTTACGCCATATCTTTTCTTCTGATCTTTCCAGTACCTCTAAAATATCTTTTAGCTGTTTTTTGAGTTGGGAGGTAACAGAACATGTTACTTCTATTTTCAAAGGATCGTCACAACGTATGCCTGTTATCACCATTGCATCCCTGCCGGAAATCACTCCTACATTCTCTAAAGAAATATCTTTTAACTCCATATTCTTCAAAAGAAGTAATTTTCCGTAAATATTCATGCTGTTTCTACCGGTTTTTATTTTTCTTCGCTGGCTTTCCGCTGGCGCAGATTTAAATCTGTGCCTAAACTACCAGACAGCACCCTGAAATAAGTGGACTTTTTGATCCTGTCAACCTATTTCAGGAGAAGACATAGTTTTCTTCACTTATTTATTTCTAATTTTAAAACAACATTTATTACATATTCGATAAATTTTATACTTTTACGGAGTAACCCTTATACCTTGAATGAACGCGGAGCATACACATATTGCGAATCTTCAGTCGGGAGATATTCAATCTTTTGAATATCTTTATAATAAGTGGAGCGGAAAAATATACAATTTCGTAATGCAGATTTCCAATCAGGATATGTATCTTGCAGAGGAGATTGTACAGACCGTATTCATCAAAGTATGGGAAAGGCATAAGGAGTTAGATCCCGAAAAATCATTTTCATCTTACCTGTTTACCATTACTAAAAATCAGATTTCTAAAATTTACCGCCAACGGATGTATGAACTGTTATACCAACAACACATAGTATACGATGGGAGTAACAGTTCCGAAAATACAACAGAAAATGAAGTGGAATACAAATTGCTGGATGAATACATTGATTTGCTGATTGACCAGTTACCCGCTGCCCGCCGGGAGATATTTATCATGAGCCGTAAAAATTTATGACCAATAAAGAAATTGCACAGCAATTAAATATATCCGAGCATACGGTAGAGTCGCAATTAACCAAAGCCAACACCTTTATACGCACTAAATTAAAAGATCATTACGAACTCTCTATCGCTCTTCTGTTTACTATGCTTATGCGTTAATAAGTATTAAAACAACACATAGGCGTAACGGAAATTATCCGGTTAAGGCTATCCCTTATAACCGGATAAAAATGGAGAACAGTAAATACATATAATTATTTGAAAGATTTCTTCGGAAAGAAGCAACCCAGGAAGAAACTAAACTTCTCATCAAGTGGTTGAAAAGCCAGGGCTATTCGCAATGGTCTGCCGGTCATTGGGAGTTGGTATCCGCGGAAATGGATCCGGCATTACAAAGAAAAATCTTTAGCGATATTAAAGATAAAATCCAATATACCCCAAAAGAACAATTCCTTCCCAAACATATTTCCCGTAAACTCTACCAATGGAGCAGGAGGGTGGCTGTTATCTTACTACTTATAATAACAGGTATATTCCTTTACCTCCAATCTCCCCCGGCAGAAGATATGAGATTATCCATTGAAAAGGACAAAAAGCCATGATTACGTTGCCGGACGGCACCAAAGTATGGGTCAATTCGGACAGTCATTTAGCCTACGGAAAACGGTTTAACCGCAAAGAAAGAGTAATTACGCTGGAAGGAGAAGCTTATTTTGAAGTGGCATCCGATCCGAACCGGCCTTTTATTGTAGAGACAGCAAACCTGGATATTGAAGCACTCGGCACAAGTTTCAATGTGAAATCATACGAAGAGGAGGCCGATATTTCTGTGGTGTTAATGCAGGGAAAAGTAAAAATATCCTCTGCTACCGGTACCAACCTATTGCTTCCGAACGAACGGATTTCATTCAACCGCGTTACAGGAACAACCCGGAAAACAAGCGTATATGATGCCTATGCATTTTCAAACTGGCGGAATAATTATTTCATGTTTGAAGGGGAACCGCTGGAAAGTATTGCTTTTACACTGGAAAGAAATTATAACACACACATTACGTTCGAATCGGAAACCTTAAAGAAATACAGCTTTACAGGTTCTATAAATAATACCAGTCTGGAA
The DNA here is from genome assembly GCA_021203545.1 of Tannerellaceae bacterium. Classification (GTDB taxonomy): domain Bacteria; phylum Bacteroidota; class Bacteroidia; order Bacteroidales; family Tannerellaceae; genus UBA4116. The sequence continues at coordinate 24,572 of JAJQAZ010000171.1, read as the reverse complement.
AGTATTTTGCAAATACTCTCCCTGACCTCTCCGTTAACTTACGAAATTAAAGACAATTCTATTGTTTTGAAGGAGAACACAAAACAGGTCCAATGGTATGAAGAGGCAATTAAAAAACAATTGCCTCAGACAATAAAATAGTAAATGTTTAACCTTAAAAAAGGAGGTATGAAAACATGAGTTAACCCTTAAAAAAAGGGACAAGTGCAAGGCACTTACCCCTTATCCGGTATTAAAAACAAACTGCGCACAGAACCCACAACAATTCGGGCGCAATTCATTAACACCTTAATAGTATACAAAAGTATGAAATTTGAATGGATTAGAAGGCTCTTAGTCCCTAAAAAACGGCAGTCTGTTGCCACGTGTTTAATTCTTTTTATTCTTTTACACTCTACGAGTGTTTTCTCACAGATCACTGTGAATGTTACAAACCAATCGATACGGAATGTATTGAAGGTAATAGAAAACGCAAGTGATTACAAGTTTTTCTTTAATAACGACCTGGCCGATCTGGATAAAAACATATCCCTCTCTATCACGGATGCCAGTGTGGATACCGCTTTGAATGAAATCCTGAAAGGTACAAACATTGCCTACCGGGAAAATGAAAACAACCTGATCGTTCTGACTGTTAAACCGGCTATTCAAGCGGATAGGCAACAGGAACAACAGAAAAAATCAATCAAAGGAGTAGTAACAGACGACCTGGGCGAACCGGTTATCGGTGCCAATGTGGTGGTAAAAGGTACTACCAACGGTACCATTACCGATTTTGACGGAGAATTTTCCCTTGAGGTACCTGATGAAGGGATTTTAAAAATATCTTATATCGGCTATCTGGATAAAGAGGTATCACTGGCTAACACTATTGTCTTTTCTATTACGCTGACCGAAGATACACAACGGCTGGACGAAGTGGTGGTAGTAGGATACGGTTCACAAAAAAGGTAAGTATGACCAGTTCGGTAGGTGTCATCAAAAGTGATAATATCCTTACCTCTTCCAACAGTACCGTAAAATCTTTACAGGGGCTGGTACCGGGTCTGGCAATTGTAGACCGGGGAGGTGCACCGGGTAGAAATTCAACCGTGATGCGTATACGTGGTAATACCTCATTGCAGGACGGAAATAATGAAGCCCTTATCCTGGTTGACGGTATCGAACAACGGATAGAAGACGTAAACCCGAACGATATAGAATCGGTCTCTATCCTGAAAGATGCGGCGGCTACCTCTATTTATGGTTCAAGAGCTGCCAACGGGGTAATCATGGTTACTACCAAACGGGCTACCGGAGGTAAGTTATCTGTAAATTACAATGGTTACTACGGATTCCAGAATGTAATTTCGAAACCCAAACACATGGAGTCGGTAGCCTATATGCGGCAACAAAACATAGCCCATAACAATGTAGGGCAGGCAGATGCTTATCCTGAAGAATATATACAGGAATGGATGCATTCGGGCGACCGTTATAAATATCCTTTGGTAAATACCTGGCAGGATGCCGTATTCCGTACAGCTCCCCAACAGAATCACGGACTTACCGTTAGCGGTGGTAATGATCTGGTAAAGGGAATTATGTCTTTACGCTATTACGACCAGGACGGTATTATTCCCGGATTTAATTCGGATATTAAAGAGATGAGGGTAAATACCGACTTTAATGTTACCTCTAAATTGAAAATATCGCTGGATGCCAATTACCGGTTAAGCTATGCTATGGAACCGGCAGAGGCAGGAGAAATATACCGTACCCTGAAACATGCGGCACAATTTACAGTTCCACAATATGAAGACGGTAGTTATGGTATCAGCGGACAGGGGAACAATCCACTTATGTACGCAAAAGAATCAGGTACAAACGAAAATTACAAGCGGTTATTCTTTGGTAATTTAAAGGCAGATTATGAAATAATTGACGGATTGAAAGCCTCTTTACAATATGCGTATAAGGTAACCAACGATAAAGACAAAACCTTCAGAAATGTTTATTCTTTCACGGATCCGGAAACCAACTATAAAAAAGAGGTACAGGAAAACAAGCTGGAAGAAAACAGATTTGACCAAATGGAGTATACCACCAACGTTTTACTGGAATACAATAAAACCTTTGGTAAACATAACCTGACAGCATTAGGTGGTTTCTCGCGGATTGTAAATAAATATACCGAAATTAAAACTTCCAGAACAGGGTTTTATAATAATGATGTAACCTCTATGGATATGGGATCTACCGCTACGATGAGTAACTCCGGATTCGATACCGAATGGGCGCTGCAATCGTGGTTCGGCCGTGTTAATTATAATTACGACGACCGTTATTTACTGGAGGCGAATGTATGGTACGACGGTTCTTCGCGTTTCACAGGGAGTAACCAATATGCTTTCTTTCCTTCTTTTTCAGCCGGCTGGCGTTTATCCAACGAAGCCTTCTGGAGCGACATAGTTGAAACCGTTTCTAACCTGAAACTAAGAGCCTCGTGGGGTGAAACCGGCAATCAGTCAGCCGGCCTTTATTCGTTTTATGACTCTTATTCCACACAGAAATATGCTTTTGGGGGTGTATTGGTAGACGGATACAAACAAACCGTACAAGCCAATAAAGACCTGAAGTGGGAATCTACCAAACAATTAAATATAGGGGTAGATATCGGGTTGTTCAATAACCGGCTAAATTTTGAATTCGACTATTATAGAAAGAAAACAGATGGTGTATTGCTGGAATTACCTATTCCACAGATTGTAGGTCTGGATGCGCCTTACCAGAATGCAGCAATCGTAGAAAACAAAGGATTTGAATTATCTGTCGGTTACCGCGGAGGAACTACTTTTAAATACGACCTGTCTTTTAATATATCCAACAACTGGAACAAAATTCTGGATATGGCCGGTGCCAGTCCGATTATTCAGGGAGAAACATTCAATGCTTACTACATCAAACAGGTAGGTTCGCCCGTTAAAAGTTTTTACGGACTGAAAACAGACGGACTCTTCCAGACAGAAGAGGAGATTGCCAACTCGGCTTTATACGATCCGAACACCAAACCCGGCGATGTAAAATATGTGGATCTGAATAACGACGGAGTCATTGATAGTAACGACTTTACAGAATTAGGTACTGATTATCCGTTCCTTCCGTTTGGTCTTAGTGGCAACTTTAGCTATAAAAACTTTGACGCACGGCTTACTTTCCAGGGAGTGATTAAACAGAAAGCCCGTATTTCAGGAGCATTAGCCGAATTTGGTAACTATGCAGGTTTTGTTCTGGATATTTTTGAAGATTATTGGACAGAAGATAATCCGGGAGCCCGTTTTCCCCGTCCTTCCAAATCAGTGGATTACAACTCCGTGATGTCTGATTTCTGGTTAATTGACTGTGGATACCTGAGAATGAAAGAGATTACTATCGGATATACGATACCAAGGCACATTACTCAAAAGTGGCATATTGACAGACTCCGTGTGTATGTAACCGGAAATAACCTGTTTACTATTTCGGGATACAATGAATGGGGGCTTGATCCGGAAATGCCGTCAGGCCGGTATGACTATTTCCCGCAGACAAAAGTATATACGCTTGGTTTAAATGTTACATTTTAAATTTTTACCTGTATGAAAAAAAGAAATTATATTGCACTGTTAGCAACTACATTATTTTGTTTTTCCTGTAGTGATGTACTGGAAACAATTCCCAGTAACAAGTTATCTTCCGAAATATACTGGAAAACTGTGAAGGATGCCGAATACGCAGCAAACGCGATCTATGATAAAATAGAAAATTTTGTTCAGATTCTGGAAGCGGATAACTGGACAGATATTGCACACCACAATTTCTATGGGGGCGATCATGTACACATTGAAAAAGGGATTGCCAGTTCTCAAAACGGAACGATGCAGGGATACTGGGCACATTACTGGAAAGGAATCCGGTTATGTAACGATTTTATGGCCAATGTGGATAAAATTGAAACAGAAGAAACCGATGAGTTGAATAAATACATTGGTGAAGTAAAAACGTTACGTGCCTATTTCTATTTCCGTCTGGCCTCTCTGTATGGTGGAGTACCTTTACTGACCACTCCTATCACCATTGAAGAAGGAAGAACAGTTGCCCGTGATACGGAAGCTGCGATCTGGAAGTTTGTAGAAGATGAACTGGACGAAGCTGTACCTTTACTACCCTGGACTACTAACCAGGCCGGCCGGGTTACAAAAGGAGCCGCACTGGCTATCAAAGCAAAAGCAATGCTTTATATAGGAGAATGGTCTAAAGCGGCAACCGCAGCTAAAAACATCATGGACAACGGCCCTTACGATTTGTATCATAGTTACCCGGGATTATTCACTTACGAAGGGGAAAACAATTGTGAAGTTATCTTCGGGCATCAATTTCTGAAAGATACCTATTCAAACAGTGTGATGCATCAGTTCGCTCCCCGGTCGCTGGGTGGAAACGGCCCGGATGTGGCACCTTTATTAACATTGGTGGAAGCCTACGAAATGAAAGACGGTAAAAAAATTACCGAATCAGATGATTACGATGAACGGAATCCTTACAATAACAGAGACCCTCGTTTATCCTACTCTGTAATGGTTCCCGGCGATATACTGCCTAACGGAGCAATCTACGACTCACGTCCGGGCAGTGGTACACAGGACGAATACGCTACAAACTTCCAGGTATCTACTACCGGATTTACAACTAAAAAATACCTGAATCCGGAAGATGTGGGAAATCTTAGTAATTGTGGTATCAACCTGATTATTATCCGGTATGCGGAAGTACTTCTCACCTATGCCGAGGCCAAAATAGAAATGAACGAAATTGACCAGAGTGTAGTCGACGCAATCAATGCAATCCGTGAGCGTACCACAGTGGAAATGCCTCCTATCTCTATAGGGAGCCAGGCTGAAATGCGGGAACGGGTACGGCATGAACGATTGGTGGAACTGGCGCTGGAAGGGGTACGTTATCTGGATATCAAACGGTGGAAAATTGCTCCCCAGGCATGTACAGGACCTTTGCGGGGAATGACCTATATTGATATTGTAACCGGCGAATTAAAATCAATTATAGATAATACACATCCTAAAGGATTTTCGGACCCGAAACATTATTATTGGCCAATCCCATATAGTGAACGGCTGATGAACCCGAATCTGGAACAGAATCCGGAGTGGGATTAATACCGGATTTATATTTACAGATACCGGAAGAAACCAAATTAAATTATATATTTGTAACTTGTGTTTTTTCCGGTATTTGTGTGATTAATAATTAACTCGTATATAATATGAAACAGCATTTAGACCAATTAAAATTCGGTGCTGTAGGTGCACTGGTAGCATTGGGTTGTTCAGGCTACGCATCCGCGGCAGGCGATACACGTCCTAATATCATTGTTATTCTGGCCGACGATCTGGGTTATTCCGATTTGGGTTGTTATGGGGGCGAAATACAAACACCTAATCTGGACCGGTTGGCAGAGAATGGGGTACGGTTCAGCCATTTTTACAATGCCAGCCGTAGTTGCCCGACACGTGCTTCGCTGCTTACCGGGCTTTACCCGCATCAGGCAGGCATCGGGCGAATGACATTTGATGAAAAGAAACCGGGATACCGGGGAACCATGACACACAACGGGGTAACAATTGCCGAAGTACTAAGCCAGGCGGGTTACCAGACAGGTATGATCGGTAAATGGCACGTAGCCGAGACGCCCCTGCGGCCTGACCAGCGCCAGTGGCTGGCCCACCATGTACAATACGATGAATTTGCTCCCAAAGATAATTATCCGACTTACCGGGGGTTTCAGGATTTTTACGGAACCATTTACGGTGTAGTAAACTATTTCGACCCTTTCAGCCTGGTAAATGGAGAAGAACCTGTACGAAGTGTTCCGGAAGATTATTACAGTACTATTGCACTGACTGATAGCGCGGTTTCGTATGTAAACAGGTATACAGAGAACGAAAAGCCATTCTTTATGTATCTTTCTTACCATGCTCCGCACTGGCCGTTACATGCCTTGCCGGAAGATATCAAAAAGTATGAAGATGTATACAAAGTAGGCTGGGATAAAATACGGGAACAACGGTACGAACGGATGAGGAAACTGGGTATCTTCAACCAGGAAGAAGATTACTTCACTCCCCGGCAGTTTTCAGAAAGTTGGGAAGAAAATCCCACCAGCGAATGGGATGCCCGCGCTATGGCGGTACACGCTGCTATGGTAGACCGTATGGATCAGGAAATCGGCAAACTATTGGCTGCTTTGGAAGCCAACGGACAGTTAGACAATACACTGATCTTTTTCATGTCCGACAACGGATGTAGCCCCGAAGATTGCCAGTTCTATTCCGAAGGCGAAAACGACCGCCAGGCAGAGATGCGAAACGGAGAAAAGATTATCTATCCCCGCGAGAAAGAAGTACTGCCCGGTCCCGAAAATACGTATGCATCCATAGGAGCACGCTGGGCAAACGTTGCCAATACTCCCTTCCTGTACTGGAAAGCGAAATCATTCGAAGGGGGTATCTGCACACCTATGATCGCACACTGGCCCAAAGGAATACAACAACCCAAAGGCAGCATGACCGGACAAATGGGGCATGTAATTGATATCATGGCAACCTGTATAGACCTGGCAGGAGCCTCTTATCCGGCCGAATACAAAGGAAACGAAATTATTCCCCTGGAAGGGAAAAGTCTGGTTCCGGTATTCGAAACAGGAACCAGAGCAGGCCACTCCGAATTATGTTTTGAACATTTTGAAGAGAAAGCTCTGATAGATGCCAGTGGCTGGAAAATCATCCGGCAGGGTACTGAAAAACCGTGGGAATTATATAACCTGAAAGAAGACCGTACCGAAATGAACAACCTGGCAGCTCAATATCCGGAAAAAGTAGCCGAACTGGAAAAGAGGTACCTGGAATGGGAAAACCGGGCTATGGTGAATCCAAGACCGTAACCCCCCCCAACCCCCTAAGGGGGGGGGTAAAAACTCAATTGCAAAATTGAAAAAATACTGTTTATAAGCCTGAAGGGCTTAAATGTGAATACCCCCCCGGTGAAGCGTAGCGACCGGGGCCACTCACACTCTACAACGCCGAAAGGTGTTGAATGATAGGGTTCAACCCACTATCGGGGTTGAGACAGGATAAGGTATCTTGTTCCCCCGGTCGCTACGCTTCACCGGGGGGTATTCACATTTAAGTCCTTTGGACTTACAGACGGTAATTATGATTATAATTCAAACTATTAGTGCTTTTGCGATCCCGGATCAAGTCCGGGATTAAGACTGTTTTTATTTGTTTTTTCCTTAAGGCCGCAACATTGGCGAAGAGACCACAGCGAAGAGTTAAATAAATAGGGTTAAGTTGATAACATTGCCATTCAGGGGGTTGAGGGGTTAATTTCAACTCAAAAACTTGTTTATTTAAAAAAAGGAAATTATCTTTGCAGCCCGAAATAGTAGGAAAAATAATAAACATATAAATAAAATGAAAAGAACATTTCAACCTTCCAACCGGAAAAGAAAGAACAAACATGGCTTTCGTTCAAGAATGGCCACTGCAAACGGACGTAGAGTATTGGCTGCCCGTCGTGCGAAAGGAAGAGCTAAATTAACAGTTTCTGACGAATACAACGGATAATCTTTTTTATCTGACATTTGTTATAAAGAAAGTAAAGGTTTTTAAAAAACCTTTACTTTCTTTGTTTTTATAGCAATGTATTAATAATTATAACGGCTATGTTGCGTTTTTTTTCTACTTTTGAAGCCGTCTATGAATGATTAAATAGAAGATGAAAAGATTTTTAGACAAATTAGTAAGACTTCCGTTATGGTATCACCTGCTCTTTGCAGTGATACTTTCGTGTATACTATTGGTAGTAACACTGAAATGGCTGGAAGTGTATACCCGCCACAACCAGGCGGTAATTGTACCTGATGTAAAAGGACTAAGTGTAGACAGAGCATCCGGCTTCCTGAAAAAGAGCGGATTACGGCATAGTGTAATAGATTCGGTATTTTCAAAAGAAGCTGCACCGGGAGCTATTGTAGAAATTACTCCTACGGCTGGTTCGAAAGTAAAAGAAGGGCGTATTATATTTATCACTGTAAATGCCCAGACGGCTCAAATGGGTAGTGTTCCCGAAGTAGCCGACCTTTCACTCCGCCAGGCATACGCTCTGTTGCGTGCACGCGGATTCGAAAACGTAGAAACTAAATATATAGACGGAGAATACAGAGATTTGGCTTTACGGGTAGAATCTATGGGACGGACACTGAATCCGAACGAAATGGTACCTCTTAATTCTGCTGTGGTACTGATCGTCAGCAACGGATATACGGAACCTTTCCGCGAAGACTCTATAGACTCCATAAATATAGAAGAAATAGATTCTATACCGGCTGAGACGATTGCTAACGATGATGAAAACTGGTTTTAAGAATGAATAGCTTTACGGAAGAGTGGGACAATGAACCGGTAGACGACGAACTACTGGAACAGGAAGAAGGGGAGGAGGAGTCTCCCCAGCTTTACGAACATTTCCGTTTTGTGGCCGATAAGGATCAATCTCTTTTAAGGGTAGACAAATTTCTGGTTGACCGGATGACCGGGTCTACCCGCAACCGCATACAACTGGCTGCCGATGCCGGCTGTGTACTGGTAAATAACAATCCTGTAAAAAGTAATTACCGTGTCAAACCGCTGGATATTGTATCCATTGTGATGACACGTCCCCGCCGGGAAATGGAAATTATTCCCGAAGATATTCCCCTTGACATTGTATACGAAGACGAAGACCTGCTGGTAGTAAACAAACCGGCCGGACTTGTGGTACACCCCGGCCATAGCAACTATACCGGAACACTTGTGAATGCGCTGGCGCATTACCTGAAAGATGATCCTTCCTACGATCCTTCCGATCCGCGGCTGGGCCTGGTGCACCGTATCGATAAAGATACATCAGGATTATTGGTAGTAGCCAAACGTCCCGAAGCCAAAGCAAACCTTAGTTTACAGTTCTTTAATAAAACTACCCACCGGCGTTACAATACATTGGTTTGGGGTATTATTTATGAAGAGGAAGGACGCATCGAAGGAAACATCGGGCGCGATCCCTATGACCGTATGTTGATGCGGGTATTTCCCGAAGGCGAAATGGGTAAACCGGCAGTAACCCACTACAAAGTACTGGAACGGCTGGGATATGTAACATTGGCTGAATGCCGCCTTGAAACCGGCCGTACACACCAGATACGTGTCCATATGAAATACATTGGGCATACGCTCTTCAACGACAGCCGCTATGGGGGTGATGAAATATTGAAAGGAACTACTTTTACTAAATACCGCCAGTTTGTACAAAACTGTTTTGCAATCTGTCCACGCCAGGCATTACATGCCAAAACGCTGGGATTCGTTCATCCTACTACGGGCGAAGAGATGCACTTTGATTCCGAAATACCTTCGGACATGCAACAGTTAATTGATAAATGGCGGAATTATGCAAATACAAAAGAACTATAAAAATATGAAGAAAAACATAGCTATTATAGCCGGGGGATACTCTTCGGAAATTGTAGTTTCCCTGAAAAGCGCAGGAGGAATTTATTCCTTCATCGACCAGGAGAAATATAATCTGTATGTAGCTTTGCTGACCCGTGAAGAGTGGGTAGTCCGTTTATCTGATACGGAAACAACTCCTATTGATAAAAATGATTTCAGTTTTGAACTAAACGGAGAAAAAATAAAATTTGATTTTGCTTATATCACTATACACGGAACTCCCGGCGAAAATGGCCTGCTTCAGGGTTACTTTGAAATGTTAGGAATTCCTTATTCTTCGTGTGGAGTATTGGTTAGTTCGCTAACTTTTAATAAGTTTGTATGTAATCAGTACCTGAAAGGGTTTGGTATTGTAGTTTCAGATTCCATACGGCTCCTGAAAGGAGATGTGATCAATGAAGATGAAATCATTGAAAAACTGAAACTACCTGTGTTTGTAAAACCCAACGACGGAGGAAGCAGTTTCGGCGTAAGCCGGGTAGCAGAAGCCAGCCAGTTAAAGCCGGCTATTGAAAAAGCTTTTTCGGAAGGGAATGAAGTGATCATTGAAAGTTTTATATCCGGTACCGAAGTTACCTGCGGATGCTATAAAGTGAAAGGAAAAGAAGTGGTATTTCCTTTAACGGAAGTGGTAACGGAAAACGAGTTTTTCGATTTCGATGCTAAATACAACGGCCAGTCGGATGAAATTACTCCGGCCCGTATTCCGGACGACCTGGCCCGCCGGGTGCAGGAAACAACTTCCCGCATTTATGACCTGTTAGGTGCAAAAGGGATTATACGCATTGATTATATTCTCCGGGACAATAAACAGCCTGTATTACTGGAAATAAACACAACACCGGGCATGACTCCCGCCAGTTTTATTCCTCAACAGGTAAGGGCTGCCGGACTGGATATAAAAGAGGTAATGACAGATATAATAGAAAACGAATTAAATTAATCGGCATAAAAGGCAATAAATACCCCTGTATTTATTGTTATTAAATTAGTTGTCAATTATTACGATATGGAAAAAGATGTTGTTTCCTTAAATTTTGATGATATTCGTCCGATGACGAATGAGGAAGTAAAAGGCGCTATCGAAGAACTGGTTAATAATAAAGATCTGGAACGGGCTTTCCGTTATATAAAACCAGATCTCAATTGGGAAGAATTCTCAAACGTGCTCCGGGCATGTAAAACAAAAGAACAGTTCAAGTCGACTCTGTCTTACGAGGTAGTGATGATGATTGCAAAGAAAACAACCTTTTCTTTGACTATTTCGGGCCGTAGCCGCCTGCCGGAAGATAAACGTCCGTGTACGTTTATATCCAATCACAGGGATATTGTACTGGATGCTTCTTTCCTTAACATGGTATTGTATGATGTAGGGTATGGTATGACCCAGGTAGCAATCGGTGATAATCTGCTGATCCGTGACTGGATTAAAACAGTGGTACGGCTGAATAACAGCTTTATTGTAAAACGGGGCGTGTCCGTACGTCAGCAACTGGAAGAAAGTAAAAAATTAGCTTCCTATATGTACCATACCATTAAAGAAACCAAAGAGTCTGTCTGGATCGCACAACGTGAAGGAAGGGCGAAAGATGCAAATGATAAAACACAACCCAGTATTCTGAAAATGTTGAATATGGGAGGTGACAAAGACATTTTGACCAATATCATGGACCTGAATATTGTTCCGGTAGCCATTTCTTATGAGTATGACCCATGCGACTTCCTGAAAGCACAGGAATACCAGCTGAAACGGGATAATCCTGATTTCGTAAAAAGCCAGCGGGATGATCTGTTGAATATGGAAACCGGTATCCTGAACGATAAAGGACGGGTACATTTCACCATATGCAGCCCGATAAACCCGGCTTTGGAGAAACTGAATCCGGAAATGGAAAAGAATGAACTGTTCGGAGCAATCGCAGAAACAATAGACAAAGAAATTTATAAACACTACCGCTTTTACCCATGCAATTATGTTGCATACGATATATTATACAGTACAAGCCGGTTCAGTGAGCTTTACAGTCTGAAAGACAAAAAACATTTCCTGGATTACCTGCAGAAACAAGTGGATAAAATAGTAATCCACAACAAAGACGAAGATTTCCTGCGTACCAAAATATTGGAAATGTATACCAACCCCCTAAAAAATCACCTGGCAACACAGGAGTAAAAATACATATCAATTTAAAGAACCCTGTTTAGTATAGTTTTATCTATATTAAGCAGGGTTTTTTGTTGCTTAATTTATTATATTCCACTCATCATCCATTGATTAATCTATGATCTTAATAAACTATTCTTATATTTGTTAGTAAAACAATTAGTATCCGGATTAACAAATGAAAAAGTATATAATAAATTTCCTCGCTGCCATCTTTATGCTGGGGGCTTGTACCACACTAAAAAAAGAAAGCATCTTACAAAGTGAAAAACCGGAAGAATACAGAATAAGCCATTACATTATTAATACCTCCGAAAAGAAAATATACATAGAAGGTATGGTAGGGGGTTCCAAAGTACAATCTGACGGATCTGTTATGCACTGGGACGGCTATAGCATAACACATGCCAAAAACATAAACTACAAAAATACAAAACTGATCCTATTCGGAAAGTATATGATCAATTTCAAGGAAAATTTTATTATTAAGAAAAATCTGTCAGGTATAAGATTTCTTTATGGAACAGACTATTTTACAGACGGCGAAAAGATTTATGAAGAACGTTATGGAGAAATAGAGGAAAAAATAAATATATCAAAGTATACTCCAATAAATGATTTTCTATATGAAAGAAAAGGTAAACTATATACATTTCCGGTCATGCATTCTAATCCGGAAGAACTTGAAGAAATAACCGGACTTGAAAATTTTGATGCATTATCAGCTACATATATACATAATGGTTATTTTGTTACTAAAGACGGATTATATTGGTTAAATGGTGATGCTTCTTTACAATTAGAAAAATTTGAAGGCGAACATAGTAAATTAACCCGTTATTCCAACTACTTTACCTATAATAATTCGGTTTATAAATATAGCGATTACAGACCCGAAAAGTTAGATTTAGATGCCAGAAAAACAAAAAGAATAGTCTGGGGACACAAAAAACCCAGTAATTGGATTAGTATGCTGCTTACTGACGGAATTAACACTTATAAAGGTAGCGAAACAGGTAGTTTTCATCTTATTGATACTACAAGAATAAAAATACCGGAAAATATACTTGAATGGATACCTGTAGCCTCTTTGGGTATGTCTTTTATTGAAAAAGAAGGCGACTTATATTTTTTTTGAAGATGTTTATGAATATAAATACATATACCTTGAAGATTTTCTGGTATGGGTAAATAATGGATTTTATAAAGTGAATATTAGTAACTTTGAAATGGAACCCATAGGAAATATTTGGATCAAAAACTACGACACAAAAGAATACGAGATATTAGATCCAACACAATATACACTATATAAAAACAGTTTCGTATACAAAGGCAGATTCTATTTTGATTATAAACCCGTTATAAATGATATTGATGTTGATAAACTGGAATATTTCAGTTACAACGGTAATACTTCTGATTATCTGACAGACGGTAAGTATTTATTATATACTAATATTTGTTCTATAAATAACAACTTTAGCTATTCTGAAGGAAAAGAACCTAACACACTGAAATTAAGTATTCCTCAACCCGATTTCAATACATTAAGTGTAATAAACGAAGAAATCCTGATCGACAAAAACTATATATATAATGGAAAAGATCAAATAGTAATTCCCCGCAATAAATTAGGTTTCCCGGTTATTATCTATAATTAAAGACCTGATCCGGGAATGTTTCTTAACATATACTCTTTTCTGTCAAAAAGATAGTCTATTTAATATCTTTGTAATATGCCGGCATAGATATACTTACATTATGTAAAAGAAAGGAGTATATATGAGAACAGAAAATTATATTTTACGGGAAAACAGGTATGGAGCACATAATTATCATCCGTTGCCTGTGGTACTTCAAAAAGGAAAAGGAGTCTTTGTATGGGATACAAACGGACAACATTATTTCGATTTCCTTTCCGGATATTCTGCCCTCAATCAGGGACATTGTCACCCACATATTATACAGGCTTTGCACAAACAGGCAGAGCAACTCACATTGGTTTCACGTGCTTTCTATTCCGATAAGTTAGGCGAATTTATGGAATTCGCCTGCAAACTATTCGGTTATGATAAGTTACTCCCTATGAATACAGGAGCCGAAGCTGTGGAAACAGCTCTGAAGCTGGCGCGCCGTTGGGGATACCGTTGCAAAGGCATATCTTCCGGAAAAGCAAAGATCGTTATATGTAAAAACAATTTTCATGGCCGTACGATCACTATTATATCCATGAGTAGCGACCCTTCTGCCTATACAGAGTACGATCCTTACACACCGGGATTTATACAGATACCCTATAATTCTGTACAGGCGTTGCAGGAAATAGCAGCCAATCCGGATATTGCAGGTTTTCTGGTTGAACCCATTCAGGGCGAAGCAGGTGTTGTTGTTCCGGATGAAGGCTATTTAAAACAGTGTAAAGAGATATGTGAAAAAAATAACATCCTCTTTATGGCCGACGAGATTCAAACCGGTATAGGCCGTACAGGTAAAATGCTGGCCTGCGACCATGAACAGGTACGGCCGGATATACTCATTCTTGGAAAAGCTCTTTCAGGAGGTACAATTCCGGTATCTGCCGTACTGGCTGATGATGAAATTATGTTTACTATTGGGCCCGGCGAACATGGTTCCACTTATGGTGGAAATCCTTTAGCTGCACAGGTAGGCATAGCAGCTCTGGAAGTTATACAGCAGGAAAACCTGATAGCCAACGCGCATGAAATGGGTATTATATTCCGTGAAGAAGTACACAAAATAGAATCACCCATGATTCGTGAGGTAAGAGGAAAAGGATTACTAAATGCTATAGTTACCACTCCGGTACATGGTAAAACAGCCTGGGATATATGCCTGATGATGAAAAAAAGGGGTTAATAGCAAAGCCCACCCACGAACATATCATCCGTTTTGCTCCTCCTCTGATTATTACAGAAGAACAATTACGGGAAGCTATCCATATCATCAAAGAAACATTTGAACAAATGCCGCTATGAAAGTAAATGTAATTGGTGTACCCCTTAATCTGGGTTGTGATTGTGCCGGAGCAGAAACAGCACCCAATCATCTACGCGAAAACGGATTGATGAAGATTATCCGCAAACATGGCCACCGGGGATTTGATTTAGGAAACCTGTATGTACCCCCTGTAAACAATGAGGATAAATATACCTATAGCCGCCAGATGAAATACCTGGATACAATTGTAGAAGTAAACAATAACCTGGCCGAACTGGTATATGATACATTGCGGGGAGGAGCTTTCCCACTGATCGTAGGCGGTGACCATTCACTTGGATTAGGAAGTGCATCGGGAGTTGGTAAATGTTTTGATGATTTCGGGATCATCTGGTTGGATGCACATGGCGATCTGAATACCAGCGAAACCACTCCCAGTGGTAATATTCACGGCATGCCGTTAAGCGCACTCATGGGATTGGGTAATGAAGAGTTGGTCAATGTATATGCCCCGGGAAATAAAGTACAACCCCGGAATGTTTTCCTGGTAGGAACACACAGTCTGGATGAAGGAGAAAAACAGTTAATAGAAAAGCACCAGTTAAGTGTTTACCCCATGGAAACAATCCGCGAAAAAGGCATCCGGTATGTAGGCGAAGATATCCGGAAAAAACTGAAAGAACGGAAAATCAGAAATGTTCATTTCAGCATAGATGTAGATAGTATTGATCCCCGTTTCGCTCCGGGAACAGGAACACCGGTATCCGAAGGTTTACTACCCATCGAATTCAAACAGTTTATGGATACCATGGTCTCCACCAACCTGATCAAATCCATGGATCTGGTAGAATTAAATCCCACACTCGATAAAGACAGCAAAACAACAAACCTCTGCCTGGATATTATTGATTATGTTATGGAAAGAATTTAACCCCCTTTAGGGGGCTGGGGGTTGGTGTGAACTTTTAAAACTTATACCTCACCTGCAAATAAATATCTCCTTTCTTATTTCCTTCTATTTCTTCCAGTCCAGTTCCTATTTTTTCCCGGTCTGCATATTGTGTATTAGCTATTTTAAGAGTTACAGATACTCTTTTTGTAAGCTCACACTGTACTACAGCCGAAAGACGGAAACCTCTGCCGGAAAGAGTAGGGGAGTAGAAGTCATATAAAAGAGTTTTTTCGAAAGAACGGAATCGTACGGCATAATCATCCGTATAGAACCAACTGCCATATATATCTGTACGTACAGGCAGATTTTTCGGTTTCCAGCCAATTGCCTGTGAAAACATATATCCTCTGTATTTCGTATCTTCAAACAGATAACGTCCATACTCGGCAGAAGTCCGGAAAAACCATTCATCCGCTTCTATACGTAACTGACCTTGTATCTTTTGTTGCGAATAAGGCTAAATCGTACGGTTACTAACGCCCGGATAATTCTTATCTTTTTCACTATACCGGTACAGAACATACATAGAAATAGACGAATTAAAAGAATGGTCTATCTGCACCATGTATTCCTCACCACGGGAAGGAGCATCCACCTCATATCTTAACCAGGGAAAACGAAAAACATCCGCATAGGCTGATAATTTCCAGTATGGGAAAGGAATAAAGGTAATACCTATATATCCCCCTTCTTCATTCTGAACCTGCGATTGCTGGGAAAAAGACTTCCCATAAAAGCTCTGGTATTTTTTATCATAATACCGGTACAACATCAACAAATTAAGATAAGAAACAGGAGTTAATTGCATACCATGAAGAGTAGCAAACGAACCATTTTGTGAAACGGCTGTTTCTCCAAATAATTTTATTTTCCTGTTTTTCCACAGGTAATCAACAGATAAATTACTATTCTTTTTTCCCCGTAAATAATACAGATTATAAGGTTTTACATCCGGAGAAAGTTCGTTTCTCCCAAATGAAGTTACAACACCTGTTATTCCTAAAGCCAACCTGTGATTGCTATACCGTACATTCGCTCCATAGGTAGCTAATCTAAATACATGTTTTCTTTCCTGTTCCCTTTCAATCCGGTGAATACCGTCTTTCCTGATTGAATGGATATAACAGCTATCCATAATCCCGTCCATTTTCCTGGAAGAATAAAACAAACTGATATCTATTCCGGAAAAAGAAACAGTAGAAGCTACTCCACGAAGATAATCATACTCATTCGTTGAAAAGTGCCTGCGAAAACCGTTACTCCTTCTGTCTGCCTGTGTAACCATAGCAGTACGCCCAGGAGTAAAGTCCTGGCTAATTACTAACCCCTGTCCGAAAGAAACTTTATAATCGCCTGCAATAAATGTTTTTAACCTGTTGATATCTTTTACTACCAGATGTGCAGAATAGTAATCATACCCTTTATAACCCTTTTTAAAGAACGGTTCGCCCGGATCTTTCTCAACTATTACTCCTGTTTGTATCCGGTTATCATATGTATAAGAGTAGCGGACAGAATGGTAAAAAGGTTGTCCTAAATATCGTTTATTGGGCTCGTATTCTCCTTCTTCCGGAGGGCGGTACCCCTTTTTCTGTTAAAAAGTATTGTTATACCTCATTATTAATTCATTACGACCATACTTCAACAGCTTATGAACAGATATATCAGAGTTTTCAACCGGGTTTTCATCAATATAAACAAAGGGAACAAGTAAGCGGATAGTCGCATAATCCAATTTCTGTAGATTCTTTAATTCATACAAAGAAACCATTTCACCGTACCGCTGCCGGTACAATATAATTTCCTCAATCTGATCATCCGATAAGAAAGGTAGCTGATTCAGATCTTCATAACTGGCTTTATTGATATCCAACGGATGATTTATCAACATTGATAATTTATCATACCATTCTTCAAAGAGATCATCTTCTGCATCGTCCATACCTAACTCCTGTAAAATACCGGATAGGTTATCAACAGAATAATATACCTGGCTATCTGCATGATAACATACTATCAACAGGTATATAAACATATTTATAAACACTCTGTTCATATAAGAAATCAGAAAGAGTAAGTTAATCCTATACCTGTACTTACTCCTAATACAGAGTGATAAAGAATGGCCACATCCGCAGTAAACGAACGGAATTTATATCCTGCTCCTACCGAAGGAATAAGAGGCTTCGCCTGTACTCCGGCACGCAACCGCAGCTGCTCTCCCAGAAAGTATTCAATGCCTGCGCTACCGGTGAAAGATTGTTTTTCATTATGCTCGAGAGTAAACAGTATTAACAGGTCGTTAATAAATAACCATTCAAAACCTGCCTGAATTTTATAGTCTGTAAAATAATTAATATCAGTTACTTTATCTTTGAGAGCAAAAGAAGGTAAATTTATTATTAACAATCCTGCCAACAACTTCTCAACAGGCGACCAGGTAACTCCCACATCTGCGGATAAGAGTCCCGGTTTCTCCTCAAAAAGAACCGTATGCAGAAAAGAGTACTGAACGGCAGCTCCCAGTGTCCAGTATTCATTCAACTGTTTACCGGCTACTGCCCGTATCAGGTTCTGCCGGTATTCCTCATACCCGAAAGAAGATACATGTATTCCGGCAGACAAAAAAACAGACGGAAACATACCCATGACAGAAAAAGTACCTAACTCTTTTATACCATAGGTATTATAGTAATCAAAAGAGATACTGTTCTTTTCGTACAATGAAATCAGGGAAGGATTAAACCGCACCGATTGAGTAACCTCGTTTCCATCCAATCCGGCAGCACGTGTATCCGGCAAACGTAAGTAGTTTCTGGCTGAGGTGGTTACAATAGTTATAAACAAAAAGATTAACAATGTTGAAAAACTTCTCATAGCGCAAAGTAAGGGGTTAATAAACAAGACATAAAGTTAATTATTCATTCATTTATAAACTAACGGGAAAAAAACACGTTTATTGTATCCGAGTAAATAAATTGTATATTTAGTCAAAATGTGTAAATCCGGCAGTAATAATAAGGAAAAAAAACTAATTTTGTATATATGAAGAGAACTATAGGTTATATCGTCTTTTTCATTGGATTAGCCTGTTCATGGAACAGCTTTTCCCAGGAAAGCAATGTACGTATAGCACCGGAAGGAATGCAACGTGCGTATATTGATAAGGGCGACACGATCCCTATGGTACGTTTGCGGGATGTAGTTATATTTCCTGAGTATAAATTCAAAAATAAAAAAGAACAACAACAATATACCAAACTGGTAAGGGATGTAAAACGTACCCTCCCCTATGCTAAAATGGTATACGAGACCCTGATAGAAACATACGAATACATTGAAACCCTGCCGGACGACGGTTCCCGGGAAGCCCATCTGAAAAGAATGGAAAAAGAGTTATTCAAAGAATATAAACCGGAATTAAAGAAATTAACTCTCTCACAGGGTAAATTGTTGATAAAATTAATAGACCGCGAATGCAACCAATCAAGTTACAATCTGGTAAAAGCCTATTTAGGTAGTTTCCGTGCTACCTTCTGGAATGCTTTTGCCGGTATGTTCGGTGCCAGTCTGAAAACTAGTTACGACCCCAAAGGAAAAGATACCCTAACAGAACGTGTGGTTATTATGGTTGAGAATGGGTATATTTAAAATATACACACCAACCCCCTCCGCCCCCTAAAGGGGGGACTGATTTGCGTCTCTTTTTTCTTTTAGTGTTTGTTCTATTGTTTGGAGAACGTGTGATATATTGTTTAAAACTTTTTTATTTGTGAAACGAAGAACTGTTATACCTAATTCTCTTAATTCCTGTTCTCTCTCCTGATCATATTCATATTGTTCTTTCAATGTATGATATCCACCATCTACTTCTATAACAAGTTTATAAGTATGACAATAAAAATCAGCTATAAAGAATAATATAGGATGTTGACGCCTGAATCGAAAACCTTTAAATCTTTCTGTTCCTAAATGATTCCATAAATATTCTTCTGCTTCTGTTGGATTCATTCTCATAGTTTTAGCTAATCGAAATAAAATAGGAGAAGCTCCATAAAACATAGATATCTTGTCGTTTTCCATAAGTCAAAGTTTAAATTAAAAATCAAATATAGTAACAAAGCTGAATAGTTCCCCCTTTAGGGGGCGGAGGGGGTTGATATGAGTTGCCAAACAATAATACCGGCAGTTACTGATACATTCAGGGAATGTTTGGTTCCGTATTGGGGTATTTCAATACAAAGATCGCAGTTATCAACAACTGTTTGTTGAACTCCTTTTACTTCGTTTCCTAAAATAACAGCATACTTCTTTTCACTGTCGCGCTGGAACTTATCCAACATTACACTTCCTTCTGCCTGTTCAACAGCACACACTGTATACCCCTCTTTTTTCAACTTATCAACAACCTGCAGTGTATCTTTAAAATAGAGCCAGTCTACCGTATCTTCAGCCCCTAAAGCTGTTTTATGAATTTCCGCATGAGGAGGGCAGGCTGTAATCCCACACAAATAAACAGCTTCTACCTTAAAAGCATCCGCTGTACGGAAAACAGATCCTACGTTGTGTAAACTCCTTATATTGTCCAGTATAACTATCAACGGATTCTTATCACTGTTCTTAAATTCTTCAGGCGATAATCTATTCAGTTCCGTTATTTTAAGTTTCCGCATATTCTTCTTATATTTAAATACAAAGGTATAAATCCTGTTGTGAATAACTGTGGAAAAGGTATTGATAAATAGTGAAGAGAAATTGAAAAAAAGAGTTGCATATTTGAAACATCTACCCATACAGGCACAAAATGGAATGTTCAAAGAAATAAGCACTTTTTTTTTAATATCATATTTAAACATAGGTTATACACAGGTTTCCCACTCTTAGGGAATAGTTATTTTTACAAACACCCTGTTATTAACAGAAACTAATAAAGTTTGTAAGAGACTGATTTCAGGAGCCTATAGACTGTTGAGAAGTGTTAGTATCTTCTTAATAACATTTGAAAACCCTTTAATAACATTTTATGCAACTATTCCGGCAAAAAACTTTGAACACTATTAACAGGATATCATATTCATCATTTTATTTTTAAAATTAAAAAGAATAATAAGATAATAATATAAATGGTTGATAACCGGCAGGGGGAACAGGGAACCATGCGGTAGGGATGATTTGTTTATTAGATAACCAAACCGAAAGGTGAATAAATTTGACTACTTTTGTAGCATTAATAAAGAGGTATTATATATGAGTACAGAACAATCCATAGGATATATGAATGTTCCGGTTCCGAAAGACATCAATCTGCCGGAAGAGATTAACCGTTTACGGAAAGAGAAAAATGCAGTGATACTGGCTCACTACTACCAGACCGGAGATATTCAGGATATAGCCGATTTTGTAGGGGATAGTCTTGCCCTTGCGCAATGGGCAGCTAAAACAACGGCAGATATCATTGTATTATGTGGAGTTCACTTTATGGGTGAAACAGCTAAGATACTTTGTCCGGATAAAAAAGTGTTGGTTCCCGACCTGAATGCCGGATGTTCCCTGGCGGATAGTTGTCCGGCTCCGGACTTTGCGGAGTTTGTAAAACAACATCCGGGCCATACGGTTATTTCGTATGTAAATACAACCGCTGCTGTTAAAGCTGTAACAGACGTTGTGGTAACTTCTACCAATGCCCGCCAGATTGTGGAAAGTTTCCCACCGGAAACAAAAATCATCTTTGGCCCCGACCGTAACCTGGGTAATTATATAAACAGTATAACAGGCCGTGATATGATTTTATGGAACGGAGCCTGTCATGTACACGAACAATTCTCGCTCGAAAAGATACTGGAACTAAAATTTCAATACCCGGATGCCGAAATTATAACACATCCGGAATGTAAACAACCCATTATTGAGGTATCAGACTTTGTAGGATCGACTGCGGCGTTATTAAAGTATACCATTACTTCAGACAAAAATCAGTTCATTGTAGCGACTGAAAGCGGGGTTATTCATGAAATGCAAAAACAGAGTCCGGATAAACTATTTATTTCCGCACCTCCGAATGATAGCACCTGTGCCTGCAACGAATGTGTATTCATGCGTTTAAATACCATGGAGAAGTTATACAATTGCCTGAAATTCGAACTACCCGAAATCTATGTCGATGAAGAGGTACAAAAGAAAGCAATCCAACCAATCCGCCGGATGCTTGAAATATCCGAACAGTTAGGATTGTAAAAATATAAAAAGCAGATTGGTTCACACATCATTCACTCCTTCACATATATTGGGTGTATGTTACTGTTTTGCTAAGATCTTATTGCGCTTTTACTGCTGGAAAATTTGCTTAATAAATAAGTAAAAAACAACAAGTATATGCCTTATTTTGCAGAGCCGCTGTCTTTATTATTGTTCAACGGAAGTTGCACACGTGTTCAACCGGAGTTAATCGGGTATCCAACTGCCGTTGGACAGGTGTTCAATTCCCGTTGAACAGCAATAAGAATAGCATGTCTGTCGGATTAGATCCTTTGAAGCGGAAATAAGATACACCGGAAGTAAAAAAAAGAACTGCAGTTAGATTTGTTTTGATCCGGTAAAATTACATCTTCTTTTAGTTGTTAAATTTCTAAATTTTGGTTGAAGGGGATTTGTAATCCATTTAGATAAATGTAGTTCCGGTTTAATAGGTATTTTTTGATTTGTCGGATCTGGAGATCCTAATACTCATATTAATTCGGATTGCAAATCCTCACGACCACAGATTTCGGTATAAAAGCTGGCGCAGATTTAAATCTGTGCCAAATCCGATAAAAAATCAGCCAGCTTTTTAACAGCCTGTGCGCGGTGGCTTATATTGTTTTTAATATCCATGCCTAACTCTGCAAAAGTCTGGTTGTATCCGTCGGGAACAAACACCGGATCGTATCCAAAACCCTCGTTTCCTCTTTTCTCTTCAATTATCTTTCCGTTTACGATACCCTCAAAGATATATTCTTTTCTGTCCAGTAGAAGCGCTATAACGGTACGGAAACGGGCTTTCCTGTTTTCTGTTCCTTCAAGTTCTTTTAATAACTTCTGCATATTGGCTTCCGCATTGTGTGCTTCGCCGGCATAACGGGCCGAATAAACTCCTGGTGCATTGTTCAGTGCTTCAACTTCCAAGCCAGTATCGTCTGCGAAGCAGTCCATATTAAAATGTTCTTTGATGTAATACGCTTTTTGCAATGCGTTTCCTTCCAGTGTATCAGCTGTTTCAGGAATATCAGCAAAGCAATTAATTTCGGAAAGACTTACTATCTCCAGTTCAGAGGACAAGATGCTTTTTACTTCCTCCAGCTTATGTTTATTATTGGTTGCAAATACAATTTTCATACTTTGTTGTTATATTTTATCAGAACAAATATACATAACTTTTTATTTTTTCGTATTGTTAACAATTACCTGACTCTATATCGTATCAATAAATGAGTGATATAGTGGTGGTGGAAATCCTTCTTTTTTTTCTTCTTTTGTAATCTTTCTTTCTGTATGGGTCTAATGCTGACCCTGGTGGTAACGGCCTGTTTTTATCCATATACCAAACCAAGTATGAAAAAATTTCCTCCGGTGAAACACCTTTTTCATAAAAAGGGTCTACATCAATGCTAATGAATCCAATTTTATTTCTTCTTAATGATAGTTCGAACCCGATAGGTAAATACTTCATATGCCGTATGGTTGACGAAAAGCACGCTTCTTCAAATTTCTGTGTAATTTCTTTTCCCCATCTTATACCATAAAATGTAACTGTACCATTAATTCTGTCAAATGTAATAACTCTTTTAGGTTTAATAATCCAAGCAATAATCAGGTATAATCCTGGAAATAAAAATATAAAAGAGAAAATAATAGATATGAATCCTCCCCATACCCAATCATCAAAAGTAGAAAATAAGAAATAAATAAAAATAGGAATAAATCCTAACCATATATATACTTTCGAAGGAGTATGACTAATAATCAAATGTTTATCATTAACCTGCACACCTGTCAGTGGATTATCTATTTCTTCTTTTTTTTTAACTGACATAGGTTGATATTAAAAGGCCTTATTTTATAATCGAGTCTCATTTTAATTATTTATTTCTTTTCATATCGTCTACAAATACCTGACTCTCTATCGTATCAATAAATGAGTGATATAGTGGTGGTGGAAATCCTTCTTTTTTTCTTCTTTTGTAATCTTTCTTTCTGTATGGGTCTAATGCTGACCCTGGTGGTAATGGCCTGTTTTTATCCATATACCAAACCAGGTATGAAAAAGTTTCTTCTGCTGAAACTTCATCTTCAAAAAATATATAAATATCAATGCTTGCAAAACCAATTTTATTTCTTTTTAATGATAAATCAACCCCAATAGGTAGATACTTCATATTTCGTAGGGATAAATAAAAGTATGTTTTTTCAAATTTTTGTGTAATATCTTTCCCCCATTTTATACCATAAAATGTAACTGTACCATTGATCCTATCAAATGTGATAATTCTTTTAGGTTTAATAATGCCAGCAGTAATAAGATATAGTCCTGGCAATACAAGTATAAAAAAGAAATAATAGATATGAATCCTCCCCATACCCAGTCGTGGGCGGTAGAAGCCCATAAATAAAATAAAATAGGGATAATCCCCAACCATACATAAGCATTTGTAGGAGTCTTATGTATAATTAAACATTTATCATCAACCTGTATGCTTTTATGAGGGTTTGGATACATATTTTCTTTTTTTAATTGATATACATGTATATTAAAAGGCCTTATAATATAGTCAAGTCTCATTTTAGTATTTATTTAGTTTTGAATTTTTCTAATGTATTTATTTCAAACTGATTTGTATTATAATGGAGACTCATTTGACCCATTAGTGCCATAATT
>JAJQAZ010000046.1 GCA_021203545.1 Tannerellaceae bacterium | reverse complement strand
AATACTCATTAAATAGAGAGTTAGGAATCTTTAAGCGGATTACAAATCCTTATATCCCACAGGCGGGGATTGCAAATCCCCTTCGACCAACAAGAAAAAATCCTTAAGTTGATGGCATTGGGTTAAAACCCTGGGCTAGAATCTACTGTCCTTGCAGGACTTTTCAGGACTTAAAATAAATATAATAATCGCAGATATAATTCATTATAAATAAAAAAAATGGTAGTTTGTATGATATATTTCAGCTACGATCTCTTCCGGGTCACGATGCAACAAATTTACACCGGTACCAATAATCATAATCTGTTCTTTTTCTATATCATAAAAAAGCAAATACTTGATATATTTTTTCGATGGCGAATTAAAAGTTCGCTATCGTACATTACTTTTCGGGATCATCTTCAAAATCAAAATTCCATGAGAGAATATAAAAAGAAACCTAAAAATCAATCTCATACACAGGACAGCAATCCCAAAGCATCCAGGCAGGCACCTGTTGATGCAATCCTTCAACGATACAAAGAACAAAATATACAACGATACACATCAACAGAAGAGGAAAAACCAAACAATACCGGACTGCCCGACAACCTGAAAACCGGTATCGAAAATCTTTCCGGCTATTCTATGGATGATGTAAAGGTACATTACAATTCAGATAAGCCAGCCCAACTGCAAGCCTTGGCCTACACACAAGGAACAGACATACATGTAGCTCCCGGACAGGAAAAACACCTACCCCACGAAGCCTGGCACGTAATACAACAAAAACAAGGACGGGTACAGCCTACTATGCAATTGCAAGGTATAAATGTAAATGATAACGAAGGGTTAGAGAAGGAGGCGGATGTGATGGGAAGTAAAGATTATCAAATATCCAACCTTCAATTGGAAAATAGCGAAGTTGATTCTCCCTTAATATCAGATGAGATTGTTCAGCGAGTAGTACCTACTGCTGGAAATACAAATCCAAAGCCTACTCCAAATACAGGAAGCTATAGAGCCAGAGGTGGTCAAAATCAAATTTTTAGTATCAAAGAATTTCCCAGAGAAGTTTTTAATTTCGGAACTAATACAAGACAAGAAGTTTTCAGACGTCCGGAATTTAACCCCCAACCGCCTATAGGAAGAGTTGCTACAATCACAGATATTATGGGAAACAGAGTTAATGTAGAAGGAGTACAACTTGATCACCGCCAAAGCTGGCATAGTATTGCCAGTGCCATGGAAGCACACAATAATGATTTACACCGGCAAGGAATAACAGATATAGACCAGTATTATACATATTATGATGCAAAAATGTATTATAACGATATAGATAATCTTTATCCTGTTTTAGGTGCAATTAATGCAGCAGCTGGAGCAGCAGGCGTTGTATCAGCCCAACCTATACCAGAGGGTCTTAGTCAAGTGTTAGACGTTTTATCTGACAGCACAAATCATCTACGATCCTCATTAATAGCTAGGTTTGCTGATGGTCAGGATGTGCCCCAAGGCCTTCCTGAAGCTGTTTTGGATATAGCCAATCAAGCTTCAGACATGGCTGAGGGAATCTTTATGATTTAAGTTATATAGATATTATATCAAAGGAGGTATCCCAAAAGTCTACACGCTCTTTGACAAAGTTACAGATTGTAAGTCCAAAGGACTTGAATGTGAATCCTAGATCGGCCTTAGCCAAAGAACGATCGATTAAAAGATCAGTCATTTCACAAATAGATGTATTCCGGTCGTTCTTTCAGAACTCTATTTCTTTTTGTTATCCTACCCAGGGTTGAAACCCTGGGCTAGAATCAATCAGGCTTTCAGCCCTTTACATATGATCTTCAGGTTAAAATCTTATCCTTAACCTGATGGCTATGCCCGAAGCGGGTTCAACCCTTTTAGGGTTGTTATAGAGAGGATTTCTGCCTACCGCGGGTTACACCCGCGGTTATTCACATTTTACCCTCTTCGGGGTAACTACTTATAAATCGTAACTTTTAAAATTGCTTGTTTTACTTTGGATACACACTCTTCGTCCCAATAAATGTTTTTTGGTTAGAGGGGATTGCAATTGGCTAAGGCCGATCTACGATTTTCCTCCGACTATCCCTATTTTTAACCTTAAGGTGATCTCATGGGGAAGTAACTCCACATATCATTTATTTCACTTCCCTCCAAACGAAAAAGTAACCGGGACATATTGGGGAGCGGGAATGGTTCTGTTTCCGATGCGGAAAGAGGGTCTGATCTGTAAAGAAACGGTGGATTTTCATTCCCTATGCCAATGAAGTTCTTTACAATATTCTCAACTGAATTTTTAGAATCGCCACTTAACAGAGTGGCCAGGTCTACACCTATGGCAAGCGGCAAAACCAATGTTCCTCCCGAAGGGACATTCAGAGACTGGTTTACTGCACCCCGGGTAAACTCTACATTATCAATCCGCAGAATATAATCCAGACCATGCAAAGAAGCAGTACTCTGGTTGGGATTGGTAACATCCAGATTGATTGTAAAATTCAGTGGTAACGAAGATTTACTCCCACTCAGAAGAGCCAGTACCTGCGGAACGGTAGTAACACTTACACCACGTGACAAATCCACCCCGGCAAAATTCAATTGAGAAATCGAATGATAGTCATACCGGCACTGGGTCAGATTATAAACTTCGCCAACCTGGCGTGTCACCCCACAACCCTGTCCTAAAAAACAGAGAACAGCAAAAACAGCAATAAAAAACTTAGTCTTCATATCTTTGGTAACATTTATTTGTATTCTTTGTTGATACAAAGATAAAAATTAATGGAAAACCGTATATTTGAAACATAAACAATCAGAAAAAGCCTTTTAACAAATATATATACAGAAGAACGCCTTTATCAGGGTAAAAAGTGTATGATAAAGGCGTTTATAAATTGAAAACATCAATTTTTCACATCAAACATAATCTGCAGGATGCCTGCGGCACTGTTTTCGCGGGGGATGATGCGTAGACGCAGGGCAGTAATTACAAACGAATCACCGTCTGAATGTACCAGGTTGAACTGGTCTTTCAATATACTATAAGAGTCGGTGCTATAGAGAGGGAACGGTTTCCAGGCACCATTTTCACGATCTGTATATTCGAGCGACCATTCCGCAGGAATCTGCACTCCACCGTTATCATCATACCAATAAACGGAGAACGATTTCAGGTCGGTGGGTTGTTCAAACAGGAAATCAATATATTGCGGTTTGCCAACCTGTGGATAAGAAGTCCACCGTTCGATAGCTGTATCAAATGAATGAGACGGATGTTTTCCGTTTACAATAGACAGTACAGACTCTCCGTTATGGGTGTGCGAAGCAGCCACTTCACGGATCATCACCGGCAAAAAGTCCAGGTCTTCCCGCAAACGCTCTTCATTCTCCGCAAACCATACATTCATCGAAGAAACTCCCCGGTTATTCCAGGCATAGTAAGGAACCAGGTTTAACCGCGATTCGTGTAATTGTCCTTTGGTATCTAAATAGGTAGCCGGGATATTCCGGATTACCTCTATCCCCTGTAAAACACCCGGTTGCTCTTTCACAACAGCAGGATTCAGGGAAATCTGTGGCAACATGTAACGATCCGCCTCTCCTTCGTTATCTATCCCTTCGGCACAATATACCAATGGTCCGCGGCTGACAGCCACTTTATTGCGGTCGGCCTCTACCTCTTCTATCGCATGCGTATAACGCACAGGCATGGGTAATCTCAACTCTACCCGGTCTCCTTTTTGCCAGGTGCGGTTCACAGTTACAAAACCTTTTTCAGTAACTGCGTTCTCTACTTTTTTACCGTTCACAAACAATTCCCAGTCAGATATCGAATTATCTATATAATAGTATAATTTTCCGGGCACCAGTTGGTTGCCTGTCCAGGTAGGAATACGAAGTTTCATGGCAAATTTTTGTTTCTTCTTCTCCGGCTGTACAGTAATACGGATCTGTTCGTCGAACGGATAACCGGTTGTTTGTTCCAAAGCAACCTTACCGGAGGTCAACGGAATTTCAACCGAATTACCGGTATAAAATGCACAATAAATCTCGTTAGCAGTATGGGCATACATTAAACCTGATACCTGCGGGATCAGGCGTGCCAGGTTGGTAGGGCAACAGGCTGTTCCAAACCAATGGGAACGGTCTATCCTACCGGACGATTCCAGCGGGTTCACATAAAAGAATTTATTACCTTCCAGATTTACACCCGCCAGCACATTATTCAACAGGGCCACTTCCGCCACATCCATATACTTACCGTCTTTCTCAAGCAGGAACATACGGTGGTTAAAAAACACATTCCCTACCGCGGCACAGGTTTCGTTGTAAGCCTCTTTGTTAGGCAACTCATATTCGGGCCCGAAACCTTCTATACCATGTATAGCTCCCAATCCGCCGGTAATATGCATACGGGTATCCACAATATTATGCCAGATACAATCCAGGGCCGGGTTCATAGTTGGGTCGGCAGTCAGGCTACCCACATCCGACATGGCGGAATAAAGATAAACAGCCCGAACGGCATGTCCTACAGCTTCGCACTGTTCACGCACAGGTGCATGCTGCTGCGCATATTCGGGCGACATCGTTCCTTCGCCGTCCGGCACATAGGTAATACCCCGGATATCCACAAATTTCTTTGCCATATCCAGATACAACGAATTACCGGTTACACGGTACAGTTTAACCAATGCCAGTTCGATCTCCTGATGTCCGGGAGCCTGGTTTACAGGAACACCCCCGTTGTAGTTGGGATCGCCTTCAAAAAACACTTTATTAACGTGTTGCGCGCTTTTTTCGGCTATATCCAACAGGTTGGTTTTGCCGGTAGCCTGATAATAAGCAACGGCTGCCTCATACAAATGGCCTACGTTATATAACTCGTGGCTATGCACCACCCACGCATACGGTTTATCTCCCATACCGGCACCCCCCCCACAGGTCGGCATATTGGTAAGAGCCACTTGTATGGGCAGGATACAGGTATCCGTCTTCTTCCTGCGCCGCACCGATGATGACAGTAATATCATCAATCTGTTTTTCCAGTGCCGGATCGCGCTCCATTTTAAGCAAATAAGCAGCGCCTTCTATCACCTTATACAAATCCGATGTATTGAAACGGCTTGATGTAGGCAGGGGCGACTCCTCTCCGTTAAGGATAGCAGCGGTACGCCGTAAATCTTCCACGGCTTCCTGCGTACGCTCGAATGCGACAGGCACCAATGTCTCCTTTTGTATCCGCATGCGGTTACTCCAGAATTGATCCGACAGGTTTACTTTTTCAAACGATACGGGAGTCAATACCTCCTGTCCCTGAATATGCAACGAGGACAGTATAAGGCCAGCTAAAATCAGTTTCTTCATGAGAATTAATTAACAATATTATTACTAAATTGGTCTGAAATTGATACTCTTTACTATGCGAATATACTATTAAATAATGAATCGGGTTATATGGTATGAACTTTTTTATATCTTTGCTTTATACGTATTTATTTACATTACCAACCGGTCTACACATAGACAAAAACTTAAAGAAAAAAGTATGGCAGACGATAATAAACAAATAACAGTCTATCACAGGCAACCGGGATGTGGATATCCTTCCGGAAAAAATAATTAAAGATATGGTTGAAAATACATTCATTGACATACAAAAATTCATAGATTCAATTGACTTCAATAATTATAAAGAAGTTTATAAATATGCACTTGGAATATCAAAATACAGTTGGGAGTTAGCTTTAATAATAATGATAAATATAATTAGACAAGATCCCGGTTATTTTGATGAACGGATAAGAGATAGCATTTTTATATACCTCAATGCCGAAGGAAATAGTGCAACCTGGTCTTATATAAACAAGTTATTAGCCAAAGAAACTAATGAAGATATCAGAATGTATTTGAATGATATGATAGAAATATTAGAAATTAAATATCATCAGTTAGGTATACATATAAATAAACAATAAATAGCTTAATACAACTTGCCGGCGCAGATATTTATCTTAATGCGTATTATTGTAAATAAAATTTCCTATTGCTCCACTACTTATTATATTCTTACATCAAAGATCGTTTAAGGAACGTAATAATATTTGCGGCTTCATCTTCGTATGTTTTTTGGTAGCATATCATAATCTTTACTCCTCCGTCAAAATGTATATATCCTCCGATAGCCTGTAAAAAGTAAGTATATATTTTATGCCGTGCTGTATCTTCTTCCGAAATTTTGTCAGGAGAATAGCAGGATAAAAAATGATACCTAATCTTATTCATTAAATCCGGATCATACATATGGTCATCCCACATATAAACAGATTCATACAACCGGTCGTGAGTACCGGTAAGATATAATTCTTTTAATTCGTATATACTTATATAATGATCAAAAACTTCATTTAATGTTTTTGTATAAATAGGTGTTTCTGAATGCCGGGGCAGAATTAAATAAGGAGTAAATGACGAATCAATACAACAAATGATGTCTCCTTCAACACTTCCCGCTATATATAAACTATTGACAGCCTCTTCCTCTTTTTCTTTACTCTCCCATTTCCAAAAATGCATATAAGAAAGAAAGTTATTCCTTATATAATTATTATCCGGTACAAAAAAAAGAATAACTTCATTAACGCTTATTTCATATCCATACTGCTGAATAAAAGAAAGATAATCCTTAGGTAAAGGAAAATCAACTAATTTTTTTATTTCCTTGATTTTATCTGTTGATAAAGAAACGGTCTTTCCAATCTGATACATTTGAAATTGTATTAAGATGACTATGGATGGCAGTATATCCCTTCCATGTATAAATAAACTGACAAGAACAAAGGTAGGGAATAAATTAATTAATAATGTATCTATGTTATTTAAATAAATCATTAAATTGCTATATTTGAAATTCATTCGGAAGAAATAACCGATAATAAAACGTTTTACCGTTTCAAACAAAAACCATGAAAATAGCAGAAGTAAAAAACATATTCTTTGATGAAGTAGGCAAAGAATTGATAAAAAGAGGATTCAAACATATTCATACAAAGGGAACATATGAGTTGGTAGAAGGGGATTTTAAATTTATAGTTACAGCTTATTTTATTAAGTGGAGTGATAGATGTTCACATTTGAAATTATCAGTTGGTATACGTTATTTGCCCTGTGAAAAAACAATAAAACGTGGAACCGGTTGTAACAATAAATTTATATTATTAGGAGATTTACAACAAACAGCCGATCTTCTTTCTTTACCATTTGAGGGCAATACAGGATGGGATTTCGTATATAATAAAGAGGATGCTACCTTAAAATTTAAACAATGTTTAGCCTATATTCAGACGATCGCTGTTCCTTTCTGGAAGAAAACCCAGAATGTGAATTTTTTATATAATTATGTAAGGAGTTATATTAATAAACCCAATTTATTATTACTATCCTCTTTAAATAAGTTACTGAATATAGTTTGTTTGGCTTTTTTGACTAATCAAACTCAGGCAGAATTTGAAAAGTTATTAATCGAATGCTATCAGCATCCTACATTAAAAAATGAAAGGGCTAAAATGATATTTGATAAATTGGTAACTTACATTAAAGAGATGAAAGGTGTTTCCTGACACATGGTAAAACAACCTAATAGAATATGAAAATACAAAAAGCAATTCTGACACTTCAGCAATTAGGACGTAATAAAACTCTTTCCCTGCGTTCGGCGTAGCGAGGACGCCAATGCCATCAACTTAAGGATTTTTTCTTGTTGGTCGAAGG
>JAJQAZ010000125.1 GCA_021203545.1 Tannerellaceae bacterium | reverse complement strand
CTTAGCCAATTGCAATCCCCGCCTGTGGAGTATAAGGATTTGTAATCCGCTTAAAAATTCCTAACTCTCTATTTAATGGGTATTCATTTGTTTGCCGGATCACAGATCCTAATACTCGTTAGCCGGGGATTGCAATTGGCTAAGGCCGATCTACGATTCCCCTCCGTCCAAATTAAAAAATTCTGCGTAGCCCGCCTGCAAAATCCGCGTTCCCTTCCGCCAAGCCCCAAAAACAGACACAGTTAAACCTACAATATAGGAGAAGCCCACTCAGGAACAGAAGTCATATATTGTTTTTGCAACCTTCCTTCCGTCAACCGGAATAACAAACAAGCTTCCTGATTATCAGCAGAATTATCATAAACATAAGTACGGTCTGCCAACTTAGCCGCAAGGCAACAATTTGCTATTGACTTTTCATACCTCGATATTATTTTCGTAATAGGCACATCATGTCCCCCTTCCATAACCCGGTGAGCAATCCGCGAAGCATTAATAACCGGAGAACTCGTACACACAAAAAACAACCGGATAAAAAACCAGCCTTTTTTGCCCTGTAAATATAATCAACCTTATCCTCCACAGACAAAACAGTCTCAAAAATAAGGCTTCTTCGCTTCCGCAGACAATCTTCACGCAAATCCTCACAATACCGGGCAGCCTGCATCACAGCCTCAAGCGAGTTCCAGTCCCCGAACTTCTCCTGTGCTACAATATCCGGATTAATATAAACAGAATCCTCTATCCATTCATGCTGAAGGATCTGAGAAGTAATAGAAGTCTTACCCGAACCGTTGGGGCCGGCTATAACAATCAGAACAGGTTTACGCATTATTGAAAGTAACATTATATTGAGCAGACCACTCCTGTTTTTTTTTCTCTATATATACAAACATATTATTAAAATATTGTCTGTTCGCAGCCTCCGATTTTTCTTTAGCCTCTTTTGCCACCGCCTTCATAAGCGCAGACAATTGACTATCTGTAGGCTCTTCGAGACTCGTAAGGCGATAACTATTTACATCTTTTGCTTCCATACAACCAAATAAATTAAATATATCTTTAATTACACAACCCCTCTTTCTTAATCAACAGTTTTCTATAAGTAATACCCCCACTATTCCTAATTATATTAAATAGAATACTTGCGTGACAGCTCATATATCCACTCTTTTTATATAATTAAAAACAACCTTTATAAGTTGAAAAAGAAAAAAGGGTTCATAATCTATTGATTATGAACCCTTTTGGCGGTATGGACGGGACTCGAACCCGCGACCCCCTGCGTGACAGGCAGGTATTCTAACCAGCTGAACTACCACACCATTCTGTTTTTGCGATTAAATCGCTTGCGCTTCCTCTGAATTGCGATGCAAAGATATGGGGTTTGTTTGAATTCTGCAAGGGTTTTCAGAAAAAAGAGAGATGTTTTTATACAGTTTTTTTACTTTTGTGCGTAGTATGAACCGAGACTTATGCGAAATGAGTTGATTAATATTTACTTATATGAGAAATACGCCGGTTGATCCCGGAACGGTTAAAACCGTTATTGATAAATATAATCTGCCGGATTTCGGATTGGCTACGATCCGGGAGGTGGTGGCTATTGCTTCGGAACTGGAAGAGACGACCGGAACAGAGTTTATCCATATGGAAATGGGGGTGCCGGGATTACAACCGGTACAGGTTGGTGTGGATGCTGAAATTGCCGCACTACAAAAGGGTATCGCTTCGGTTTATCCGGATATTAACGGTAGTGCGGAGTTGAAGAAAGAGGCCGCCCGTTTTGTTAAGGCGTTTATGGATATTGATGTTAAACCGGAAGGATGTGTGCCGGTTACAGGTTCTATGCAGGGTACCTATGCGTCGTTCCTTACCTGTGGGCAATGTGAGCCGGAAAAAGATACGATCATGTTTATTGACCCCGGTTTTCCGGTACAGAAACAGCAGATTACTGTTATGGGATACCGGTATTAGTCGTTTGATGTATACGATTACCGGGGCGACAAACTGAAAGAAAAGCTGGAGAGTTACCTGGCTACCGGACGGATTGCTGCCCTTACTTATTCGAACCCCAATAACCCGGCCTGGTTCTGCCTGCAGGAAAATGAGCTGCAGGTGATTGGCGAACTGGCTACCCAGTATGATGTGATTGTTATTGAAGACCTGGCTTATTTTGCGATGGACTTCCGGAAGGAGCTGGGTAAACCATTCCACCCCCCCCTTACCAACCTACGGTGGCACGGTATACGGATCATTATATTTTACAGATTTCCGGTTCGAAGGTTTTTAGTTACGCCGGACAACGGATTGGGATTACAGTGATTTCAGACACACTCTATCACCGGCCTTACAGTGGGTTAACAAAGCGGTACGGAGGGGGTACATTCGGTACGGTTTATATACACCGGGTTTTGTATGCACTTTCGGCCGGTACAGGCCATTCGGCACAGTTTGCCCTGGCCGCTATGTTTAAAGCTGCTTCGGACGGCGATTTCGATTTTATATCGGAAGTGAAAGCCTATGGCGAACGGGCTCGTCAATTAAAGGAAATCTTTTTAAGGTATGGTTTCCGGATTGTGTACGACCATGATCTGGATGATCCGGTTGCAGATGGGTTTTATTTTACAATTGCTTATCCGGGAATGAGTGGCGGCGAATTAATGGAAGCACTTATTTATTATGGAATAAGTGCTATATCACTTTCTACAACGGAAGTAACCAACAGGGGCTGCGGGCATGTACTTCTTTTATAAAGGAACATCAATACGGGTTACTGGAAGAGCGGTTAAAACTATTTAACAAATCGTTTCCGGTAATGAACCCATAGATAGAATAATTGTTTTGTAATGCTAATTAAGGGATTGGAGGGATATTTTATTTTATTTTTTTGCAGTTTTGAAAAAATAACTTATATTGTCCCAACGTTAAACGAATTCCTCCCATAAGAATGAATACAGATTTTAACATATTCGCAATTCAACATAATGATGTACTTCCTACCCGGGGGGGCGTTCTTATAGCAGAACCGTTTATGAAAGATGCCTATTTCCAGCGGGGTGTGGTGTTGCTGGCTGAACACAACGACGATGGATCAATGGGGTTTGTTTTGAATAAAAAAACCAACTTCATTCTGAATGATTTTTTTCCGGAACTGGAACAGGTGGAAAAGATACCGGTTTTTTTAGGCGGGCCCGTTGGGTCGAACCGGTTGTTCTTTATTCATACATTAGGAGAAAAAGTATTACCGGGAGCTGTTCAACTAACCAAAGAATTGTATTTTGACGGTAACTTTGAGAGATTGCTGGAATATATTGTAGCGAACGGTAGTCCGGAAGGAAAGATAAAATTCTTTTTGGGTTATTCGGGCTGGACACCCGGCCAACTGAAAAATGAAATCAAAGAAAATTTCTGGCTGGTAAGCCGGAATATTCCGGCAGAACCAATCCTGCAGGCTGATAACGAATTGTTCTGGAAGGAAGCACTCGGGCAGTTAGGCAGTAAATACAAAACCTGGGCTAAGTTCCCAAAAGATCCCGATTTGAATTGATAATTGAATGAAAACATCTTTGTATCATACCCCCAACCCTATGGCACTACTGCCGTTGGTGGTATTTATCGTATCGTATGTTGGGATATCGGTCGCGGCAAACGATTTTTATAAAATGCCTATTACCGTGGCATTTGTTCTTACTTCAGTCGTAGCGGTCGCTATTTCAAAAGGTGGTAAATTAAATCAACGGATAGAGCAGTTCTGCCGGGGAGCCGCCCATACAAATATCATGCTGATGGTATTGATTTTTATTCTGGCCGGGGCATTTGCCCAGACGGCAAGTGCCATGGGGGCGATCGAATCGACTGTGAATCTTGCCCTTACCCTCCTACCCTCTAACCTGTTAGTAGCCGGTATATTCCTGGCGGCCTGCTTTATTTCTATTTCGGTAGGTACCTCGGTGGGTACCATTGTTGCCCTTGCACCGGTGGCTGTAGGGATTGCAGCCCGTACGGGAATGCCCGAAGCCTTGATGCTGGGCGTAACAGTTGGGGGAGCCATGTTTGGCGATAACCTCTCTTTTATTTCAGATACAACCATTGTCGCAACCCGCACCCAGGGATGTAAAATGTCGGACAAGTTTAAAGTTAATATACGGATCGTAGCTCCCATAGCAGTTATTACCTGCCTTATCTATCTATGGATTGGTATGGGCAACCAAACCGTATATGAGGTGGGAGAAGTGGAATGGGTTAAGGTAATGCCTTATCTGATTGTGCTTACAACAGCTCTTTTGGGGGTCAATGTATTGTTGGTATTGCTGATAGGAATTATATTTTCGGGAATTACAGGAATCCTGACCGGAGGTTTTGACGGTTGGGGGTGGATGGCTGCTATGGGTAGCGGTATGACAAATATGGGGGAACTGATTATTGTTACCCTGCTGGCCGGAGGGGTACTGGAGATGATCCGTTTCAATGGAGGGATTGACTGGATTATCCTGAAACTAACGAGCCGTATCCGGAGCACCCGTGGAGCCGAAGGGAGTATTGCCGCGCTAGCCGGTTTCTCTAATATTTGTACAGCAAATAATACGATTGCCCTGATTATGGCAGGGCCTATTGCCAAAGATATTGCGGACCGCTATGGAGTAGACCCGCGAAAAAGTGCCAGTATACTGGACACCTTTTCATGTGTAGTACAAGGGCTTATACCTTACGGTGCACAACTTTTAATGGCAGCCGGCTTAGGTTCGGTTACCCCTATTGATATTATGCAGTATCTTTATTACCCTTATCTGCTTGGGATTGGTACTATACTGGCTATCATTTTCCGCTATCCCGCAAAATACAGTAAATAGAACATTATATGAAAAAGGGCACGATTTATTCGTGATTAATACCTAAATTATTCAATAGAAAAACTTACTTTTGCGGATTATCTTTTAAATAAATGTAAATCATGGAGAAAATTGAAGTAAAAGAGGCCAATGGTAAACTTGGCGTTCTCGTGGTGGGAATCGGAGGCGCTGTATCCTCTACTTTTATTGCAGGTACGTTAGCCGTCCGTAAAGGATTAGGTGTTCCTGTTGGTTCGTTAACCCAGCTGGCTACCATACGCTTAGGAAAACGCAATGAAAACCGCTTCCCTAAAATTAAAGACGTGGTGCCCTTAGCAGATCTGAACGATCTTGTTTTCGGTGGTTGGGATATATTTGAAGAAAACATTTACGAAGCCACAAAACACGCGGAAGTCCTGAACGATAAAGACATCGAGATCGTTAAAGACGAACTGGAAGCTATTCAGCCGATGAAAGCTGCTTTCGATCAGGAATTCGTAAAACGTTTACACGGAACACACGTAAAAGAAGCGGCGACCCGCTGGGAATTGACAGAACAACTCCGTGAAGATATCCGTAACTTTAAAGCCGCCAATAATTGCGACCGCATAGTTGTTATGTGGGCAGCCAGTACGGAAGTGTACATCCCGATGAGCCCTGAGCACGAAAGCCTGGAAGCTTTTGAAAAGGCTATGAAGGAAAATAATACAGAGGTGATCTCGCCCAGTATGTGTTATGCCTATGCTGCGCTGGCAGAGGGTGCTCCTTATATTATGGGTGCTCCTAACCTGTGTGTGGATATACCGGCTATGTGGGAACTGTCGGCACAAAAACAGGTTCCTATCTGCGGTAAAGATTATAAAACCGGACAAACTATGCTGAAAACAGTATTGGCTCCGATGTTGAAAACCCGTATGTTAGGACTGGAAGGCTGGTTCTCGACCAACATTCTGGGCAACCGTGACGGCGAAGTTCTGGACGATCCGGGATCATTCAAAACCAAAGAGGTTAGTAAACTTTCTGTGATTGATACAATCCTGCAGACAGATGTTTATCCTGAACTGTACGGAAGCATTTACCACAAAGTACGGATTAATTACTACCCACCGCGCAAAGACAACAAAGAAGGTTGGGATAATATTGATATCAAAGGTTGGCTGAACTACCCCATGCAGTTGAAGGTGGATTTCCTCTGCCGCGACTCTATTCTGGCAGCCCCTTTATGCCTTGACCTGGTGTTGTTCTCGGATCTTGCACTGCGTTGTGGTTTTTCAGGTATCCAGGACTGGATGTCGTTCTATTTCAAGAGCCCCATGCATGCGCCCGACCGCGTACCGGAACATGACCTGTTTATCCAGCATACCATTCTGAAAAATACGCTTCGCCGTATTATCGGAGAACCTACACTGGATTACCTGGATTAATAACCGGATTAATAAAATATATAAAGGCTTCCAGTTACCTGGAAGCCTTTTTTTTTGGCCGCTACTCTATACACACATTTTTTAATAAAGGTGTTTTGTGATCTCCAAGGGGCTGACCAAAAAGTCCGGTTATTCTTTAAACAGATTACAAATTGTAAGTGGATACCCCGACAGGGGTAAAATGTGAATAACCCCGGGTGCAACCCGGGGTGGGAAAAATCCCTCTTCACAACAACCCTAAGAGGGTTGAACCCGCTTAGGGGTTCATAGAGTGTGGCTGCTTTCTGCCACGGGTTTCACCCGCGGTTATTCACATTCAAGCCCTTCGGGCTTACGATTTGTAACTTTCCCCAAAAACAACCTGACCCCAATGGTCAGCCCCCTAGCATGTAGCGTGCTTCCAGCACTCAAGACAATAAAGATGTGTGTAGAGAGTAGCTCGAGAGGGGAAAGAAGAGTGTGTGTCTGTTACAGGCATACACTTTTTTTATATTCGGACGGAGTATAACCGGTATTCTTTTTAAATGTTTTATTAAAATGGGAGATCGTTTCAAAACCGCACTCCATACTGATTTGTGCAATGTGGCTGTCGTTCATCAACAATAATTTACAGGCATACCCTATCCGCATATCCTGCACATAATTAGTAAGGGATTTTCCGGTTTTACTTTTGAAGAAACGGCAGAAAGCCGCGGGATTCATTGCCGCAAACGAAGCGACCTCTTCCAATTCTATATGCCGGGTATAATTTTTATTGATATAGGAGATCACTTTATCAATCCTCGAGGCATCCTCATATAACATATCATTCGTATAATCCGGGGTAGAAATGGTCTGCCCGGAATGCACACCGGCCATTTCTTTTAAAAGTTGCAGGAATGAAGTAATCTGGTCTACACCACTCTCCACCGGGATTTTATCAAGTAACTTCACCAGTACGGCAGAACATCCGGAAGGAAAATAAATACCCAGCCCCGCATCAGCCAATAACTGTTTTATCCGGCTAAACTGGGGATAGTTATGGATAGAATGTTGCATAAATCCTTTTTCAAACTGAATAATCGTACCCGTTACCCGTAAATTACTGCCGGCAGCAAAATACAGGTCGTCACTTTTCATGTAATGAGGTAAATTGGAACCAATAAGTAAAACATCACCGGCCTTATAGGTATGAATATCATCCCCTATAAAACGTGTACCGGAACCCTCCTTAATATAAATAATCTCATACTCCGGATGGGAATGCCAGGGATAAGTAAAATGTGCATAGTCATAAAAACGGGCTTTCAACGGAGAAGACTCCGATATCGGAAGCCGTTCATTTATTATTTTTTTCTTCATTCCGGATCATTCAGTTTGCAAATTCAGAACTACAATATGCAAATATAGGAAAATCCGGGTATTATGTATCTCCTTATTTTTGCAAAACAATGATTAGCCGTATAGCGACTACATGTATATAGCACCGTGCGGAAGAGGCTGTGTAAAAACTATCATCGTTCTTTGATAAAGTTATAAATTGTAAGTGATTACCCCGTATGGGGTAAAATGTGCATAACCCCGGGTGCAACCCGGGGGAGGCAGAAACCCTCTGTATAACAACCCTGAAAGGGTTGAACCCACTTCGGGGCTCATAGAGGAGAGTTGCTTTCTACCACGGGTTTTACCCGCGGTTAGTCACATTCAAGCCCTTCGGGCTTACAAGCTGTAACTTTTTCGATTTCACAATTTAGTTTTTACACAGCGGCTGATACAGGATCACAATATGATTATTTAAATATATAGTAACAATGTTTAGTATAGAAGGAAAAGTGGCTGTCATAACAGGAGCCGGCGGTGTGTTGGGAGGCAGTATTGCCAAAAGTTTCGTACAGGCAGGAGCCAAAGTTGTTGCGATAGATATCCGGCAGGAGAATCTGGACGCACACATAGAAGAACTGACCGGACTGGGTGGTGAAGTTATGGGTGTGACCGGGAATGTATTGGATATTGCAAGCCTTGAGGAAGTGGCTCAAACGGTTTTATCTGAGTGGGGGCGAATTGATATCCTCCTGAATATTGCCGGAGGTAACCTGCCGGGAGCTACTCTGGCACCCGGTCAGGCTTTCTTCGATATGAAAACAGGCGATTGGGAAAAAGTAACCAGCCTGAATCTGAACGGTACGGTATTTCCCTGTATGGTGTTTGGTAAAGTAATGGCTGAACAGAAACAGGGTAGTATTATCAATATATCTTCTATGGCTGCTTACTCGGCTATTACAAGAGTTCCGGGATATTCGGTTGCCAAGACAGGTATCAGTAATTTCACCCAATGGCTGGCCACAGAGATGGCGCTGAAGTATGGGGATGGCATACGGGTGAATGCCGTTGCCCCGGGATTCTTCATCGGCGACCAGAACCGTGCGGTACTTATTAATCCGGATGGTTCCCTGACAGAAAGAAGCCAGAAAGTACTGGCCAAAACCCCTATGGGGCGTTTCGGAGATATATCAGAATTAAATGGTGCCGTACAATTCCTTTGCAGCGAAGCAGCCAGTTTCATTACCGGCGTAGTATTACCCGTAGACGGAGGTTTCAGCGCATTCAGCGGAGTGTGACTTATAGTAGTCATCGCTCACTTCGTTCGCTAGTAGTTATCACTCACTATGTTCGTTAGTAGTCATCAGCCACTTTGTGGCTTAGTAGTCAAGTAGAAAGAAAAATATATACCTAAACTACTTAACTACTGCGAGCAAAGCGAGCTGACTACTAGCGAGTGTAACGAGCGATAACTACTAGCGAACGAAGTGAGTGATAACTACTAAGGAGCAAAGCGACTGATGACTACTAGCGAACATAGTGAGCGATAACTACTAAAAAACAATTTATGGAAAAGACCTGGAGATGGTTTGGGAAAAAGGATAAGATAAGTTTATCGATGCTGCGCCAGATTGGTGTGGAAGGGATTGTTACAGCCTTGCATCATATTCCCAACGGGGAGATATGGACACCGGAAGAAATTCTGGATACCAAACAATATATTGAAACGGCCGGTTTGCGGTGGCCGGTAGTAGAGAGCCTTCCGGTCAGCGAAGCGATCAAATATGCCGGGCCGGAAAGAGACCAGTTGATAGATAATTATATTATAAGCCTTGAGAATTTAGGGAAAGCAGGTATACATACTGTTTGTTATAACTTTATGCCGGTGATAGACTGGATACGAACCGACCTGGACTATAAACTGGAAGATGGTACCTCTACCCTCTTTTTCGACAAAATCAGGTTTGCTTACTTTGATATTTTTATTCTCAAACGGGAAAATGCAACAGACGATTATACCCGGGAGGAACTGGAACAGGTTTATGAACTGGATAAAACCATTGCGGAAGCAGAGAAAGAACAGTTGATAGATACTATTATAGTAAAGACACAGGGCTTTATTAACGGTAATATCAAAGAGGGCGACCAGAATCCGGTTGCTATATTTAACCGGTTGCTCAATCTATACAAAGGGATAGATAAAAACCAATTGCGGGAAAATTTACGTTATTTTCTGAACAGGATTATGCCGGTATGTGAACAATATGGGATTCAGATGTGTATCCATCCCGATGATCCTCCATGCCAGGTATTGGGATTACCCCGCATTGTAACCGGTACGGAAGATATTCAGTGGATTCTGGATGCAGTAGATAATCCATGCAACGGACTTACCTTCTGCGCCGGTTCGTTGAGTTCAGGTATACACAATGATGTACCTGAAATGGCACGCCAGTTTGCAAACCGTACCCGTTTTATCCATTTACGAAGTACGGATATCCTGCCGGACGGTAATTTTATGGAATCCTCCCACCTTGAAGGGCGGGGACATCTTATAGAACTGGTTCGGATATTCGAAAAAGAGAACCCTTCGTTACCCATGCGGGTTGACCACGGTCAACTGATGCTGGATGACGAAGACAAAGGATACAATCCCGGTTACTCTTTCCATGGCCGCATGTTTGCACTCGCCCAAATGGACGGGGTGATTGCCGCAATTAATTCCCTTATTGAGAAGGGTTAACGGTGTTTTTGATCGAATATAGTTTTTTTGGTCGAAGGGGATTTGTAATCCCCGCCTGTGGAGTATAAGGATTTTTAATCCGCTTTAAAATACCTCAGTTCCGGTTTTACCGGTATTTATTTGTTTTCGGATCACAGATCCTCATACTCGTTAGTCGGGGATTGCAAATCCCCTCCGACCAAAAAAACTATATTCGATCTTTGATAAAGTTATAAATCGTAAGTGATTACCCCGTATGGGGTAAAATGTGACTAACCCCGGGTGTAACCCGGGGTATGCTGAAACCTCCTCTACAACAACCCTGAAAGGGTTGAACCCGCTTCGGGGTTCATACAGTAGAGTCGCTCTCTGCCACGGGTTTCACCCGCGGTTATTGGCTAAGGCCGATCTACGATTCACATTCAAACCTTTCGGGCTTACAACACATTCAGTCTCTTGGGGGATAAATAAAAATCCCGTATCTGGTTATTATCAGATACGGGATTTTTTTATCTTTTAAAGGCTCCTTATTTACCAATCCGGTAAATAGTCAGTGAATAGGGTTGTAGTTCTATTTGATCCAGTTCTTCCGGTGAGATCCGGGTTTCTACAGGAAGGGCTTTCCTATCATCAGGAGTACCTTGCAGGATTATCTTTTTTACTTTATTACCGGGAAGTTCCATATCCTGTTTGTCCAATGTTAGATTTACAGATACAGGCAATAGGTTTACCAGTTTTATGATCAGGTCGTTGGTTGCACTATCCCGCACGATAGAAGCGGCTACCCGTTTACGAACAGCCTCCTGTTTATCCGTTAAGTCTATACTATTTGCTATATATTCATCGCCAGCATGCACACCCCATAGTTTTTGCACATGGTATCCTACAGTGGGTTTTACTTCCGTATTATTAAAGTATATTAGGTCGGGATTCCATTGCGTACGGTTTTCTTTGGCCAACAAAGGAGCATAAGAAGACATATGAACGATATCGCCGTTGCGCTCCA
The DNA here is from genome assembly GCA_021203545.1 of Tannerellaceae bacterium. Lineage (GTDB taxonomy): Bacteria > Bacteroidota > Bacteroidia > Bacteroidales > Tannerellaceae > UBA4116. The sequence continues at coordinate 34,969 of JAJQAZ010000125.1, read as the reverse complement.
TACTTACCAGATGTAAGGCTTCAGCCAGGGCTGTTTCTATATTTACCGGACGTCCGGGTAAATGGGCTGCATATTCTCCCAGATATACTTTTGATTTGGAACGGTCGTAGCGGTCATAATAATCATGGTTATGGATATACCAGCCGGGAGGTTGGTAATAATGTTCGTCTACCAGCGGTAAACCAAGTTCGGTAGCAATGCGCCAGCCTTCCACATAGTCTGTACCTTCGGAGAAAGGCCCTACTGTTCCGATTATAATTATCTCCGGATGTTTTTCCTGAAATGCCTGACAGATCATTTTATACCGTTCTTCGAATACTTCCGAAATAAGGTCTTCGTTTCCGATTCCCAGATATTTCAGATTAAAAGGAGCCGGATGCCCCATTTCGGCACGCACTTTACCCCATTTGGTTTTAGTACTGCCATTGGCAAATTCAACGAGGTCAAAGAGTTCCTGAATATAATTGTTCATTTCGCACATAGGGATTCCACATTGCTGTCCGTGTCCTCCTACCCCGGAGTTCTGGCAGGGTACACCAGCTGCCACAACAGGTACAGGTTCCGCTCCCAGATCTTCACAGAACTGAAAGTATTCAAAGTAGCCCAGGCCGGCTGTCTGGTGATATCCCCAAAGGTTTCTTTGAGGCACACGGGATTCCAGCGGGCCAACCGTATTCTGCCAACGGTATATATTACCCAGTCCGTCGCCATGGGCTACACACCCCCCGGGAAAACGTACAAAACGGGGTTTCATATCAGCGAGTACCTGTGCCAGGTCTGCGCGTAAACCGTTTTTCCGTCCTTTAAAGGTATTTTGAGGGAAAAGGGAAATCATATCCAACGCTACTTTTCCGGTCAATTCCGGTATAACTTCCAGCCTGGCATCAGCCACTGTTTCTTTTGCCGCCAGCGTAGTGGTATATTTCTTCCAGGCTGCTGAAATTCCTTTCGTTACAGCCTCTGCATAAACTTCGCCGTTTTTACCAACCAGGCGAACTTTTATTTTGCCGGATTTACCTTCCAGTAAACGGGCAAAAAGTGAGAAATCATATTTTTCTCCGGCTTTTACAGCAATACCGTCAAATCCTTCGTTCACTAATCCTGTGCCGGGGTGTGATATACTTAACACCGCATAATGTTTATTATTCGGGTGTATAGGCTGTACCGTATCAATAACAAAAGTAGCTCCCGTACCATTCAGGCTCCAACTATGAAAACTATTCCAGTTTTCATCACGACCCTCTTTATCAGATAAAACATATTCGAAATCCCGGTTCTGCACCAACTCCGCATATATTCCACCATCGGCTGCATAATTAATATCTTCAAAGAAAATACCCAACAGCAGATCGCTGATTGGTTTCGTCATAGAAGGCTGCATCTGTAATGTCCCGGTTACAGACTGCAAACCGGCAAAACGTACAGGATCTTCTTTGGTGGTCTCACTATACAATTTCTGTTTATAAGTAATATGTTCCTGTGCTTTGATTAATCCGTCTATTACGCTCCAGGCTACTTTATGCACGGTACCTGTTTCCGGATTACCGTTTATAATCACTTCACTACGTTTATTCTGCCGGGTAGCAATCGCCTGTGCCGGAGTTAACTCTTTAAAATCTTTGGTGGTAGCGGTATAATACTTTTTTCCATTTGTATTACTCTCCCAGGTGATCCGGTATACATTTGTTGCCGGGTCGTATGCTACATCCGGAAGTATGCAGTTTTCCGAATCACTGACAATAGGGTAAGCCTGCGGTTTCCAGTAAATAAGATCGGTTGAAGAAGCATAGGCAAATACGCCGTCTTCCTCATTCAATCCCCAGACACATTGCCAGCTTCCTCCGGGTGACTGATAAAGGAAAGGATCCATCATCCGTTTCTGGCTGCCCCAACGTCCGAAGTCGGATTTTACAAAACTATGTTCCGAACCAATAGGATGCCAGACCTGCTGATCCAGGCTCCAGGCAAAATGAAGTCCGTTTTGATGATTGTTCTTAGTGGTTCCGTAAGCAAACAGATAAGCAGAATCCGGCTCATTGCAAACAGCCGGGAAAGCTATGAATAAACAGACTAAAGCAATCCAGCAATTCCGCCAATAGGGTACATGTGTTTTCCAATTCATTTGTATCATAATATTAAAATTAGTAGTTTTTACCTCTCTTCAAATAATCCCAAGGCCACATATAAGTATAAATAATACACGAATTGCAAATATATAGAAAAAAGTTTATATACAACAAGTTATTAAAAGGCATAAAAAAGCCGGAACTTATTTATTCCGGCTGATTAAAAGATAGTAATAAAATTTTCAACCTTAAAAGAGCGGAAGGCCTGTGCATCCAAATCAAAATAGCGGATTGACTTATAACTTTCCCTACCGGTTCCTTTTATTAATCCTTCAATATCCTTTAAGGTTCCTTTTGCACGCCTTAATGAACCGTCTGCCTTCTCGTAAGCAAACAGTACTTCGCCCTGACGCATTTGTTTTAACAGTCTGTAAAGCTGCCAGGAGCGGGCTAAACAAACCTCAAAGCGTTTTCCGGTTGCTCTTTGCATTTCGCGGGCTATTCTAAACACTTTACTTCTGTCACTATTCATGAGCTATATATTTTTAAATGTTTTATTTGATAAAAGAGTCAAAAAGATTTCCTGAATGTAAGGTCCATGAGATAAATAAGTAGAGTTGCCGGAAATCTTTTCGACTCTTTTGTTTTCATTGGTTTGGTTATGCTATATACCGCCAATATTCTATAATGCCTGCACGTGCATCTTCTTTACTATCTACATGATAAAATCTGCACGCCTCCTCTTCAGTCATCTTCTCCAGGATAGCTATTTCGTATTGGATCCGGTCTTCAACCGTCATTTCGAGAACCACCTTCCGTCCGTTTTCAATGAATTCAAGATTATATTTATTGGTCGTTTCCAGTTAAAGTTTTATCTTTAATTATCGCAATACAAATATAACATAAAACTATAAGAATAGCAACTTAAATTAAAGCTTTAACTATTATTTTGTTGATATAATTAAAGATTTAGTTTATATTTGCAGGCAATCATTCCAAACGGATTGCCATGAAGCTTAGAGTTGCAGAAATATGTAAAAATAAAGGGCTAACCCTCAAAGATTTAGCTACAAAATTAGGTATCACAAACGTAGGATTAAGTCAACAGTTAAACGGCAATCCTACAATCGGCACGTTAGAGAAAATCGCAGATGCTTTAGATGTGCATATCTGCGACCTCTTCAATTCGCCCGAACCTGTCCGGTCTATAAATGGATTTATAGAATTCAAAAAAACAGTTTATAAGATAGAAACCATTGAATCGCTGGAGAAGTTATTGAAAAAGATAAAAGATAGTTAAGGCAGGCTCCGGCAAATAAAGGCTATAGAGTCAATCCTCTACGATAAAAGGGTGCACCCTCTGCCTTAAAAGGATGCACCCTTTTTGACGATTGGATGCATCCTTTTGTTTCAAAGCACCGGTGGTTTGGTGTCTGCTGGCGCGGATTTCCAAATCCGTGCCTATTAACAAGTCTGTTAGTTTTTTAGGCACAGATTTAAATCTGCGCCAGCAAAAGGCCAGCAAAAGGTAATTTATAAATATTATTTGTGTAATCCGCGTGCTCTTTCGTTACTTTTTAGTCCCTCGTTCGGCGTAGCGTCTTCGCTACGTCGTTAAGAATGTGGTGAAGCTCCGGCTTCACGTGAGGCAAGAGCCTCACTTTTACCTACGACGTAGCGAGGACGCTACGCCGAACAGAGAACAGAGCGCAATGCCTGCCGGATAACAGAGTTCATATTTCAAACTGGATTAAGAAAAAATAAAAAAACAGACGGTATTCCTTTAATCGGATTACCGTCTGTTTTTCCCGATAAACCGGGATGTTCCATATGCGTTTCCCGGTCAGGCCGGGAAACTATTCTTCGTTATTAGTTTCTACAACTAATTAATTGCCCATTTTGGCTTCCATTTCGTCGAATTTATCACTCATGTTGAGGTTATAATAGATACCTCTCAATGCGACCATAGCTTCCTTTTGTTCGGGATCAGCCTGATGTACTTTTTCGAAGTAAGGAAGTGCTTTTCTGAATAGTTCTTTTGCTTCTGCAGTTTTTTCCTGATACAATTTAGGATCACTAACCATATTGGCATCTCCCTGTGCATTTACTGCCTGATTGTAATAAATACGTCCAAGGTTAGAGAGTGCATCTGTATAAGAAGGATCTAACTCCAACGCTTTCTGGAAATTTTGTTCTGCTTTTTCGAAATCCTGCATGCCTTCATAGATACGACCGCTTACATCATATAATTGGGCATTCTGCGGATCCTGTGCGATTGCCGCATCCAAAGAAGCAATCGCTTCTTCGTTCTGACCCTGGTTGATTTGTAGATTGATCAGGTTCAACAGGTAGAAACTTTCTTCCGGAACAGCAGCCTGGCCATCTTTCAATACACGGATCATGTTAGTAGTATCTTCCAGCTGACGGTATTCTTCAAACAGATACTGATATAACTCATTTGTTTTATAACCTTCTTTAGCTGCATTTTCAAGTACGACTACAGCTGTCTGGGGATCGCCTAACTGAGTAGAAGCAATCGCAGCATAATACTGAACAGTCATATAATTAGAGTCTCTTGCAGCAGCCGGTTCGCCAGCCATCATAGGCAGGTTTGCGATCTGCAGATACTGATCAAAGAAGTCGTACGCTTTTTTGTAATCTCTTACATCAAAGAAATAGGCACCCCCATTGATATAATACGGATGATTAGCATTCAGGATGCCTTTCATATCTTTTATAAAACGGGGTTTTACTTTACCTTTTTCGTTCGGAAGCTGATCCAGTTCGTACGCTTTCTCAAAATAAGGAAGAACTTCGATCAGGGCTCCATACATAGCTTCTTCGTCAGGAGTTTGGCCTAAAAGCTGTTTGGTACACTCGTTACTGAATTGCTGGTCTTCAATAAATCCGGCCACAAACCATGTTTTTGCATCCTCTTTTGTTTCAGGATCCGTTAAAGCTCCTTTGATAAGAGCACGTGCTTCACCAATGTTTGGCTTTTCACCTTTCGCGAGGCTCTGAGCCTGATTTACAGCCTTTTTCTGTGCAAATGCAGACGAAACTGCCACACATAGTGCTACTGTTAATAATAAACGTTTCATTGCGATAGTCTTTTGATATTAATATTTAATGTTTATTCTTTCAAAATTACTCTCCGGATGTCTCCTCTTCCTCACTATTCTTAGGTTCATCTATCTGAGACTCATTTTCAGAAGAAAGGTTTACCTGCCCTGTTGCAGAAGTTTGATTTTCCCCTGCTCCGGCTTCGGTTTGTTCCTCTGTTTCTTCGTCTTCATGCATTACCTTACAAACAGAAGCAATTTCATCCTGCCGTTTTTCCAGATTGATCAAACGAACCCCCTGTGTTGCACGGCCAATAACGTTCAGATTGCTTACACTCAAACGGATTGCAATACCTGATTTATTAATAATCATCAGGTCATTTTCGTCTGTTACGGTTTTGATGGCGACTAATTTACCTGTTTTTTCTGTAATATTAATGGTTTTTACACCTTTTCCTCCCCGATTAGTGATACGATAGTCGTCTATACAGGAGCGTTTACCATATCCCTGTTCGGAAACAACGAGAACACTTTCTGTTTCTTTGTCTTTTACACAGATCATTCCTACTACTTCATCGCTACCGTCATCGTCGAGTGTCATACCACGAACGCCGGCTGCCGTACGTCCCATAGCCCGGACTGCACTTTCATGGAAACGGATAGCCCGCCCATTGCGGTTAGCAATCAGTACTTCGTTATCGCCATTGGTCATACGCACATCGATCAGGCCGTCACCTTCACGCAATGTGATTGCGTTTACACCATTCTGGCGCGGACGTGAATAAGCTTCAAGCAATGTTTTCTTGATCACCCCGTGTTTTGTACAGAACAGCAAATAGTGTGAGTTTATGAATTCAGTATCTGTTGTCAGACGTTTTACACGAATAAATGCATTTACCTTATCGTCCGGGTCGATATTCAATAGGTTCTGGATAGCCCTTCCTTTTGAGTTTTTAGCTCCTTCCGGTATTTCATATACTTTCAGCCAATAGCATTTGCCTTTTGCCGTAAATATAAGCAGGGTGGCATGCATAGAGGCCGGATAAATATATTGCACGAAGTCTTCATCACGGGTTACCGAACCTTTGGCTCCTACTCCACCCCGTCCCTGTGCACGGAACTCTTTTAATGGTGTACGTTTGATATAACCCATGTGCGAAATGGTAATGATCATTTCATCATCCGCATAGAAATCTTCCGGGTTCAGTTCTTCCGAAGCGTATACGATGTCTGTTTTACGTTCATCACCATATTTATTTTTTACCTCTTCCAGCTCATCTTTTACGATCTGCATACAAAGGTCTTCATTAACCAGGATTTCATTTAAGTGGGCAATCAGTTTCATCACCTCTTCATATTCGCCACGCAATTTACCCTGTTCCAGTCCGGTCAGCTGGCGCAAACGCATTTCTACAATTGCACGCGACTGAATTTCCGTCAGACCAAAACATTCGATAAGGCCAGCAATAGCTTCCTGAGGACTCTGCGAGGCTTTAATCAGGGCAATTACTTCGTCAATATTATCCGATGCGATGATTAACCCTTCCAGAATATGTGCCCGTTCTTCTGCTTTCCGCAATTCATATTGCGTACGGCGTGTAACAACTTCCCGGCGATGGTCTACAAACGCTTTGATCATATCCAACAGGTTCAGCTGTCTGGGACGGCCATTTACCAAAGCAATATTGTTTACGCTAAAAGACGATTGCAAAGCCGTCATCTTATATAGCTTATTCAATACTACACCCGAATTCGCATCGCGTTTCACATCTACAACGATACGCATACCGTGACGGTCAGATTCGTCGTTTATATTCGTAATGCCATCAATCCGCTTATCGTTTACCAGATCAGCGATATATTTGATCAGTTCCGCTTTATTTACCAGATAAGGAATTTCAGTAATAACAATCTTTTCGTGGTTATTATCTACTTCTATTTCCGCTTTACCGCGCAGGATAATACGTCCTCTACCGGTTTCGAAAGCATCTTTTACACCGGCATAACCGTAAATGGTAGCACCGGTTGGGAAGTCGGGAGCTTTTACATACTCCATCAATCCTTCTACATCAATTTCGCCTTTTGCATCAATATAAGCGGCACAGGCATTCAGTACCTCGGTCATATTATGAGGAGGCATATTGGTAGCCATACCAACGGCAATACCGGAAGCGCCATTGATTAACAGGTTCGGTATACGGGTCGGCAAAACTGTCGGTTCTTTCAGGGTATCATCAAAGTTCAGTTGAAAATCAACTGTATCTTTGTCTATATCCCGAAGCATTTCTTCAGCCATTTTGCTGAGCCGTGCTTCCGTATAACGCATAGCAGCCGGGCTATCGCCGTCAACAGATCCGAAGTTACCCTGTCCGTCAACCAGCGGATAACGCAGAGACCAGGTCTGTGCCATACGTACCATAGCAAAATACACGGAACTATCTCCGTGTGGGTGATACTTACCTAAAACTTCACCAACTATTCTTGCAGATTTTTTATAAGGTTTGTCGGATGTATTACCCAGTTCGTTCATTCCAAATAATACACGACGATGAACCGGTTTAAAACCATCCCTAACATCAGGAAGGGCACGCGAAACGATAACAGACATTGAATAATCAATGTATGCCGATTTCATTTCCTCCTCGATGTTGATCTTAATAATTCTGTCTTGATCAACCATTTAGTCTTCTATTAATTACAATCTAGTATTTCTCTTTCAAAAAGTGCACTAAGGTAATACTTTTCCTTCTATCCGGAAAAGATTTACCCCTAAATTTTACCCTTTTGTTACCCGGTTTCCTACATTTCAGAGCTGTTTTTACAGAATGAAAAAAATGATAATCAACATATAAATTAAACCTTTGCTTTAATGCGATGTCAGTTTAATAAATTTATATTTGCAGCACTAATTTTAACTGATTATAAAACGAAGTATGAAAAAGAATTTTATTTATATCCTTATTACTCTGGTATGCTGTGTTATGTTCGCTGGTTGTGAAAAAGAGGATGAGAGAGCCCTGGTTGTCAATAAAAGCTGGTTAACCGGTGCTAAATGGTATGATTTCTGGGATGACGGACTTAACTCTTACGATCAGATGTTTATTTTTAACCAGGACGGTTATGGCTACGATTGTATACAAAAAACGGATATACTGAGGTTTACGAGTTTGAATGGCGTTGGAGAAGTAATAATAGCTACATGCTGGACATTCGTCTCTTTAACGGTGATTATTATGAATGGGATGTTATGATATTAGACCACGATATATTAACTTTTTACTGGGGAGATGAAGAAGTAACCTACTTCCCTATCTGATTTTAAATAAAATATATAATTCTAAGTATAAGAAACCTATGTTCCCTATGTTCGGCGTAGCGTCCTCGCCAATGCCATCCACTTAAGGATTTTTTCTTGTTGGTCGAAGGGGATTTGCAATCCCCGCCTGTGGAATATAAGGATTTGTAATCCGCTTAAAGATTCCTAACTCTCTATTTAATGAGTATTCATTTGTTTGTCGGATCACAGATCCTAATACTCGTTAGTCGGGGATTACAAATCCCCTCCGACCAAAAACTCTTAAGTTGATGGCATTGGCGTCCTCGCTACGTCGTTGTAATGGGTGAAGCTCCTGCTTCACATAAGGCTAGAGCCTCACTTTTTTAATCCGACGTAGCGAGGACGCTACGCCGAACGAGGGGCTATAATTAATTACAAAAACAATTTAAGTACGGGACCAAGTCCGCTAACTACTTATTTGCCAAAAAGTTTTTTCCAGATGCTTTTCTTTACAAGTTCTCCGTTGTAATATTTTTCACGGATGTGATTAGGAACTTCTTCCTCATCCAGCAAATTGGAAATCCGTTCCTTTGCCGGTTCATATTTATGGAAAACACCTAATAGCCACATGGCCCGATCTGCAATATACCTGTTTTTATCATCTAAAAAAGACACAAGGGTATTTAATTCCGCAACAGGAGTCAGATACATAGTTGTTGTAACAATTAATTCCCGGTTGGTTTCCGACAGGAAATCAGCTTTCTCTATTCTGTTCCAACACTCCAAAAGGATATCCCGGTCGGCCGGGTCAGGTTGTTCCGCATGATTGGGATAATCACAATCTTTGTTGTCCGGGTCGTTCCAGTCTATTTGTATACCGCTTGCTGCTATTTGTTTTATAAATGATTCCAAACTACGAAAACGGGGAGCAAAATGAGGATTGTCATGATCTAAGAACATCACTTTTCCCTTTAAAATATCATCTGTAAAGACACCGATATAATCACCTTCCCCATTGCTGAAAATAGGCACAACAGCTACACCCAATGCCTGATACTGTAGCCATTCCTCTACTTCATTCAATTCACTCTCGCTTTCAATAAGAGTGATTCCCCCTTTAGGCTGAAACAATTGTAACGCATTTTTATCTAATCCGTAAGAGTCAAAAAAGATCAGACCAATTATTCATATTATCAATTTTAAATTAGCCGCCAAGATAGAGAAAAATATCATGTTATGCATCAGCTATTAAACTTCTTTTCCCTCCGGTAGGCAAAATAGAAAACCTGGGGCAGTACGGTAAAGGATAGGATCATACAGGTCAATATACCTCCTACGATCATGATAGCCAACGGCTTTTGTACTTCAGATCCCATACCGTTTGATAATGCTGCCGGAAGTAATCCCATAGAACCCATCAGGGCTATCATCAATACCGGGCGTACACGCTGGGCAATGGCATCGTTGATAGCGATACGCAGGTTACGGGTTTGCTGCATCCGTTTTTTTATCAGAGCAATCAACAGGATACTGTCTATGGATACGATACCAAAGAGGATAATAAAACCTATACCGGCCGAAATACCAAATACTGTTCCCGTGAACCATAAAGAAAGGAATCCTCCGATAAAAGCATAGGGCATGGCACTGGCCGCGATCAGTGTGTCTTTTACTGTCCGGAAATTCAAATATAAAAGGAACAGGATCAATAATAAAGCCGCGGGAACAATAACCATTAACCGGTCTGTAGCACGTTGCTGGCTTTCAAACTCACCAGCCCACTCCATTTTTGTACCACCGGGTAAAGGAACTGCCGCAGATACTTTTTTCTGTGCTTCAGCAATGGTAGAGCCCAAATCGCGGTCACGAATACTAAACCCTACTCCAATATAACGGCTGCTACCTTCACGGTAAATAAAGGCAGGCCCTGTTATGAAATTAATATCTGCTATTTCTTTTAACGGAACGTGTTTTCCATCCATGGTTGGGATCAGTATATTACCGATCTTATCTTCGTTATCACGGAACTCTTTCTGAAAACGAACCATGATATCAAATGTCCGTTCATTTTCATAAAATGTACCGGCTGCTTTCCCTCCGATCGCCATTTCCACCACCGCCTGCGCTTCTGCCATAGAAACCGAGTAACTGGCCATACGGGATTCTTCGAGCCTGATCTGTAGCTCCGGTAACCCAATACTGCGGAATACATTCACATCTTCTACTACCCGGATATCCAGGATTGTGGCTGCTGTACGATCGGCCAGTTCTTCGAGTTCGTGCAGATCGTTCCCGAATATTTTAATTACCAGGGCACTTTTTACACCGGCCACATATTCTTCCACATTGTCCTGAATAGGTTGGCTGAAAGCAAAATAATACCGGGATAGATATTCAAAGCATCCTGCATTTGCGCGATCAGTTCATCTTTACTGATTTTGCGTTTCCACTCTTTCTCCGGTTTCAGTTCGGTATGGAATTCAATATTAAAGAATCCGGTCGCATCTGTTCCGTCGTTGGGACGTCCGGTCTGGGTCAACACAAACTCTACTTCGTCAAACTGCCGTAGTTTCTCTTTCATTTCGCGGGTAATGCGTACCGACTCGTCTAAGTTTATACTATTAGGCAGCGTTGCCCGTACATAAATAGCACCCTCATTCATATTCGGGATAAACTCTGTTCCCCAGAAACTGAATCGTACCAGGCAGACTACTAATAAACAGACAAAAGCCACCAGGGTTCCCTTCCGGTAACGGCTACTAAACTCATACAATCGATAGAGGTTAGTGGTAAAAAAACGGCTAATGGCATTTGTTTTCTCCTTCAAAGGCTTATTCAACAAGATTTTACACATAACAGGCACATAAGTAAGGGAGAGAATCAAAGATCCCAGTAAGGCATATCCCAGGGTAAAGGCAAGGGGAGAGAACATTTTACCTTCTACTTTTTGAAAAGAAAAAATAGGGAATAGGGCAACTACTAATATAATTTGGGCAAAAAAGATATGTGAGGCAACACTACCTGCACTTTTTTTGATAAGCCCACCTTTAAGCGAACGGCCAAAACGTTCGCCCAATTGGTGGGAACGTTGTTCCATAGCAACAAAGACGACTTCCACAATAACCAGCGTTCCTTCCAGTAAAAGACCGAAATCCAGTGCTCCCATTGAGATCAGATTAGCCGGCAACCCTGGATACGCAGCATAACAATGGCAAATAAAAACGCAAGTGGGATCACAGTAGCCACAATAAAGGTACTACGCCAGTTGAACAGGAAAATGAATACAATAATGGAGACCAGCAATACACCCTCCAGCATATTTTTCATGACTGTACTTACTGTAGCATCTACCAGTTTGGTACGATCCATAAAAGGAACAATCCGGACATTATCCGGTAGGATGCGTTCATTCAGCTCTTCTATTTTCTCTTTCAGGTTAGCAATAACCTCACCCGGATTTTGTCCGCGCAGCATAATTGCAATGCCCTGCACCAGATCGTCTTCGTCATTCAGCCCCACCTGCCCTAAACGCGGTTTGGAAGAGACCGATACGGTGGCTACCTGTTTGATCCGGATCGGGGTATCTCCTTTTACCTCAATCAGGATGTTTTCAATATCTTCAATGCTTTCCAACAGTCCGATACCCCTTACGACATACGCCTGGCTTCCTTTCTGGATAATATCTCCACCCACATTAATATTACTACTTTCTACAGCCTCGTATACCTGTAAAGGCGAAAGATCATAATTGGCTAGTTCTGCCGGGTTTACCTTTATTTCGAACATCTTTTCTTCACCCCCAAAGCTGGCAATGGTGGCCACACCCGGTACAGACAACAGTTCGCGCTCAATAACCCATTCCTGTATAGCGGTTACTTCACGGATCGGCAAATCGCTCTCTATGATATAGCGAAATATCTCTCCGGTCGCTCCCGAGGGGGGTTCAATGGATAACTCCACTCCATCCGGCAGAGAAATATCCTGCATCCGGTTGGAAGCATATTGCTGGGCAAAGAAATCATCTACTCCGTCTTCGAACAACACTGTTACTACAGAAAGTCCAAACAGCGAAGTAGAGCGTACATCTGTTTTCCGTGGTATGGTGTTTAACTGTTGCATAACGGGAAGAGTTACAAATTTTTCTACCTCTTCCGCACTTCTGCCAGGCCATTGCGAGATAATTTGTACCCGTGTATTGGTAACATCCGGGTAAGCTTCGATCGGTGTTGCTTTATAACATAAAATACCTGCAACCAGCAAAATACCTGTCATAAAAAGAATCAGGATGTGATTCCGCAAAGCAAATCCGATTATATTTTCAACAAACTTATGCATGCTTTATTTTCCTTTTAACTCCGAATAAATAAGTAACTGGTTTTTCACGACAACTCTTTCCCTCGCTTGTATGCCATTGGCCAGAAAGGTTGTTCCGGCATGGTGTCCTACGGGAGTTACCCGGCGAAAAGAAAAGTCATCATCGCTGCCCGCAACAACAATAAAATAGGTATCATTATCGAAAATCACAGCTTCGGAGGGTACTGCTACTTTTTTCGAAGGATATTCCTCTTTGAGACGGATTACAACAGACATTTCGGGCTTTAACTTCAATTGCGGATTATCCATGACAATCCGCGCTTTCAACGCTTTATCTTCGGGATCAAATACCTGCGACAGCGAAGATATCTTGCCCGGAAATTGTTCGCCGGGATAAGATAAGGCGGATACAAACGCATCCATCCCTTCCCTTACAAAAGAGAGATTACTGGCATATACATTGGCAATGATCCAGACCGACTCCAGGCCGGCAATGGTGAAAGCCGGTTCGTTTTCTGCCGAGACAGTACTACCTGCGGAAACGCTTTTCGTGATAATATATCCGTCCATAGGAGCTATTACCGAAAATGTTCCCCGGCCTTTACTAACTCCAGATACGGAAATATCTGCTTTCGTTTTTGCCAGAACAGCTTCGGCCTGTTTTACCTGTCCTTCTGCCTCCAATAATTCCCGTTCCGACAAAAGTCCGTCCTGATACATACTTTGCGCGGTTTTCCATTCCCGTTGCACAATTTTGAGTTCTGTTTCCTGTGTGATCAGATCCGACTCCAGCGCACTTAATTCCGTACTCCGTATATCCATCAACGTTTGCCCTTTTTTACTTTATCGCCCAGCGAAAAATAAGTGCGTTCCACTACCCCACTTACCAACGGCGTATAACTAACTGTTTTATCGGGGTCACTCACCACCTTTCCGGTTAGTGTCATTTCCGTTTCGTGAGCACTTTCTGTTGCCTCCACAGTTTTTACCTGTGTAAGAAATTGGCGATTTAGTTCTTTGCCCGTTTCATGCCCGGCTTCATCACTTCTACCCGAACAAGCTGTCAGCAAATACAAAACACCAACCATTAATAAAGTCTGTTTTTTTATCATATCTATATTTTTTTACCTCTGTGTTTTTCTGCTTAATAGCAGGTATAAGTTCCTTTTTATCGGAGCACTTTTATCTCTGTAAAGTCCCTAAGGGACGACTTATGATAGTCCAGTACGCAAGTGCTGGGTTAGAATATTCAACTTCTTATTGAGTCCTGTAAGGACGGCTGATAGTTTTTCCTGTTTTTCAGTCGTACTTACAGCACTCAAATTACACTATATCTCATAAACCCAGCACTTGCGTACTGGGTTAGAATGGAACGTCCTTTCAGGACTCAACACCACTTATTTTATATCTGTGCCTATTGTATACTGCAACTCTTCAAACCGGGCAGCCAGATTCTTTACAGAATTCAGCCAGGTCTGTTTGTTACTTTTATAGGCTTCCAGAAAGTCAACGTATTCTATCAGGCTGATATTCCTATCCAGCAGATTACGGGTGTAACTATCCAGCATATCATCCAATTCCGTCAATAACGGGTTTTCTTCTATCCTGCGATAAAAGTCATATATCAGGGAATAATTCTTCCATGCTTCTACAATCTCATTCCGGGCTGTATTGTGCTGCATCTCTTCCCCGTACCGGCTCTGCTCTATCTCTATCCGGGCCGCTTTTATTGTACCCTGGTTCCGGTTAAAAACAGGCAGGTCTATACTTACACTAAAGCCTATAAAATCTTTCCACACCCCTCCGTACCGGTCATAAGAAGCACTCAATGTGAGATCGGGAACCCGTTGAGCCTTCTCGAAAGCCAGTGTTTTCTCCAGTTTTTGTGTCTGCAATACGGAAAGTTTCAGATCCGGACGATTCTCTGAGGCGATTTCAAAAAGAGCCGATAAGGAAAGTGTTTCAGGATCCACCCAATCCTGCCGGGCAGTACTGATAAAGAGTTCCGTATGGGGAGGCAGGTTTAATAAGATATTTAATTCTTTCCGGAGCCTGTTACGTTCCGTTTCTGTTTCCAGGCGTTCGTTTTCAGTTTCAAACAGAGCAGATTGAAGCCTTAACAGTTCGCTTTTGGGCAAATTGCCCGCTTTTACCTGCCTGCTGTAAGATTCCGTGAGATTAGTAAGAGATACGATTTCATTAGTTACTACCTCCAGATAGTGTTGCACATACTCCAGTTCATAAAGTGCCTGCCTTAATTCTATCTTTAACCCCCGCAATACCTCTTCGAAATTAGAAACAGTCATCTCTTTGGAGATTTTTTCTATCCGCACCAGTTTGCCCCGTTTATTGGCCGTCTGTATTAATTGGCTTAACTCTATACTAAACTGGGTATTCCGTGCAAAACCACCAAACAGGGGAGGAATTACCTCTGCTTCGCCCTCTCGTTGCGTATCCGTACTCCAGAGATTCAAATCGCTAACCGTAAGAGTAGGATTCTCCCATACTTTTGCCTGCACAATGGCAGCATCTGCCAACGAAATATTCATTTTTTCGGCTATCAATTCAAGATTTTGTGTAAGAAAAAGTTGTTCAGCCTGTTCCGGTGTAAGTGTAAGAGTAGTAGATTGTGAATAAGAAGGCATTAAAAAACCAAATAGAAAAAGTAGTATCACGAGCTGTTTTCCCATAGGTAATTTGTTTTTACCGCAAAGGTACAGTCCACACATGTTTCTTATAAAAGAAAACAGATTAGAATATTCTCACATGAAATTAGAAAATTATTAGAAAGGTCTTATTTCACGCAAAATGAATAAAATCTTTCTACTTTTACGGCGTAACACAAGTATCATACGATGAAAGTAATTAAAATTTGGTTGTTATTTCAATTGATAATAAGTGGAATATATGCACAATCCGGGCAGTTTGTTCCTAATGAAGAGTATTTTAAATCAGTATTTGCCCGGGTGGTTTCAGGAGAATTCCCTGCAACTGCAAATGGTTTGCTGATCGTAAAGAATTCTGCCGGTAAAGAAGTATTACTGGATTTCCAGGGTAATTCTGCGAATTTGTTTCTTCAGGAAGATCCGGATAGCATCTATGATGTAAGCTGGAAAAAGTACTCGGCCTATACTACCAGTGGAAAAACAAAAGTCGGCTACACCACTTATGCCATGGCAAATTACCTGGAAATAACAACCGGCAGCCAAACCTTCTCACTCGGAGGTATAGACGGAGCGTGTGACAGTATAATAAACGGATTATCTTATGACTATGCCGCCGAAAAAGAGGCAGAATATCTGATCCTGGCAGTACAAAAAGAAATCAGGCTACTGGCAGAAGACCGCAAATCCCATCTATTGCTCCTTCCTAATTCCACATTAGTTTTCGCAGTAAAAAGATAAAGTATGGGGTAATCACGGACAAATATGTAACGCAACGCCTCCGCTTGCCTGCAGGTCAAATTTCAGGGTATTGCCGCCTTTAATCTGTTTTTTAGAGACTTTTACTTTGGTATGTGTTTTTATCTTCTCATCCTCTTCATACATATGAAGGGTGTACTTTTTTCCTTTTTCCAGAAAACCGGTTGGTATTTCTATCCGGCGGGCTTCTGTGTTGGTGATAGCCCCGATAAACCATTCATCTGCCGAACGACGGGCCGTAACGATATATTCCCCTATTTTTCCATCCACCACTCTTGTACCATCCCATACGGTTGGAACCTTATCAAAAAATTCTATTGTTTATTCTCTCTGTAGTCCTGTTTCTGATAAACCGGAAACAATAATTTCCATCCGGAGAAAATATATTTACCTAAATAAACGGGTACTTTTAGAAAACTTTACTTTTCCGGAATCACTTTTTTAGGAAGATTGGCAAACCATTTTCCTACCCGGTCATACGATTGGGATTCGCTATGCAGCCAGGGATCCGAGAAAGAGACAATTTCTTCCGGATCGCCATATTGATCCGGAAAGATTACCATCAGGCTGTTGTTATTAAAATATTTAGAAATCTGCATCGGCAACCGTTCGAACGATTTATCATACGAAATAAATCCGCGGCGGGCTGTCACGATCACTACCAAATGGTCGTAAGCCACTTCGCCCGAGATCATCAACAGATCTTCCCAGTCATCCAGTTCCGAATATTCTCCTCTGACTTTTGGGTATTTCTTTACTATAAAGCTTTTCAGGTATTGAAGCGTATCGGGATGACAATAAAACTGCACCCGGCATCCCAATTGAATGCCCATACGGCACAATCGTTTGATCCATTTAAAAAAGCCTGCTTCAAATTCAGCTTTAGGAGGTACCGCCACGATTATCTTCCGTAAAGTATTTACCGGCATCAGACTTTTTACGATCATTACCTGACGGTAAGTTCCTTTCAACAGGTTTTCCGTCATCGCTCCCAAAAACGAATCTACAATCGAAGCTTTATGGTGCAACCCGATTACTACTTCGGTAGCACTGTATTCTTTCAGGGTATGAATAATACCCGACGCAATACTCATATCAAACCGGACAGTAGTCTCCATTTTCACATCTACCGCTGCCGCTACTTTTACTGCCAGTTCCAGGTTCCGGCGACTACGCAATAACTGAGTTTCCGAATCATTATTATCATTCATCACACTCATGGCAATCAATCCATCCTTACGATTCGTAGATTTCAACAGAAGAGCCAGACCGATAAGGTTTTCGATTGTTTCAGGATTGGCTATTGGGATCAATATTTTCTCTGCTTCATCGGTTTTTTCCATCATTTTATCCAACTCATCGCTGGTAGCAATCCGTTGGGCTGCCCGCTCTGTAACGAACGAACTAATGATACATGTAAAGAGGATCATCACCACAGTTCCATTCAAGACATCATCGTTCAACAAAGGTACACCGGGAGCTATTTCTATTTTATTACCGATCAGTACAGCGGCCAAAGTCGCAGCAGCCTGTGCATTACTTAACCCGAAGATCAGTGAACGCTCATTTTTCTGCATTTTGAATGACTTTTGTGTCAACCAGGCTGCCAGCCATTTGCTGATAGTAGCCACCACAGTCATAACAACAGCTACCTTCAGCGCTTCCCCACCGGTAAAAATAGTCCGGATATCAATGATCATCCCCACTCCTATCAGGAAGTAAGGAATAAAAAGCGCGTTCCCTACAAACTCCAAACGGTTCATTAAAGGAGAAAGGTGCGGAATAAAGCGGTCCAAAAGAAGCCCCACCATAAAGGCACCTAATATACCTTCCATTCCTGCCAGTTCAAACAATCCTCCACCCAGGAAAACCAGGGCAAGAACAAAAATAAACTGCATGATATTATCTTCGTAGGTGCGGAAAAACCAACGTGCTACACGGGGTACAAAGAAAACCAGAAGAAAACAGACAACAGCCACCTTTCCGGTGAGTAAAATCCAGAACATCTGATTAATTTCACCTTTATACATACCGGAAATAACCGCCAGGATAAGAAGTGCCAACGCTACCGTAATAGCTGTACCTCCTATGGTAATACTCACACTACGCAAGCGGGATAAACCATACCGGCTTACAATCGGATAAGCAATAAGGGTATGGGAAGCATACATACTGGCCAGCAGTACCGAAGTTGTAAGATTATAACCCAAAATCTCCATACTACTCCATACGCCCAGTATCATGGGTATACAGAACGTAAAAAGTCCAAAGACCAGGCACTTTATCCGGTTCTTTTTAAAATCTTCCATATCCATTTCCAGCCCTGCCAGAAACATAATATAGAAAATCCCGACCCGTCCAAACAGTTCAAAACTACTATCACGCGCCAGAAGATTCAGACCGTCCTCACCTATCAGGATACCGGCCAGAATCATCCCGATAATATGGGGTATACGCAAGCGTCCCAATAACATCGGAGCAAAAAGTATGATGATCAGAACCAGGAAAAATATCCAGGTCGGATCGGTTATCGGAAGATCAAAATTTAGATTAAGCCAGTCTGTCATGTCCGTTTTATGGAATTTACCTGCAAAATAACAAAAAAAAACATGGTATCAATGGTTCAAAACGAACTATTGATGCCTCCGATTGCATCTTTCTGTTTTTTACAAGCGTGTGTTTATTTATAAAGTATTAGTATAAATGCGTATAGGTATACTCTTTTTTGAGTAATTTTGCCTACCTGATTTTTAGCTTTAAAAAGAATGAACGAACCCGAGAACAACGAAAACAACGTACAGGAGCCTATATCTTCATTGCCCGGAGAAAAACAGCCTTCTAAACCCACCTCTTCTATCATCAAAAAAGCAGGTTGGGCCACCGGAATACTTCTCCTTGTTTTTATTGGTTATTCTACCGGCAAAGTATATCTTTCGCCGGACAACAACATTAAACAGATTTACCTGGTACCCAAAGACGCCGCGTTTATTATCCAGACATCCGAGCCGGTAAAAGACTGGAAAAGGTTTAGTAACAGCGACACCTGGAAAACCCTGAAACAGGCAGAGACTTTCAACGAAGTAGCCCAACAGGTAGAACAAATGGATTCTATCCTGCATAATAATAAAACCTTGTTATCCCTGGTTGGCAAGCGGGATATGCTAATCTCCCTACACCGTACCCGTCCGCGCGACTGGGATGCGTTAATGATAATCGACCTGCAAAAAGCATCTAAAATGGATCTTTTAAAGGATCAGGTCGAAAACATATTAAAGCTTTCCGGAAATAAGGTAACAAACCGGAAATACAAAGACTTTATGATCCTCGAAATGTATGATGCCGATGCCAGCGAAACACTATATACTGCTTTTGTAGATAATCATGTGGTTGCATCGTACACCTCGCAACTGGTAGAAGCCGCTATTAACGAACGGGAATCCCCGCATATCGGTATGCACCCGGCTTTTATGGAAGCCGAGAACCAGGTAGACGGAAAAGGATTGTGCCGCCTCTATATCAATTACGAACAGGTTTCTCCTTTTATGGCGATCTACCTGCAGGAGAAAAACGAATACATGGATATGTTCTGTAATTCCATGGATTTCGCCGGCCTTTATTTCAATACGGACAAAGAAAAAATGGAGGTAAAAGGCCATACCTATAAAAAAGAGTCAGCCGATCCTTATATTGCCGCTCTATTGAACTCCGGTAAACATAAAATGAAAGCGCACGAAATACTTTCGGCACGTACAGCCTTTTATACCCATATCGGTTTTGAGAACCCGGCCCGGTTTATAAAAGAACTCGAAGAGATATTACAGGCACAGGACGAAAAAACATACAACAGTTACGCCTCTTCGCGCAAGAAGCTGGAAAGTTTTTTTGGTATTTCGCTCGAAGAGAATTTCCTGAGTTGGATGTCGGGCGAAATCGCCATTTCGCAATCCGAGCCGTTGTTAGGCCGGGAGCCAGACCTGATTCTGGCCATAAAAGCAAAAAACATCAGGGAAGCACGCAAACAAATGGACTTCATTGAAAAGAAAATAAAAGGCCGCACCCCTGTTAGCGTTAAAAGTGTTACCTACAAAGAGCACGATGTAAAGTACGTAGAAATGAAAGGATTCTTCCGTCTTTTCTTTGGCGGGCTGTTCGATAAGTTTGAAAAACCCTATTATACCTATATCGACGACTATGTGGTATTCAGTAATAAATCTTCTTCAATCCTATCGTTAATAGAAGATTACGACCAGAAATACACGTTAAAGAATGAGCCTGGTTTTAAGAAAACCTATAGCCATTACCCTTCCCAATCCACCCTGTTCCTGTATAGTGACATCCGGAAGTTCTATCCCATGATGCTTTCTATGGTAAACAGTTCAACCCGTGCTGACCTGGGTAATAACGACGATGTTCTATTTTCGTTCCCATACTGGTCTATGCAGGTTGTTGGCGATAACGAATCGGCCTCCCTCCATTATGTCATGGATTATAAACCTTTCAAAGCGGTTGTTGAGGTACCAGACGAAGAAGAGGAAGATTTCGACAAAGCCGACAAAGCCCTGAAAGAAGATGCCACAACCGAAAAGCAACTGATGAGCGAACTAAAACGGTTCCACGTCGAGAAGTTTGAAGGAAACGTATTAAGGGATTTCTATCCGGAAGGAGCCATAAAAAGTGAATCCGAAGTTAGAGACGGGCAACGTCACGGACGGCACCGCGAATATTACGAAAACGGTAAACTAAAATTAAGAGGTAAATATTCCCGCGATAAAAAAGTAGGCACCTGGAATATTACACTGAAGAAGGCAAATTCGATAAAAAAGAGAAGTTTAAATAACCCGGTTTAATACCGCCTTTTTCTATTTTTCGTGCACATTTTTCAAAATTTTCGTGCACATTTTTCCCATTTTTCGTGCAAGTTTTTTAACAGATTCACAGGTTCGGTGTAACGAGGAAACCAATACCGGCTTTTTGCTGGCTTTTTGCTGGCTTTTTGCTGGCGCAGATTTAAATCTGTGCCCGAATTAACTGGCGGTAAAGAAGTACGAATACAGGATGAAGAGGACCCCGATGAACCGGGATGCTCCATTTGCAATCCTGGACGGAGGGGATTTGTAATCCCCGCCTTTAGAGTATAAGGATTTGTAATCCGGTTTAATAATACGTAAGTTCCGGTTTAATCTGTATTTATTTGTTTATCGGATCACAGATCCTAATACTCGTTTGTCGGGGATTACAAATCCCCTCCGTCCAAAAAGAACCTTACTTCCTTCGTTCGGCATAGCGTCCTCGCTATGTCGCTAAAATTAGTGAAGCTCCTGCTTCACATGAGGCTGGAGCCTCACTTTTTAAAACGACGTAGCGAGACGCTACGCCGAACTATTAACTGACTATTCTTAAGCCTACGATATTGGTGCCTCACTACACTGAACAAAGTATCCGGTAATTTTTTCTACCTGACTACTTAACTCCTTCTCATAAATACCGTACTTCCATACCTCTCACATCTTCCGTGATCCGGCCTTCGCTGTAAACTTCCTGGCCGTTTACAAAGGTTTTCCATATGGAATGAGGGAAGGTGTAGTTTTCGAAAGGCGACCAGCCACATTTATACAAAATGTTATCCTGCTGAACAGTCAGCGGAGCAGTTGGATCTACCAATACAAGATCCGCATAATAGCCGGGACGTATATATCCCCGCCGGTCTATCCGGAAAAGGTCTGCCGGTAAATGGCACATCTTTTCTACTACCTTTTCATACGTAAATATACCCTGCGAAGCCATATCCAGCATCGCCTGCAACGAATGTTGTATCAATGGCCCGCCTGAAGTTGCTTTCAGGCAACTCCCTTCCTTCTCGGAAAGTAAATGGGGCGCATGGTCGGTAGCCACAATATCAATCGTATTATCCCGTACCGCCCGGCGCAAAGCTTCACGGTCAGACAATGCCTTGATTGCCGGATTCCATTTAATGCGGTTTCCATACAAAGGATAATCCTCGTCCGTAAACCATAAATGATGCACACAGACCTCGCCTGTTATCTGTTTATCTGCTACAGGAAGTTTGTTATCAAGCAATGATAATTCACGTGCCGTAGAGAGGTGAAGAATATGCAAACGGGTATTTAACTGATGAGCCAGTTCCACAGCTTCGGCCGAAGATGCATAACAGGCCTCTTCACTTCGTATTTTACTGTGGAAAGTTATATCCAAATCCGGCCCGTACTTTTCCGTATAATAAGCGATATTCCGTTTAATAATCTCCTCCTTCTCCGCATGGATAGCAATCAGCATCCCGGATTCCCCAAAAATCTTTTCCAAAGCCTCTTTGCGGTCTACCAGCATATTACCGGTAGAACTTCCCAGAAACAGCTTTAAACCCGGCACACGGGAACGGTCTAACTGCCGGATAGCCTCCATATTATCATTGGTACCCCCAAAGAAAAATGAATAATTGGCAAAAGAAACTTCCGAAGCACGTTGCAATTTAGCTTCCAGATCAGGGATTGTAGTGGTCTGGGGGATTGTATTCGGCATATCCATAAACGAAGTTACCCCACCGGCAACAGCCGCACGGCTCTCCGTATAAATATCCCCTTTATGTGTTAAACCGGGATCACGGAAATGCACCTGGTCGTCAATCACTCCAGGCAACAACCACTTTCCGGTTACATCAATTATTTCGCAATTGTCTGCATCCGGCGGTAAGGCATCCCGGTATATTTCCTTAATCAGAGAGTTCTCTATTCTGACAGAGCCTGTAAACATCTCTCCTTCATTAATAATTGTCGCGTTTTTGATAATGATTCCGGCCATATACGATTTGAATTTTACTGTTCATACAAAATTAACTCTTTCTGAGGAAGTATACTTATAAACTTCCATAAAAAGAGAAAGGCGGTCCTCGCGGACGGCCTTTCTTAATCATCTAATAACTATTTTGATACATTTATATATAGTCAATAAAAACGGCTTTCACAAGCAATTTTTATTATATAAAAAAAATATTCTACGTAAAAACAGCTTAGTTCCGGAAAGCCTTTATCAGAATTTAACAAAACAAAAGTCCGGTTCTTTGCTCTTCAGGGATATCTCCCCATTGTATGCAAAGATAGTACTTTTTTAATAAACAGCTGTTTCTATAGATGTTTTAACAATTTGTTTATGCAGAACAAAAACAACTTTTCCTACTTTTTGTTTGAAAATGAAAGAAGGCAATTATAAAAACAGGAGAATCATATGTGTTACCATAATTCTTTAAGTATAAGTATACAAATGTTGGGCAAACGGTATAACCGGAAAATCGACCTGATAGAAATTGTAGAAGATATCATTTCTGAAAGTTACCATGTGAATGCTTTTAATTATCCGACATATCCAATTATTACTGCCGATGAAGAGATACAGGCATTCAACTGGGGATTAATTCCTTTCTGGGTAAAAACAGAAAAAGATGCCAAAGAAATACGTTCAAGAACCTTAAATGCACGAAGCGAAAATCTTTTTGACAGACCATCCTACCGGGAACCGGTTAAAAGAAGCCGTTGCCTGATCCCCGCCACAGGATTTTTCGAATGGCGGCACGAGGGAAAACAAAAACTTCCCTACTACATTCATTTAACGGATGAACCGGTCTTTTCTATGGCCGGACTATATGACCGTTGGCACGATCCCGAAACCAATAGTACAATTTTTACCTTTACACAGGTTACTACAGATGCCAACCCATTAATGGAATGGGTACACAATTCAAAAGAGAGAATGCCGGCATTATTATCCCGCAAAGATGAAGAGACATGGTTAGACCCTACCCTCACCCGGAAAGATATCGAGTCATTGCTTCAACCATACGACGAAAGCCGGATGGCAGCCTACCCCATAGACCGCAATTTCCTAAAAATGAACCCCAAAGAAAAACGCATTATAGAAAAAGTTGATCATTCCAAAGGTCCAGAAGAGACGAAGGGTTTGTTCTGAAAAGAATGTTTAGATAGAAATGTATGTGTAATACTGATTTCGTACTTTTGTAAGCCCGAAGGGCTTCAATGTGAATAACCCCGGGTGAAACCCGGGGGCGTGGTGAGCGATGCAGTCTCTCTCTGCTGAACCCCGGTCAGGGGTTCAACCCTTTCCGGGTTGTTTATTGCGTGCATTTATTAGCCACGGGTTGCACCCGCGGTTAGTCACATTTTACCCCATAGGGGGTAACTTATGGTCGGAGGGGATTTGTTATCCTTAGCGACGTAGCGAGGACGCCAATGCCATCAACTTAAGAGTTTTTGGTCGGAGGGGATTTGTAATCCCCGACTAACGAGTATTAGGATCTGTGATCCGACAAACAAATGAATACCCATTAAATAGAGAGTTAGGAATCTTTAAGCGGATTACAAATCCTTATACTCCACAGGCGGGGATTGCAAATCCCCTTCGACCAACAAGAAAAATCCTTAAGCCCGCGGCATTGGCGAGGACACTACGCCGAACAAAGGAACGCTACGCCGAACACAGACGGGAGGGACTTACCGCAGCCGTTCCAGAGAGCGAACAAGGGCTTCGTCTGCTCCGATATTGCGAATAGCCAGATAATCCAGAATTACACTTATCAGAGGGAAAACCAACGCTATTTTCAGGCTCATACTCATCTCTGTACCACCCATCCCTTCTACAACTTTACCATATTGCATATAATAGAAAACGAATAACCCATAAAAGAAAAGCATCAACAGGCCATTAAAAATGCAGAGACGTATCTGCAGGATTCGTTTTTTATAAAGAAAGATGGTGATCATTGCTACTAAAGTAATGACTGCCGTTAATGCAAATAAAGCCCATGTGGAATAAACCATCTGGCCTGAACCGGCTTCAATAATACCTGATACATCAAAATTATAAAACTCATTATTCAATTGAATGGAAGCTAACGACATAAACATCATGGCCGTCGTAAGAGCCACAATCAGTAGCAGATAAACAGTTTGGATTCTTTGTAACATAGTTTTTTAAATTGTCAGTCGACAATAGACTGTTGACAATTCCGGGACACTAAAAACAAATAAAAACGGAGCCTCATTGTATTATAACATATAAGCCTCCGTCTGTATTTATCTCTTTAATTGTCAATTGTCAACTATCAATTGTCAATTAATTATTAAAATGCATTTTTATCTTTTGCAGGATTTTTGAAATATACTTTTCCTTCTTCGTATTCCTGTGCAGCGATCAAAGTCGATTTCGGAAGTTTTTCGTAATAACGGGAGATTTCGATTTGTTCCCGGTTTTCAAAAACTTCTTCCAGATTATCGTTATATGACGCAAACTCCTGCAGTTTCTTTTCCAGGTCATGTTTCATTTCTACACCGATCTGGTTTGCGCGTTTGGCAATGATCATTGTAGTTTCATATATATTTCCTGTGTCTGACGAAAGTTTCATCATATCACGGGTTACCGTGTTGGTAGGTGCATTTGATTTTCTGTAATCCATATTTCGTTTAATTAATAAATCTTTATTTTTAAAGTAGTTATCACTCACTTCGTTCGTTAGTAGTTAAGTAGAACTCTTACCTCCCTGACTACTTTAATAATACGTTTCTGTTATACGGCTATTGGCATAATCAAAATAACGTTGTGCCTGCCGTATATATTTTCCTTCCGGATATTCGTTTACATAGTTATAATATTCGTCCACTACTTCCCGGTAACGTGACTGCAGCTTTTCGTCCACACTCACCAGTGCCAGTTCATATCTTGAACGCAACATGTAATAGATATAGTCTTCTCTATACTTGGAGTAGGGATAATTCCTGAGAGCATTCTGCGCCGTAATTACAGCCGACTCATAGTTATTACCCATATAAGTTCCCAGATTATAATACAAACGAATTGCCATTAATTCTTTATAAGCCAGTTTCTCCTGCAATTCAAACAGGATATTCTGTGCCTGCTCCGAACGCTCTGTCTGAGGATAATACTCCAGATAAAGCTGCAACTGGCTGATCGCATCGAATGTCTGAGTCTGGTCTAACCGGGCATCCGGCGAATCCAGATACAAACCATAACCGGAATAGAAACGGGCCAGTTCCTCGTACTCCCCTTTCGGATAAGTCTGGTAATACGTTTTAAAATACTGCGAAGCAGTTACATAGTCTTTCTGACCATAATAACTTTGTGCCAACAGATACAGAGACTCCTCGGCATACGCCGTTCTGTGAAAGATCGTAACAAGTTCCTCCAGGATCGTTGCCGATTTAGAGTATTGCTTCGCATTAAAATATTTCTTGGCATAAGAATATTTCAACTCATAATCGGTACTCTTCAAAATCTTATTATACTCCCCACAGGAAGCGAATAAGACTGTGATCATCATCAGTAAAAAAGCAATCTTTTTCATTCACATGAGTTTAATGTTGGCACAAGGCCATTCAGCCCCATGCATACTAATTCGCGTGCAAATTTAGTTTATTCTGATCAATAAACGAATAACTTACGCGTTATTTTTTTCAAAAGTAGCAAGTAGTCAGCACTCACTTCGTTCGTTAGTAGTCATCATTCGCTACGCTCATTAGTAGTTAAGTAGCATAAAATATTTTATATATTCTTCCAGCGAGTGTCGACTACTTATCTACTTATAATTTATACAAATCGTTGGCCGCTATAAGTGTGAGTTTATTGGCCTGCAATACTTCCACACATTTTTCCAGATCGTCGGGACGTATTACCACATGGGCCGTTTCTCCCTGCGAAAAGGCATACATATACTCAACAAATATACCGACATTGGTAATGATTTCCATAGCTTTAGCCAACGCTCCCGGATTATTCGGACATTGCAGGCATACTACCTCCGTAACACTCACCGCATATAGTTTTTCCCGCAATGCGGCAATTGCTTTTTCCGTATCGGAAACAATGATGCGAAGGATTCCGAAATCAGAATTTTCCGCTACCGTAAAAGCCGACATATTGATGCCTGCCTCACCTAACAGGCGTGCAACTTCTGTAAAGCGCCCCCGCTTATTTTCAAGAAAAATGGATAGTTGTTTGATTAGCATAGCTTCGTCTTTTTTATTGTTTAATATTTTTGGTAGTTAGTAGTTGGTAGTTAGTAGTTAGTAGTACGTTCGCTTTGCTCACTTAGTAGAAGAGTCAATGCGTTCGTCTTATATTTAACAGGCCAGTAGCTGTTCCTACTAACTACTAACTACTAACTACTAACTACTAACTACTAACTACCAACTACCAACTCATACCAATTTCCGGTTATCTATTACACGTTTTGCTTTACCCTGGCTGCGCTCAATGCTGCGGGGTTCTACGATTTTCAGATCCGGCTGAAGGCCTATCACACTTTGCAGACGGAGAGTTATTTTCTTTTTCAACTCAAGCAGTTTATTTATTTCGTCCGAATAAAACTCCGGCTTCACTTCTACCTGAACCTGAAAAGTATCAATATTGTTCACCCGGTCTACCACAATCAGGTAATGAGGTTCAAATTCGGGCATTTCCAGAATTACCGATTCTACCTGCGACGGGAATACATTAACCCCGCGAATGATAAGCATATCATCACTACGTCCCAGGATACGGCTCATCCGTACAGCCGTACGTCCGCAGGCACATTTTTCGTAATGCAGGGAGGTAAGGTCGCGGGTACGATACCGGATCATCGGCATTCCCTCTTTGGTAATAGTAGTAAACACCAGTTCGCCATGTTCGCCGGGAGCCAGCGGTTCCAATGTTTCGGGATCAATAATTTCCGGAAGAAAATGGTCTTCCCACAGGTGGGTTCCGTCCTGGCACTCGCATTCACACCCTACGCCCGGGCCTATGATCTCTGTCAATCCGTAAATATCATATGCTTTAATACCCAGTTTTTCTTCCAGCTCTTTCCGCATATTCTCCGTCCAGGGCTCAGCACCAAAAATACCCACCTTCAACTCAAACTCTTCCCGGGGTAATCCCGAATCTTTGATAGTTTCAGCCAGGAACAGCGCATACGACGGGGTACTGGCCAGTGCTTTCGCACCAAAGTCATGCATTAGTTGAATTTGTTTTTCCGTATTTCCGCTACTCATAGGGATTACCGTTCCCCCCGATTTTCTGTACACCGTCATGCAGGCCAAGGCCACCGGTAAACAGTCCATAGCCGTACGAAACCTGTACAATATCTTCTTTGGAAACCCCATAAGCATATAAACAACGGGCTACCACCTCGCTCCATATGGAGAGGTCTTTGCGGGTATAGCCTACTACAACCGGTTTTCCGGTTGTACCGGACGACGCGTGCAGGCGGATTACTTCCGACATGGGTTTAGCCATCAGGCCGAAAGGATAGTTGTCTCTTAAATCCTGTTTGGTTGTAAAAGGCAGTTTTACAATATCATCAACCGACTCTATATCATCGGGAGTTATACCCAGTTCCTGCATCTTTTTACGGTAAAAAGGAGTGTTATGGTAAACGTGCTCCACTACCTTCTTTAACCGGATACTCTGTAACTTCCGCATCTCTTCGCGGCTCATACACTCAATTGTCTCGTTCCAAATCATGGTACTATTACTTCGTTATTTTAAGGATTCCCAAATATAACGGAAATTCTTAATTCAAAACCAAAGAGTGTTTTAAAACAGTTCCGGAAATGTTACAAATTGTAAGTAATTACCTATGTTCGGCGTAGCGTCCTCGCTACGTCGTTTGTAAAAGTGAGGCTCTAGCCTCACATGAGCCGGGAGGCTCATAAATTCTTAGCGACGTAGCGAGGACGCTACGCCGAACCACAGACGCTACGCCGAACGATAGCGCTGCGGGCTTAGGTTGGGTATTCCTTAATGGTTTGTTCCCTCAAACAGATCGTGTGTCTCCTTCCTTTTGGTTGTCTTTACGCTATAATTATTAAACGTATAACTTAACGACAGGATGATAAGGGGATACTTGGGACGTATCTTTGTCAGAGAGGAGAGATCTGTAGTCTGTATATCACTCACATAACGGGCCGAATTAAACACGTCCCGGAAAGCCAGCGTTCCCGTCAGCTTCCGTTTAAACAATTGTTGCCGCACCGCCAGATTGACATACCAGAAAGCATCCGTACGTCCCTGGGTAGTTACGGAAGGCCCCACAAAGTTACCGTCCACCTGCAGGCGGGTGAGTTTTCCCAGTTCAAAACTATTATTCCACGTTATATCGTAATTGGTACTGGTTTCATCTCCGTTGCCCAGTTTAAACTGGTTCTTTACTTTGTAGTGATACAGGCTCCCGTTTACATTGATACCCCACACACGCAACGGTTGCACCTGCAGGCTTAATTCAAGCCCCGTAGCATAATCGTGCCCTACATTGGCCATGGAATCCAACGTTACTCCGGCTTCGAAAGGTATTCTTAACCGTTCGATCTTATCTTTGCGGTTCCTGTGAAAGGCTGAAGCCGACACAGAAAAATCATCCGCTGTTTTCCGGTAATTCAGCTCAAAGGAGTTAATATATTCAGGACGTATATCCGGGTTTCCGATCTCTGCCGAATAGAAATCGCGGTACGTTATATAAGGTTCCATATAAAACAGGTCCGGGCGCGTAGTACGCCGGGAATAAGAAAACAGGAGTACATGCCGGCGGGGGAAATGGTATCCGATATGTGCCGACGGGAAAAACTCAAACCGGTTAAACACCCTGTTGGCTCCTTCTATGGAGCTACGCAGTACCCGGTGGGTATGTTCCGCACGCACACCAGCCTGCACCTCAAACGACCGGATATTTTCGCCCAGCAAAGCGTAGATCGTATTGACTCCCCGCTGAAAATAAAACGTATTATAAATATCATCCCGCCAGTAAAACTCTTTACTTACCGGATTATAAAACTGCATGCTGTAGTCGCCATCTTCCAGATAAGAAAAATACTGGTACCCGGTTTCCAACCGCCCGCCTTCGCGGTAAGGCAGGATATAATCCACATTTCCCCGGACAGTCCAGCGGTGTTCATCTTCCCACGCCTTATGTCCCTGTTGCAATACACCCTCTTTATCATACAATTCACTTTCAAAATATTCAAGCGCATTGCCTCCGTATTTCAGATAAAAAGAAGCGGATAGTTCATGACCTTCTTTATTAAACGCATGTTTCCCGGTTACAGTACCCTGAAAATAGGTTTCATGCAAATCATAATCGTCGCTACTATCATAAATACCTTTTCCGAAAGCGGTACCCTTTACAGTCCGCTCTTCGGTATAATCCAATACACCTTTGCGTGTACGTCCGCCATAGCCCCCTTCTATTTCGGCACTCAACGAAGTGGAAGGCAGATCGTATATCCACCCGGTCCGCAAAGCATAATCAAAATTATTACTCTTACGGGGACCGTCTGAATGGGATGTAGTAACCGTATCCGCGACAATGGTTGTTTTCCGCTGGTTGAAATCACTTTCACGCAACCGTTCATTCCAACGTCCGCCTACATACCAGCGGAACGCGTCGTTCTGTTTCATTACCAGAAAATCAACATTGCGCGACCACATGGTACTACCCGAAAGGTTCACCATACCGCTCACTCCCTTACCGGAATCTTTCTTTGTAATAATGTTGATAATACCCACATCGCCGTCGGCATCATACCGGGCAGACGGGGTAGTGATAATCTCGATATTTTCAATCTGTGAAGAAGGGATTTGCTCCAATGCCTGGGTCCCGCTGAATACACTGGGTTTACCATCTACATATACGATAAAGCCGGAACTACCCCGGAACGTAACCTCCCCTTCGACATCCACACGGATAGAAGGTGTATTTTCAGAATATCAACAGCCGACCCACCACTACTCAATAAACTGGAAGAGGCTTCGATCACTTTCTTATCCAGTTTATAAATGATTTGCTTTTTACGGGCCACTATCTCCACTTCGGCCAGGCCAACTTCAAGGGGTTTCATTTCTATTATTCCCAGATCAACCGGCTGGTTATTACGTAACTTTATACCGGAACGTCCCTGTATATCATATCCTATCAATTTTATTAACAGATTATATTCTCCTTCCTGCAATCCGTTAATCATAAAAGAACCGGATGCATCAGGAAATGTTTGGGCAACGGGTTGATCAGTACCGGAAAGAAATAAAAGGATATCTGCATAATCAATAGCCGGACCGTTTCCGGCCTCAACTAATTTTCCACTGACAGAGAGTTGTGCACACAGATAATTACATAAAGATAAAGTCAAAAAAAAGACAAACAACAATCCACTTTCTCATTTTTACATGGTCTGATTTAAAAGCAATAATTATACACGGGCAACAAAGATAATAAAAAAGACTGTTAAATTTGTTGCCTGACAAAATACCACTAACTTTGATATGATCAAACAGCGTGCATCACAACAAGTTATTAAGTCAAAACAGCTATTCTGAAACAGTATCCATATTAGTTAATGCATCCTTTAACTCAATCCAAAATTCGCTTTGATCTTAAGGAAATAAAAAAGGTAAAAGCAAATTATTCATCTGATCGTTAACCTCTAACTCACCATTCATAATTTTATGAATCTCCATTCAGCCCCATTGTCCCTATACAGAGTCATCCACAACACTACTCTTTGTAATCTTCTATCTCCCAACTGATCGATTCACAACAGAAATAAATGGGTGACAAAAGTGTGTATTTGAGAGTGGGTGGCTCATCTTCTCTTGGTGCAAAGTCTATATACAAATAAGGGGAATAATAAGATACCTGCATTCCATACGGTGAAAGAACAACATGGGACATATTGCTTTTCTGGGAAATAGTGAACTCTTTCAAAGATTGAATATGGAAAGTAACATACATCCATTGTCCTTTAATATCCGGATTACTTACCAGTATAATAACCTCCGCCTCTTTTAAAGAATGGTCGACCTTTATACTATATATTAATCCATCATAGCCATGGTTTATTTTTTCTACCAACTCTTTCAGAGCATTGTAGTTTTGTCCGGTAACATTCATACTATTGATCCAGTTAGTATATACTCTATTCAGATTCTTATTTTCTCCGATTTTATTCTGCAAATAGACAACCAGTTCATTATTGATATTCTCATGAACCCATAATTCAATTGCATCAGCGACTTCATGATTGAAGACTTCATCTGCACTTGGATAAAGATCAATCATTTTCTTTAATGCCTGATCCGGATGGTCTGCAAACAACTCTTCATACGCTGAAAGCAGGTCTGAGATTTCCTGATAACTCTTATTCATTGATAAATTCAAAACTAATCACTTTTCCATTCATATCCAAATAGGCTTTCCATGTTTTCTCTCTTTTTCTTATTATAGTTAAAATATAAGCGAATCATTCTATAAAGAAATATGATTGTTAAATTGGCTGTCTGATAAAATACTACTAACTTTGAGGTAGTTTAACTAATTAAGCATATGAAGCATTTCGCTTTCCTTGTCTGTCTTTTACTTAGTCTGTTGCAACCTGTAACCGCCCAAAGAGTAGGCCTCGTATTAAGTGGTGGCGGAGCCAAAGGAGCGGCCCATATCGGAGTTATCAAAGCATTGGAAGAAAATAATGTACCGATTAATTATATTACCGGAACATCTATCGGAGCAGTAATCGGGAGTCTGTATGCTATTGGTTATTCTCCTGAAGAGATGCTTGAACTGATCCTGTCGGACGAGTTTGGTTATTGGCAGACCGGACAGGTAGAAGACCAGTATATCTATTATTTTAAAAAGCCGGATCCTACCCCGGAAATTGCCCGTTTCTCGATTGATTTCTCGGATTCACTACACATCAAAACCAATATTTTACCTAAAAGCCTGATCAACCCGATTCAGATGAACCAGGCTTTTATGAGTTTATATACACCTGCATCGGCCAAAGCCGGGTGGAATTTCGACAATCTGTTTGTTCCCTTCCGCTGTGTGGCCTCTGATGTGTATGGAAAAAAGGCGATTATCTTCAAAAACGGAGACCTGGGAGATGCGGTCCGTGCCTCCATGACTTTCCCCTTTGTATTCAAACCGATCTGGCGGGATAGTGTACCCTTATTTGACGGAGGTATTTACGATAATTTTCCGGTAACCCCGATGAAAGAATCCTTCCACCCCGATTTCATTTTCGGGTCGGCCGTAGCCGGTACAGAAGTAAAACCTTCCGAAAATGTATATAGCCAGATTGAGGCCATGATCATGCAGAAAACCGAATACGAAATACCGGAAGAAGAAGGGATGATGCTCAAATTCAGCTTTCCGGATGTCAGCCTGCTTGATTTCCAGCGTGCAAGGGAGTTAATGGAGATCGGGTATAACCGTACCATGCAGGTTATGGACTCCCTCAAAATGCGGGTTCCCCGCGAAGTACCTTTAGAAGAGGTGGAAACCAGAAGAGAGGCATACACAGAAAGCCTGCCTCCCCTGATCTTCAAAAACATTTACATAACAGGGGTAAATGATGCACAGAAAAGATACATTGAAGCCCAGCTACACCGGGATATCAACGATCAGTTCTCCATGAGAGAATTTAGAAGGGCCTATTTCAAAATGCTCGCCTATTCCAAGATCGGAGAGATCATCCCACATGCAGTTTACAACCGGAAAGAAAAGATGTTTGACCTTTATCTGGACGTAAAAATGAAAGAAGAAGTAACGATCAGTTTCGGTGGAAATGTATCTTCCCATCAGGCGAACCAGTTATATATAGGAGCCGGTTACCAGTTCCTGGCACAATACGCAGCCGATTTCAATGTGGGTTTTCAAATGGGGAATGCTTTTGACGGTGTAGACATCAACAGCCGTATATACCTGCAAACTAGGCTCCCGATGTATATTAATATGCAAGGCGTTTATTCGAATAAGAAATACAGGGAAAGCCAGTCTCTTTTTTATGAGGAGGTAGTACCTTCCTTTATTAAACAGGAGGAATTGTATCTTAAATTCAAATTGGGATTCCCGTTCCTGAACCGTGCCAAAGCCGAAATAGGACTGGCAGCCGGGAAATTAAATGACTTTTACTACCAATCCAATACCGTCTCTTTTGCCAATACACCGTATGACCGGAGCAGATACGACCTGTTTGCGGGCTCTTTAAATATCGAACGAAACTCACTGGACGCAAAACAATTCCCTATCAGCGGACGGCGCCAGTCCTTAACAGCTACCTATGCTACAGGAAAAGAGTATTACCGTCCGGGTGGTGAGAAAGATTTTATAGAACAACAGACCCATAGCTGGCTACAGATGAAAGGGGTATGGGAACATTATGCCTATATGACAAACCGGTTTAACCTGGGATACATGACCGAATTAATGATCTCGAGCAAAAACCTGATGTCTAACTATACGGCATCCATATTACAGGCTCCGGCCTTTACTCCTACCCCACACAGCCAGATTGTTTTCAACGAAGCGTTCCGTGCCAATCAATACGTAGCAGGAGGAATCTCACCCATCTTTAAATTCAGCCGGTTAGTACACCTCCGTGCCGATCTGTATTGTTTCATGCCCTTCCATAAAATCAAACGTGAAACACAGGTGGTAGATAATAACTATGTATATACCGCTTATTATGGTAATTTTTTCGATACGTTAGAGTATATGGGAGAAGCGGCACTGGTTGTACAGCTACCTTTTGCCTCAATCAGTGTATATGCAAACGGATACAGCTCGCCTTCTAAAAATTTCAACGTGGGGCTTAACATTGGTTATCTGTTATTTAACCGCCGGATGTTGGATTAATCAACAAAAAACATGCTGATTAATTTGCGAATTTAAAGATTTGTACTACCTTTGCACTCGCAAAGTAATTAATGGCCGCGTAGCTCAACTGAATAGAGTAGCTGACTACGGATCAGCCGGTTACA
>JAJQAZ010000172.1 GCA_021203545.1 Tannerellaceae bacterium | reverse complement strand
CCCCCGAATTTATGAATAATTTTGAAACCGTGCATACGTAGATATTCATCTAATTCCTGCGGGAAGTACATTCTCATATCCAGATTCTGGATGGAGTGGAAGGTGCCGTTTATGTAATAATGCCACTCGATGCGATTGATCTGGGTTGTGTTTTCGTATTTCATTTTTTGTTTGATCAGTACTTTTCTGCCGTCACTGGTTGTATATTCTGCTATGTCGGTAGATTCTTTTTCGGCTTCTACTATGTAATGGATATTTGGATTGTAGCAATCGAATAAAAACAGACCCTCTTCTTTCAGGTGTTTTTGTACAACCTGTAGTGTATCGAACAAATCCTGGTTTTTATACAGGTGATGTATGGAGTTGAAAGGGATAAATAGTAAATCATATTTGCCGGGTATATCTAATGTCCGGATATCAGCTTCGATGAAATCTATTTCTACTCCTTGTTTGATGGCTTTTAATTTGGCTTGTTCTAACATGGTGGAGGAGTTATCTACACCGGTAATCGTATATCCTTCCGCGGCAAGAGGAATGGTGAGTCGGCCTGTCCCACAGCACAGTTCAAGGATGCGGGCGGTTTTGTCTGTCGGTAACCATTTTTTATAGAAGGGTAAATCAGACAGGAAGGTGTTTAACCCGTCGTAGATGTTTGCATCGTAGACTAAATCTCCTACTTTGTATTTCTTTTGCATATTCTTTTAACTTTGTCAAAACCTTTACAGGTATAATTAGTAAACTACTACTCAAGCTTTATCCCAATTCGTTGATAATTCTTCCGCATGTTCCTCGGTCCAGTCTATTAGTTGCCGCAGTAGGGGAATTAAATCTTTAGCCAGTTCGGTAAGCGAATATTCTACCCGGGGTGGTATTTCGGAGTAGGCTTGGCGGTGTATGAGGCTGAGGCTTTCGAGTGTTTTTAGCGTGATGGCGAGCATCCGCTGTGAGATGGCCGGGAGATTCTTTTGCAGTTCGGAGAAGCGCATGACTCCGTTTTGATGTAACAGCATCAAAATGACAATTGACCATCTGTCACCGAATTTATCTATCAGGAGGCAGGCGGGTGTATAATTCTTTTGTTTCATATTGCCTGTAAAGTAACGGTTTTCCATCCATAATAGAAACAGAAGCTATAAAAAAGATTAAATCCGGATTCTTATTTCTCTGATAGTGAGTAAAACTAACATCTATGATACAGGATAACAGCACTGTTACTTCTTTTTTCTGCTGTTTGTATTTCATAGCTTTGATGTCGTAAATAAGCAAATGAATTATTAAAAAAGAAAGGAAATAACGATGTTTACTGCGTATGAACAACACTTTACCGGCCCTATCTGGCGGCCGCCTTACGAAGCACAATCCATATTATTACAGGCTACGGCCGGATGTACACATAATAAATGTAAGTTTTGCAGCTTGTATCCAAAAGAGTTGAAATTCAGGGCTTCGCCTATGGAGGAAATAGAATATGATTTAAGGGTTATCAAACAGTATAGGGTGCAAAGCCGGAGGGTGTTCCTGACTGGTTCTAATCCGTTCGTTTTACGTCCGGACCATCTGATGGATATTGCGCAGCGTATCCGGGTGGCCTTTCCCCATATTGAAACCATTGGATGCTTTGCCCGTATTACGGATATTAAAAGTAAAACAGTGGAAGAGTTGAAGCAGTTGAGACATTTCAAATTTAACCGGCTCACTATTGGTATCGAATCCGGACACGATGAAACATTACGGTACATGCGGAAGGGGTATGATCCAAAGACTGCATTGGAGCAATGCCTGAAACTGGAAGAGGCGGGTATAGAGTACCATTTTATTATTCTGAACGGTCTGGCGGGTGAAGGCAAAGGTGTGGAAAATGCGATGGCTACGGCTGAGTTATTCAATCAGATTCATCCTTCGATTATAGGTGTTACTTCCCTGACTATCTTCCCTGAATCGGATTTGTACGAAGATGTGGTGTGCGGCAGGTATATTGAAACTCCGGAAAAGGAACGATTAGTGGAATTGAAAACCCTGATTGAGAACTTAAAGAATCCGACTACTATACTTGCGAATACCATTTCTAATGCTATCCCTATCACGGGTATTCTGCCCAAAGACAGGAATTATATGCTTCGTACTTTGCAATCAGCTATGGATGAAATTGATGAGGAAGTGATGAGTTCGTTCAGGAAATCTATTGGGCATTTGTGAAAGGAGTATCTTTTATTCAGAGAGTTTATATCTTTGAATCTGAAAGCTGAATGAAAAATTGTGAAAAGGAAAAGACTATCATTGGTGACAAGTTTCTCCACTTTTTATCATGGTATTTTGTATACATTTCGTCTGTGCCAAAACAAAACTATGTCGGTTGGAGGTAATTATTCTGAATAGAATAAACAGAGTTATTGAAATAATGGTACATATATGTATCCCTGTTTAAATCATACAGGTTGATAAAACGCCTGTTTTCATAAATAAAAAACTCCGGTTTGTTCAACCGGAGTATATTTTTAATAAAAAGTCTGTTTTTATTGTTTCAACCTGATATTCTCCCAGTCCACAGTTATTTGCGGAGATACGTTGACCTGGGGTTCCTGTATTTTATTCATACGGGATGTGGCTAATTTAACCTCATTTGTTGCGCGTTCAAATAACTCTTTCATCGTCAGATCTCCACCGGATTCCTGTAGTGCTTTTATCAGATAGTAAGTGTAATATCCCTGCTTCTTTTCGTGGAATACACTGGATGTCTGATCGCCGCTACTGGAAGAGAAGCTGATAGTATTACCGATCGGGAATCCTGATTTGGGTACTACCCGGATTGCTTTCTGGGCAACGAGTGGGGCTTCACTTTTATGTCCCCCACTAAAACAGGCATCAAGGAATACATAAGCGTTCTTTGGGTTATTCTCTGCCAGTTTACTATACAAATCATTCAGGGAAATACCCAGGTGGATATTTCTTCCGGTAATATCAACCGGGATCAGATACGGGTCTTTGGTGCGCTCATCATTGTTTCCGTGACCGGAGAAATAAAAGAATAGTTCCGCTTCCGGGTCGGCACCGGCAATACTGGAAAGCCAGCCCAATTGTTCATGCATCATACCGGTTGTGGCATTATAAAGAACTTTTACCTGATGAGCCGGAATACCAAATGTGCGTATACAATATTCACGGAATACCTGTGCGTCATTAATCGCATAAGGTACATTAATCTCGGCATTGGCACCGGTTATACTATAATCTTCATTTCCAATGATCAGTGCATAGCGGTGAGGCATAACCTGTCCTTCAGGGATATTTTCGAGCAATTCGCTTTTATAAGTAAGAGAGAAATCGTTTGCATTAACAGTGGGTATATCCGTCTGGCTTGAAATATTGATTGTATTAGCCGCAGTCAGGTATTCTCCTACTTTTACTTTAAATACTTTATTAAGATAGGACGATTTCGTATCCTCGGTCACTGTCATACTTACCAGGATAGAATCCTGGTCAAAACGGTTATTTACAACAAATGCAAAATCAATAATATTGACCTCTCCGGCACTGATACTATCCAGTTGGATTTCCGGTGC
The DNA here is from genome assembly GCA_021203545.1 of Tannerellaceae bacterium. Taxonomy (GTDB): domain Bacteria; phylum Bacteroidota; class Bacteroidia; order Bacteroidales; family Tannerellaceae; genus UBA4116. The sequence goes on along the minus strand of JAJQAZ010000172.1, from coordinate 43,479 downwards.
GTCTGTCGCATAGACATTTTCCGGTAAAGTAAATTTAACTATCAGTTGGTTTGCTGCAACACGACCCATATTGTTAAGTGCGACGGTGAGTTTTCCGTTTTTACCACGTGTTATAGAAGAACCGTCAGTTGCAAAGAACTGATAGTCGGCAATATCCAGGCGGGGCAAAGCATATTCAAGGGTTCCGATATTCATTGCAACCGGTGTAGCGTCGAACCCATTCGCCTCAAAGGCATACAAATTGATTACAGCCTGGGCTGTCGGCAGATCTTTTTTTGCAATGTAGCGCATTGTAAACTCTTTGGATCCTCCGGCAGGAATTATACCTGCATCCAGTTCGCGGGCCCCTTCAAAATATTGCTCCAGACCTTGTTGTTCCGATAACCGGACACGTACGTTATAGGCGTCTCCCTCTCCCGTATTCCGGAGAGTGAACCGGATAGCAAAACCTTCTCCGGCATCAATCAGACGGTTATTATTGTTATCAGAAAATTCGTCAACCTGAATCACAAGCTGTGCCGGATTTACCGGAACAGGAACAGCCGTTGCCGGTTGGTCGGCAATTGTCCGGTTCTGCTGTTCACTTTTATAGGCTGCTAACAGCGATTCGAAATTGTTGTAACTACCATTCTGGTCAAGTATTTGTTTTAAAACATCATACTCGGCAGTCATATCCATGTATTGGTATACGCTGAGAAGCCCCTGCATGTATTGAGTAGACTGAGGTTCTTTGGCAAGAATTTTCAGGAAAAGATCCTGTGATTCCAGTAAATAACCGGCTGCCTTTTGGCGTACAACGGCATATTCCCGGTCGTCAACAATCGTTGACCCGGCATTGATGATGTCGGTTGCACAATTGAAGTTTGCACGTGCAACCCCCGTTAATATTTCAAAATTGTTAGGATAAAGTGCATACAAACGTGTATATACTTCCAACGCTTCCTGATTACGCCCTTCACGTTCCATCATTCTGGCTTTGATTGGTAGCACTTTATCGTTGTTCGGATCAATTTCCAGAATGCGATTGATCGTAGTAAGGAGCTTCTCCATATGATTAGTCGCAATATGGACATTGATAAGATTATAATAAAAATCAAGGGATACCGGATATTTAACAATCGCTTTTTCCAGTATCTCTTCCTGTTGCCGGTAGTTTTTCTGCTTTTGGTAAATCATATTCAGATATACGTAGGCATCTTTATCTTTGTCGGCATTCGGTTGATTAAGATATTCATTAAAATACCGCAGTGCCTGTTCGTGTTTATCCTGTGTATAGGCAGCAACAGCAATATAATAAAGGATTGTGGTATATTGGGCATCACGCGCCAGGTAACTGTCGCGCATTACCGGCATATCCGGTATCTCAATATAAGCTACCCCAAAATCAAACCCTTTGGCCGGATTATCTTTTTCCGCGTAATATCCGAATACACTTATCATCAGCGGATAGATTTGCCGCAGCCTTCTTTTGGTTGCATCCAGATACTGTGCATTGTCGGATGCTTCGGCAACTTTCCGGTAGTTATTGTATGAACTGAGTAAATATCCATACATACGATCCGGATCGGAACCGTTATCGCGTGCACTTTCATACATCACAAACTGTTGTCCGGCATCATTGAATGCTGTACTTGTCTGAGCAAAAACTCTGCCCGGAATCAGACACAACAATAATAATTCTAATAATAAATATCTTTTCATTATCTGTTTTTTAGTAGTTATCACTCCTTTCAGTCGTTAGTAGTTATCAGCTACTTTGTAGCTTAGTAGTCATCAGTCGCTATGCTCCTTAGTAGTTAAGTAGAATTTTTTACTACTTGACTCCTTTGACTACTAATGAGCGAAGCGAATGATGACTACTTTTATAATTAAAATGTATCTAAAATGGTAAACTCAACATTAATTTTTCTGTACTCTCCGCCTTTTTCGGTTGAAACTTCTACATAGAAGTCGTATTCGTTACGGGTGGATTGCAATGTGCTGATAGAATTTTCAATATAGTCTTTTACACCAGCAGCACGTAACAGAGCCAATTGTTGATTCTCTGTTATTCCGCTTGCTTTAGTTACATTTATATTATCCAGTTCTCCGTTGTTATAATAAGGTTCGTTTACAAAGTCTCCATATTGTCCGTTATAGGCAATACGGCCACGGATCGGGCTACCATCAGCCGAACCTGTGATTTTTACTTTAACCCGTTTACCTTCGCTTAAATATTTGGCAAAGTCGCCTTCTTCAAAAGATTGTTTAATGATCCTCATTAATGACATGACTGCATTGGATTTGCTGATATCATATCCGCCGGAGGGGAAGTCTTCATTCGCGGAGAAATTTCTGTTAATTACTTCATATTGATACCCGATCTTATAGTTCAGTATTTTGTTACCATCGGTATCAACCCCAGGAATAACCTCTGTACTTACGTTGATTTGAGTGTTGTCTGTAATTAGTTTTTCTTCTTTATTCTCTTCTACAATCTCCTGCGAGAGATCCTGAAGTTTGATGCCTTCTTCACTAACCTGCTGCATAATTTCCAGCGGAACAAAGAATTCATCCTCTACAATGGCTGTCATTTTCAGACGTCCCAGGTTATCGTAAACATATACTTTTCCTGTTACTTCGTTTAACACTTCAACATATGCAATCTCAAATTCATCCATGTCGTTCAGTACATATTTTGCATTAGAGAAAGAATAATTCGAAGGATCACTAAATGCTCCTAATTCATCCTGTTTTACAGGAATTTCAATATCCGGCATAGATTCGAACCCGATACCTAACATTCCGGTGGCACTGCTATACTCTTTGGTGAAAGGATTGTCAATCGCAATCCGGTCGCCGACCAGGCGGGTAGCAGCTTCCATAGAGAACAATTCCTGCTGGCGTGCACGTGTTTCGTCATTTACACGGATACGGTACTCTTCCATACTTTCTCCCTGCATCATTTTTACCCATTCGTTCATCTGTTGGTCTACATCCTGATTAATCAGTTTACCGTAGTTTGGATTTAACCCTTTGGCATCCCAATAGACCAGTGCTTTGGTCCGGTTAGAAAGCAAGTGGTATTTCTGTTGATAATCGTTGCCAAAAAAATTAAGAGCTACAACACCCTGATTCCCGGGTATTGTCTGGGTAACTTTTTTGTTACGCAGGTTCAGGATAATAATGGAATCGCCTCCCTCAACAAAAGAGATATATTTATCATCCTGGTTAAATGCGGACAAATCCACAGTTACTTCCGATTCATATGTATAGGCCGGTTCCCACGTACGGGTATTCCAGACGATCACTGCATTGTTATCGTGTACGGAAGCCATCATAGATCCGTCTTTCGAGAAAGAAAGATGTTTTACTTTACCTTCGCAGTTAAGTTGTGTACGTAAACCCTGTGTTTCGAAATTCCAGATATCTACTATATTACCTCTTGCAGCTGCAATAAAATAATTATCCGGACTCATACGGATAAATTCTGCCGGGCTTTCTCCCTGAAGAATAAATTTCTGGGAATAATTACGGGTATCGTATACAACCAATTCTCCCAGATTGGTAGCTATGATCATATTCCGGGCATCATCTCCGTAAATAACTTTTTGCGCAACAGGTTTTTGTTTATTTACTTTTCTTTTATCTTTTATTTTATGTAGTAAGGTAGATTGTTTATCGCATGAATAAATAAATACCTTTCCTTTTTTATCAATTACAGCAATACTGGCAGCGGAAGGGATAATCGCCATATCCTGCATTTTGGGCATGGGGAAAACCGGTTTGTCTCCATATGTACAAATCTGCTGTCCATTATAATACAAAATACGATAAGTAGCGTTTTCCATTGCCTGGATACGGCTTTTAAGGTTATATACCTTTAGCTCTTCGATCTGGGCAAACAAAGGAAAACTTAAACAAGCCAGTAAAAGAATGATTGTAATTTTTCTTAGATTGTTCATATAATGTTTGTTTATTTAATTCAGAATGTCTTTTTGAAGATTGAATGTTTTTGTCGTATGATTTTTATCGTAATCAAACAATAAATCTCCGTTTTCTTTATATAATACCACATGGTTTAATTTAAACCAAACAATGGCTGCTCCGACTTTTACTCCATCAATGATCTCAATTTTAATATCTTTGGAGGGTAATTGGCGCAGATTGATTTTACTTCCGCTTTGTATTCTTACTTTATCAAAACTAACGGGTTTACCGTTGTTTGTTTTAACAGTAATTACTCCACTTTCATTCACAACAAGAGATATGGCCGCAATATTTTTATATATAGTGGGGCGACGTTGTTTGAACGTGGGATTATATTTGTCTAAAGCCGCAATAACATCTGTACCTTGCACTGTTTGTCCGGGTTTATTAAGTAATTCAACGAACGCAAATACACCGGCTATGGATTTATCTGTTTTGTCGGCAACTAATTTATTGTTAATCATGTGTAGCAGATCAGGAACATCGGCACTGCTAACAGAATGGGTAACCTGTGCCAGATTCATGCTGAGATTTTCACCCTGCTCCACAATGCCTGTAAAGTGGAGTTCGTTACCCTGCCAGCTAAGTGAGGCTGTTTTCATCTCTTCTGTTTCCGGAAACCATAACTGGTCTTTTATGGTACCATCCGTATTTAATGTATAGAAGAAACTACTTTCTTCCCCTTGTTCCGGTTGATAGGATTGCAGCCAAATTACTTTTCCATCTTCTGTAAGTGCAGACAGGAAAAGGTTTCTTTCATTCGGATAACCGGATTTTTTATTTTCTAACCGTATCTGCGAATCTGTTTGTCCGGTTACAAACAGGCGGTTGCCTGTATAAAAAATAGCCGGCCGGTACAGATCAGAGGATGTTTCTATTGTATGTTTCCATTCGAATGTGCCGGAAGTATCCGTTTTCCCAACAAAGGGTAGAGGAGTTCCGTTCCGGGAATCGTAGCCGCAGATATAAAACATTCCATTCCCGGCCGGGATCGTATGATTTTCGGTTGAAGCCGGATACTTACCTGCCGCCAGAAGAACATCCCAAAGAGTTTCTTCGTGCATTTTTGTGTCTACAGAATACCGGGTAGGAATTACTTGTCCTGTCATGTCTGCATAACTGCTCATTCTCATTCCTACCAACGAATTAATATAGGTTGGGTCGCACGATATGTACTCTTTCCCCTCATAAATATACCTGTGTCCTTCACCTTTATATTCATTCATATAAACTGCCGCCGATACATGGTTGGGATAATAAACACCAATAGCCGGCAGGTTCAGAAGTGCATCTGTCATCTGGCAAAGTAGTACGGCGCGGTCTTCACAGTCGCTGTAAGGATAAGCAATCGTTTCTTCTGCGAAGAAATATCTTTCTTTACCGAATTGTTCTTCATCAGTCATATAAGGTAACGATTGGTAAATGAAATCAAGGAGTAATTGTACCTGCTCTTCCTGTGTCTTTAATCCGGTCAGGATAGGGAAGAAGTGGGTGAATAGATCCTCTTTCATTTCGGACGATAAAGAGGCATCAAAGTATACCTCCATGTCTGTTAAAGGATAGTCGTTGTAAAATCCGATTAATCCTTTGTTATATCTTAGGGGAAATTCATAGCTGTTTCGTTCGTATGTAAAAGCAACCGTTCGCTGGCCGGTCTCTGACTCCGGGAAGGAGGGAGAACGCCGGAGATTTAAATCCAGTTTCCGGTTACCTTCGGAAAACTCCCCGGTATAAGTGCGCAGATTACCCTGTGCCGGTTGCATGGCATAATAACGGATACCATCTTTTTCAACGAAGGGAACTTCGTAGATGTTTTGAATAGAAGGTAGTAAAAGTATAACCTGATTTCCATTAATACCTAACCGGGCTCTGTATCCCCCCTTATTAAGCAGGAACCAACTAAGTAACCGGGCAGATGTACTATCGTTTCCGTATAAATTAGTGCTAAAAGAATGAATGAGCATATAAAATCCCCAGTCGTTCAATCCCATTTTTTCGTAAGTGGTGAACAGGGGGTTTAGTAATATATCATATTCACTTTCAGCCAGTCTGCTCCAATGTGCGGCAATCTCTTGTTCCTGTAGATTCCCAGGAAATGGGATCTGTACAGACGAATTAAATCCGATAGAAACAGGGGTACCGTAAAATGGGAAAGTGTGCGTAGTATTTGTTGTTCCGTGTGGGGTTTTCGGGATTCGTACCGGTTGGTCCTGTTTAGACGGTACACCGGAAGGTGATCCTAAAAACCGGGATGAAGAGGTCTGTTCGTCTGTAGGGCCTGCCATAGGAGGAGTAACAGGCTTTTTTCCACCCTCTTTAGGGATGCCATTGAAGAGTTGAAACTCCTGCCAGTTTTGTTCCAGCATATGCTGGAACTCCTGATCCTGTTTTTCAACAAACTGATAGAAGTTATTGTGTATCTCCTGTGTAAAGAGATCCATCTCCATTTGCATTCCGGAGAGCATCTGGTCAAACTCTTTTTGTAGTTCATTGGAGATCTGACCGTGTATTGTAATGCACCACAGGCAGCAGAGACCAATAAGAATATGTTTCATTATTATTTAAAAGTTTAATCAGTGATTTGTAGGAGTTGCATAGCCGTAGCCCGGTCATGGGATGGAATACTGTATACCCATTTGAGTACGTTTTCAAAGGTTACATTCTTTTCTGTAAAAGGAATATTCTGACGGGTGGCAACGAACAACAGGTTGATCCGCTCGAATGACCGGTTGCGGGATGTTTTTGATAGTTCGTATTTCAACCCATTGCCCGGAAAAGGATGATCGGTATCTGCTTTAAACAGACGTGGTGATTCTGCTTCGTTCGGAAATACCAATGACCCTCCCTGATCGTCGAACCAGAAAATTGTAATGTAGGCATCCCGGTTGATAGGGCGGACAGTGAAACTAAGGCCGGAACCGTTTTTATAAGCAGTTTCAATACCATTTACCTGTAGTACAAACTCTCTGTCAGTCTGATTGTCTACTTTTACAACAGCACTGATCGTAACTACTTTAGATAAGGTCTGGGTTGCCGGATCCCACGAATTAGTGACTTTTTTATCTGTCAGATTCATCATTCCACCGATAGCCAATGCATTTACCTGCGAGTATACTTCGTAAAATTGATTATTCTCGTTTTCGGAAATCTGGCCGAATGCCGACCATACTTCTTCAAATACACCGGCTTTACGAAGAGCTTCTTTACGGGCTTCCATTAATGCGTTTTCCTCGGCCTGACGGGGAGTAATATCATCACTCACAGTCCATATGCCGGTACACCCCTGCACTTTGACCTCCTTTTGGGCTGTCATAAGGCAGGGTGAAAAAATCAGTAGGAAAACAAGTAGTTGTTTCACCATGCGAACTGATTTGTCTATCAAGGTTAGTTGATCATTTGGTCTAACTTCTCAGCAAGTCCGTCTGCCCTTTTGTTCAGGTCGGCACGAATTGCATCCCGGGTAACTTTAAGTGCTTCGTTCGAATCGTAACCCAGTGTAACCTGGCACTCAAAATTTCCGTTAGGTAACTGACGGTATACGTCTACAACCGGTGTTACCTGGCCCAATTTGCCTGAAATAATGGTTTTACTGCTACTCACCATAGAAGTAATGGTTTCCGCATCATCGGTAGACATTTCCTGATTAGCAACTTTCATTTCAATCATTTGAGCCAACTGGCTTTCCATTTGGGCAACTAAGTCCAGTTTAGCCATATTAGTTGCCTGTAAACGAGCCGCATTCTGATTTCCTGCTACAGAATTGGCACTACCAATAATGTATTTAGGACCGTTTTCAGTCAATTCATACTGCATTCTCCAGGCTTGTTCCAATTGTTTATCAATGGAGATTTTTCCGATAGGAACAATGTATCCCTCTTTTTTCAATCTTTTAGCTTCTTTACGAGCCTGTTTGGTGGCTTTCTGATTCACCTGTTTGTTTACCAATTCATTGTTTTTCTTTTCATTGGCATACATTTTTTTAGACTCTTTCAAGCTCTGACCGGACATGAATGTCGTTACTGACAATAATAGAACAAGTAATAAGTACGCTTTTCTGTTCATAGAATAGATATTTTGTTAGTTACTAGAATTTCTGTTAGTTTTTGGAAAAAGTAATTCTCACTAATTAGTGATTTGGTTACTGTTTAAAGTATAACATTATGGTTTATAATGAAACACAAAAATAGAAATAAGTCTATAATTCCCAAAGAAATTTTAAAAAAATAAAATATTTAAGCCGTTTAATACAATAGATTGTGCTTAAATTAAAAATAGAGCAATCAATAATAGCCCAGTATCTTTAAAACCTTTATATAGTAAGAAATGGACTTTTCTCCAGTAAGAATTGAATCGTTCACCGGGCGGGTACCAATCGTCACCCGCCCGGGTGCCATTTGTCAACCAATGGGGTGCCGTTTGTCACCCGCCCGGTTGACGATAGGATTCATATTGTGTAACACACGAAAAGATACTGTGTAGGAAGAAAGTGGATACTAAGCAGACGATCATTAAAAAAAAGCCAGAGGATAAAACTCTTTTGTTCCTAAAAAAAATGAGCTATCCTCTGGAGAATAGCTCATTTTATGATAGAATTTTAATTGTCCAGCTTAGGTAAGGAATCCTAACAGGATACCTGCTGCAACAGCAGAACCGATTACACCTGATACATTAGGTGCCATAGCATGCATCAACAGATAGTTGGTCGGGTCGTATTCCAAACCAACGTGTTGTGATATACGTGCAGAGTCGGGTACGGCTGATACACCGGAGTTACCAATCAACGGATTGATTTTGTTACCTTCTTTCAGGAAGAGGTTGAAGAACTTTACAAACAGGATACCTGCACAGGTTGCGATTACGAATGATAATGCCCCTAATGCAAAGATTTTGATAGAGCTTAAAGTCAGGAATTGTGTAGCCTGTGTAGAAGCTCCGACTGTTACTCCTAAAAGGATTGTAATCGTATCAATAAGCGGTCCGCGTGCTGTTTCTGCCAGACGGCGTGTAACACCACTTTCTTTGATGAGGTTACCAAAGAAAAGCATACCTAACAGCGGTAAACCGGATGGTACAAGGAAACAGGTTAATAACATACCTACGATCGGGAAGATGATCTTTTCTGTTGAAGATGTAGCCCGGGGAGGTTTCATACGGATTATACGTTCTTTCTTAGTGGTCAGCAAACGCATGAAAGGAGGTTGAATAATCGGCACTAACGCCATATAGGAGTAGGCCGAAACTGCAATAGCCCCCATGAGGTTGGGTGCCAGTTTGGACGAAAGGAAGATCGCGGTAGGTCCATCAGCCCCTCCGATAATACCGATCGCTCCGGCCTGGTTAGGTTCGAATCCCATCTGTAGCGCAATGATGTAAGCACCAAAGATACCGAACTGTGCAGCAGCACCGATCAACATCAGCTTGGGATTTGAAATCAATGCGGAAAAGTCGGTCATAGCTCCAATACCGAGGAATATGAGTGGTGGATACCACCCCTGGCTAACGCCCTGGTAAAGGATGTTCAGTACGGAACCTTCTTCATAGATACCAATATTCAATCCGGCATCTTTAAAGGGGATGTTCCCAATCAGGATTCCGAATCCGATAGGAATCAGCAACATTGGTTCGAATTCGTAACGGATCGCCAGATAGATAAATATCAAGCCGATTACCAGCATTGCGAAATGCCCCCATGTGGCATTGGCAAAACCTGTGTATGTAAGGAATAGTTGTAGATTATCCCCCAGGAATGATAAAAAACTTTCTTGCATATTCTTATCCGATTACAACGAGGTCCGCACCTTCGAGTACAGAGTCGCCTTTGTTTACTTTTACTTCAGTTACTTTACCATCGCGGTCGGCATTGATGCTGTTTTCCATTTTCATGGCTTCCAGAATAAGAAGAGTCTGTCCTTTCTTAACATCATCACCTACTTTGCATTTAACATCCAGAATAACTCCCGGAAGCGGAGATTTAACAGCACCTTTTGATCCACCTGCCGGCCGGGATACAACCGGAGCACCGCTGGCTGTAGTAGGTGCCTGTACTGCACGTTTAACAGTTACTACTTTTTTAGCCGGACGATCCATTTCTACTTTGTAAGGAGCTCCGTTTACTTCTACTTCAGCTATCGTATCTTCAACTTTGTTTATTACTACTTTATAAACATTACCGTTGATTGTATATTTATATTCTTTCATTGTTTTAGAAATAATGTATTGATAGAATTATTTTTTCGGAGTTTCACGTAATGTATAAATCTTAGAACTCCATGGAGAATAAGAACGGGTTACTTTCTTAATGGTAAGAACCGTATCTTCCACATCGTGTGCATCTTCGTTAAACTCATGCAAAGCAGCCGAGATGGCCGCAATGATCTCACCGGTATAAGCACTTGTCTTGGTTGAAACTGTCTCATCTCCGGTTTTCTTAACATTTCGTTTACTTGCTTTAATAGCTGCAATTCCAATGTTTTTAAAGATTACATACAATAATACCAAAGCTGAGAATACAACAAACATAGCAGTAAGAGTCATCACGATACCCCATGCGTCTTTCGTTTTAAAATTCTCAATTTTCTCATTACTATCTAATGTAACATTATTAGTACTTGGAGTTACTTTCCCCAGAATACCTAATTCTTCTCCTCCGTCAATCAGACGACCATAACTAATATCCGGGCGTTGACCAGCCGGAATTGTAACTTCATCAATTAACGTTTTACCATCCGCATCATATAATGCGATATAGTTCTCTTTATAAGGATCAAGAGTAAAGTTCAGGTGGAAGGTACCACGCCCGGGTTGTCCGTCTGCCCAGAAAAGAACATGCTGGCCAGGTTTTACACTGGTTAAAACATCCCCTTTTGGAATTGGGTATAACCGGGGGTTATTTTTGTCATTTGTCAGAAAACAACCACGAATATCAACGGTTCCGGCCGAACTATTAAATAATTCAACCCAACCGCTACGCTTACCGTAATCATCCACGAAGTTATCTTCGTTGATAACCAGAACTTCGTTGATACGCATAGATGATGAGTTTTGTGCTTTTGCTCCTGCAACAAAAAGCACTATCAGCATCATGAATATCTTTATTTTATTTTTTATCATATTCATTACTCTTTTAAGAATTACAGAGGCATGTTATCGTGTTTCTTCGCCGGATTTGACAGTTTTTTAGTCTGTAATTGCTGTAAAGCACGGATAATCCGGAAGCGGCTGTTACGTGGTTCGATCACATCGTCAATGTAACCATACTGAGCTGCATTGTATGGATTAGCAAATGCCTTTTTGTATTCTGCTTCTTTTTCTGCGGCGCAGGCAGCAGGATCTTCAGCAGCAGCTACTTCTTTAGCAAAGATAACTTCTACGGCACCGCTTGGTCCCATTACTGCGATTTCGGCAGTTGGCCATGCATAGTTCATATCGCCACGCAGGTGTTTTGAACTCATCACACAATAAGCACCACCGTAAGATTTACGCAGAGTAACGGTTACTTTAGGTACAGTAGCTTCACCGTAAGCATACAGTAATTTGGCTCCGTGCAGAATTACTCCGTTGTATTCCTGGCCTGTTCCCGGAAGGAATCCCGGTACGTCGACCAATGTTACCAACGGAATATTGAAAGCGTCACAGAAACGCACAAAACGTCCGGCTTTACGGGATGCGTTGCTATCCAGACAGCCTGCCATAATCTTCGGCTGGTTGGCTACAATACCTACTGATTGTCCGTTGAAACGGGCGAAACCAACAATGATATTTTTAGCATAATCAGCATGTACTTCAAGGAATTCGTTGTTGTCAACGATCGTACCGATTACTTCATACATATCATATGCCTGGTTTGGATTGTCAGGGATGATTTCGTCCAGAACATCGTCCAGACGATCAATCGGGTCGTCGCAGGTTACCAATGGAGCTTCTTCAAGGTTGTTCTGTGGCAGGTAACTAAGAAGTTTTCTAATTAGTTGCAGACCTTCTTCTTCTGTAGGTACAGCAAAGTGAGCAACTCCTGATTTAGTAGAATGTACGCTGGCACCCCCTAATTCTTCCTGTGTAACGTCTTCACCTGTTACGGTTTTTACTACTTTGGGACCGGTAAGGAACATGTAACTGGTTCCTTCAGTCATAATATTGAAATCGGTCAGAGCCGGCGAATAAACCGCACCTCCGGCACAAGGACCGAAAATACTTGATATTTGTGGAACAACACCGGAAGCAAGGATGTTACGCTGGAATATTTCAGCATATCCTGCCAATGCGTTTACACCTTCCTGAATACGTGCGCCCCCTGAATCATTTAATCCGATAACAGGAGCACCCATTTTCATGGCCTGGTCCATTACTTTACAGATTTTCAGTGCCAGTGTTTCAGACAGTGCACCACCGAATACTGTAAAATCCTGCGCATAGATGTATACCAGACGACCTTCGATTGTACCGTAACCGGTTACAATACCATCACCCAGAAATTTGGTTTTTTCTATACCGAAGTTGGTAGAACGGTGCTGAACGAACATGTCGAACTCTTCGAAGCTACCTTCATCCAGAAGCATTGCGATACGTTCGCGGGCAGTGTATTTACCTTTTTTGTGTTGGTTCTCAATTCTCTTTTCACCACCACCAAGGCGTGCTTTTTCACGAAGGGCGATAAGCTCTTTTACTTTTTCAAGCTGGTTACTCATTGTATTTATGTATGATTTGTTGTTAGTAAATTTCTTTTTATAGTAGTCAAGTAGTTATCACTCACTACGTTCGTTGGTAGTTAAGTAGAAAATCTCCTTGACTACTAGTGAGTGAAGCGAATGATAACTCCTAAGCCACGTATGTGGCTGATAACTCCTTGACTACTTCAAAATATATTATTTATCCGCCGGTTCCTGGCAAAGTTCTGTCAATACACTGCAGGTTGATTTCGGATGCAGAAAGGCAATTTCCAAACCTTCGGCACCACCACGGGGCGCTTTATCTATCAGTTGGATACCTTTAGAGGCGGCTTCGTCCAGAGCCTCCTGTACAGAAGGAACAGCGAAAGCAATATGGTGGATGCCTTCTCCTTTTTTCTCGATAAATTTTGCGATTGTACTGTCTTCGCTTGTAGGCTCCAGCAGTTCGATTTTAGTTTGTCCTACTTTAAAGAATGCGGTTTTTACTTTTTGATCTTCAACTACTTCAATGTTATAACATTTAAGGCCTAAAACACCTTCGTAGTAAGGTAAGCAAGCATCGATGCTCTTTACAGCTATACCAAGATGCTCGATATGTGTAAGTTCCATGTTGTATGTAAATTAAATATTAGTAATGTGTTATTAATCTGGCAGCAAAGGTAAACATTCTTTTTATCCAATGATGAAATATTTCTTTAATTTTATGGGCTGAATAAAATAAAAATGAATCTCAAACGTCTTCTCCTTAATTTTTTATTTTTCATTCTTCATTTTTCATTTTCTTCTCTATCTTTGTTTGGAAGAAAAACAAAAAACAAACCATGGAGAAACACTTATTTTTAGGAGATGAAGCGATTGCACAGGCTGCTATTGATGCCGGACTATCCGGAGTCTATGCTTATCCGGGAACTCCTTCTACAGAAATCACGGAATATATACAGCAATCGGCTGATGCTAAAGCTAAAGGAATTTATAGTAATTGGAGTGCCAATGAAAAAACAGCGCTCGAAACAGCGTTGGGTATGAGTTATGCCGGTAAACGGGCGTTGTGTTGTATGAAGCACGTTGGCCTGAATGTTGCATCCGATTGTTTTATGAATGCAGCTATGACAGGTATAAATGGGGGGGCTGGTTATTGTAACGGCCGATGATCCTTCTATGCACTCCTCCCAGAATGAACAGGATAACCGCGTGTATGGTAACTTTGCTATGCTACCCATGCTTGAACCTTCCAATCAACAGGAAGCCTATGATATGGTATATGATGGATTTGAACTATCTGAAAAACTTGGTTATCCTATTTTATTACGTATCACCACCCGTTTGGCTCATTCCCGTTCCGGGGTAATCAGACGGAGGCAACAACCTCAGAATGAAATGAATTGTCCGGAAGACGGACGTTTCCGTTATATTCTTCTGCCGGCTTTTGCCCGTAAAAGGTATAAAGCGTTACTTGCGGCGCAGGAGGAGTTCACAGCTGTTTCGAAAACATCTCCTTACAATCGTTATATTGATGCATTGGATAAACGGTTGGGAATTATTACAACCGGTATCGCATTTAATTATCTGTCCGAGAATTATCCGGATGGTTATCCGCATCCGGTACTAAAAATAGGCCAATATCCGTTGCCCCGTAAAGAGGTGGAGAAGCTGGTTTCCGAATGCGATGAGATATTGGTTTTGGAAGAAGGTTACCCTGTCGTAGAAGAGGCAATTAAAGGATTTCTGGGTATAGGTAAACCTGTTCACGGTCGGTTAAATGGTACTTTGCAGAGAGATGGCGAACTAACTCCCGATTCGGTAGGAAAAGCATTGGGTAAAGAAATTGTTTCCTGGTATGAAATTCCGGAAGTTGTGGAACAACGTCCACCGGCTCTTTGCCAGGGATGCGGACACCGTGATCTGTTTGATGCAATGAATGAAGTAATAAAAGAATACGAAGGGGCCAAAGTATTTGGTGATATCGGATGCTATACGTTGGGTGTTTTGCCTCCTTTCCGTACACTGGATACCTGCGTGGATATGGGAGCCGCCATTACTATGGCAAAAGGGGCGGCTGATGCGGGTGTATATCCTTCTATTGGGGTAATAGGCGATTCTACTTTTACTCATTCGGGTATGACCGGATTACTGGATTGTGTGAATGAAAACAGCAATGTAATGATCGTTATTGCTGATAATGAAACAACAGCGATGACCGGAGGACAGGATTCTGCCGGAACTGGACGTTTACAGGCTATCTGCCTGGGGTTAGGGGTAAAGCCGGAGCATGTGCGTAGTTTCGTTCCGTTAAAGAAAAACTACGAAGAGATGAAACAGGTAATCCGGGAAGAAATTCAATATCCGGGCGTATCGGTTATTATTCCATGCCGGGAGTGTATCCAGACATTAAAGAGAAAGAAGAAATAATTAAGTAGTCAAGGAGTCATCACTCACTTCGTTCGTTAGTAGTCAAGTAGTCAAGTAGAAATACAACGAATATTTTTTTATTATTACTACTTGACTACTAAGAAGCGTAGTGACTGATGACTACTAACGACTGAAAGGAGTGATAACTACTTAAAAAAAGAATTATGAAAACAGACATTATACTATCCGGAGTAGGAGGGCAGGGTATTCTTTCCATTGCAGCCGTCATTGGCGAAGCAGCTTTGAAAGAGGGTCTTTATATGAAACAGGCCGAGGTACATGGTATGAGCCAGCGGGGAGGGGATGTGCAATCCAATCTGCGTTTATCGAATCAACCCATTGCTTCCGACCTGATACCAAAAGGACAAGCCGATCTGATTATATCACTTGAACCTATGGAGAGCCTTCGTTATTTACCTTATTTAAAAAAAGAGGGTTGGTTGGTAACTAATTCCCAACCTTATATTAATATTCCAAACTATCCGGACATGGATAAGGTTATGGAAGAGTTAAACAAACTTCCTCAAAAAGTAATTCTGGACGTAGAAGCTATTGCCAGAGAGGTAGCCACAGCGCGTGCAGCTAATATTGTGATGCTGGGAGCTGCAACGCCTTTTATCGGGATTGAATACGCTAAGATAGAAGAAGGTGTCCGGCGGATTTTTGACCGTAAAGGACCCGAAGTTGTTGACATGAATCTGCGTGCTTTAAAAGCAGGGTATGATATAGCTTTAAACGGAAAATAGTTAAATTCCTGTTTTTGAACAAAAAGCCTGTAAAAAATGTATAGTCCTAAAATAGTAAACGTTCAACACGATGAAAAGAATAGTAGGGATTATGCTGTTATTTACAGGCTTTTTTTTATCTGCATACACTCAAACACCCTCTGTAGAGCTTGAGTTGGAACAAGGTATGCCCGAATTTTATATTATACATGATGATGGAAACCGCCTGACTATAAATCCTTATTTGAATAAAATTATATTGATTGTTTTTTTTGATATATCCTCTGTTACATGTTTCGAAGAATTAAAGTCTATCGAACGGTTTATATGGCCGGGCTACCATGAAAATGCTGATTTTATGCTCTTGCCAATTGGTGTAGGACACACTGATAAAGAGTTGAATAATTACCGCAAAGAGCACTCAATTCCTTTTTCTTTGTATCCGGATGAATACGGGGAGATTCTTCCAAAATTTACAATGAAGACGGCCCTGCCACGTATGTATGTAGTTGATAAAGCAAATAAAATAGTATACATCTCTGAAAGATATGAGGATACCGGTTACATCAGGTTAGAAAGAGTCCTTGCCCGGACATCTAACGCAGAACCTATTTATACTGATCCGTTGCAGGAAGATGATGATTGGAACAGCTTGTTATATAAACTAAATAATTAATAAAAAAGGGATAGGATTTGCAGGTAATAGTGGTTAGAATTATTACTTTAGCGCAGGATTTTTAAAAACACAATAATAAACAGCAAAAACAGTACAACAAAAAACAGATATGGACCAATTTCAACGTAGAAATTTATTTTTACTAAACAAAATAACACCTATTCGTTTATCCTAATTAAAATCTAATTTCATGAAGTTACAACTAATTGATGTTTTAATTATCGCTGCTTATCTGGTGATCATGGTAGTGATAGGCTTGATTCTTAAAAAGAGAGCTTCTAAAAATCTTGATTCTTATTTCCTGGGAGGTAAAACTTTACCTTTTTATATGCTGGGACTTTCCAATGCTTCCGGAATGTTTGATATTTCCGGTACCATGTGGATGGTTTATCTTGCATTTGTGTATGGAATGAAAAGTTTATGGATTCCCTGGTTATGGCCGGTATTTAATCAGATATTTCTGATGGTCTACCTTTCTATCTGGCTACGCCGTTCCAATGTATTGACCGGAGCCGAATGGATACGTACCCGGTTTGGCTATGGCAGGGGTGCCAACCTGTCTCATACGATCGTTATTCTCTATGCTGTAATTGGGGTATTAGGATTTTTGAGTTATGGGTTTATCGGGATTGGTAAGTTTATGGAGATATTTTTCCCGTGGGAGATTGTTTCGCAGTATGTACCCTTCGATGTGGCTCCGGAATATGTACCTCATCTATACGGTATATTCTTCACCACGATAGCAACTTTTTATGTAATGCTGGGAGGAATGTTAAGTATCGTATGGACAGATGTGGTACAGTTTGCAATTATGACTGTTTCGGGAATTGTTATTGGTGTTATTGCCATGGTGAATGTTTCTCCGGAAATGTTGGCAGCTCATACACCAGAGGGATGGAGTACCCCATTTTTCGGGTGGACACTTGATTTGGATTGGGCTAATCTGTTTCCAAGTGTAATGACGAAAATGAAGGAAGATCAGTACGGTTTATTTACGATCGTTATTATGATGATGTTATTTAAAGGAATCTTTATGAGTATGGCAGGGCCTGCTCCAAACTATGATATGCAGAAAGTACTGGCTTGTAAAAGTCCAAAAGAAGCCGCTTTAATGAGTGGTTCCGCACCTGTTATTTTATTGATACCCCGTTACCTTATGATTATGGGTTTTGCAGTTTTGGCAATTGTTTTCTTTAGTGAAGATTTCCGGTTGATGGGTGATGCCATTGATTTTGAAACCATTCTGCCCCGTGCCATAGGTGAGTTTGTTCCGGTTGGCCTGGCAGGTCTTTTACTGGCTGGTTTATTGGCTGCGTTTATGTCTACTTTTGCCTCTACGGTTAATGCTGCTCCGGCTTATCTGGTAAATGATGTTTATCTAAAATATATCAATCCAAAAGCATCGACGAAGACACAGATTCGTTCCAGTTATCTGATTTCCGTATTAGTAGTTGTTTTTAGTACTATCATAGGATTCTTTGTAAAGGATATTAATTCGGTTCTTCAATGGATTGTCTCTGCTTTGTATGGTGGATATATAGCCGCTAACGTGTTGAAATGGCATTGGTGGCGTTTCAATGGCCATGGTTATTTCTGGGGTATGCTGGCCGGTATTCTGGCAGCTATGATTGTTCCTTCTTTCTTCCCGGGTACATTACCGCTGTATTACTTCCCGTTACTGATGGTTATATCATTAGTAGGTTGTATAGTTGGAACTTTGGTAACAGAACCGACAGAAGAAGAAACATTGATCAACTTTTACATCCGTGTTCGTCCCTGGGGATTCTGGAAACCAATTGCCGATAAAGCGATTGCCCGGTATCCGCAGGTAAAACGGAACAGGAATTTTAAACGGGATATGTTCAACGTAGCCATCGGTATTATCTGGCAGTTATGTCTGACAGCCATCCCCATGTATATCGTAATAAAAGAAGGCTTACCCTTATTCACAACAGTCCTGATCTTAGGTATCACAACCCTGATCCTCAAAAAGAACTGGTACGATAAGATGAATCAGGACGAAAAAGAGTACAACGAACTGATGAGCGGGATTCATCTTGGAAATGAAAAATAATTCCCCGCTTAAGAGTCTGTTAAAAACTCTGATCGTTCTTTGATAAAGTTACAAATTATAAGTGATTACCCCGAAGAGGGTAAAATGTGAATAACCCCCGGTGAAGCGCAGCGACCGGGGGGGGCGGCAAAGACTCCCCTCCTTGTACAACCCCGGTAGGGTGTTGAATAATAGGGTTCAACCCTCTATCGGGGTTGAGGTTCGGTAGGATATCCCGTTTGCAATATTGGTAAGTAGTATAAACATAGCAAAGAGAAATATAAAACAGTAATAACAACGAAAGATGACTAGTGAATATTTATTTTTCATTCTTCATTTTTCATTTTTCATTTCAAAAGTATGTTTGACAGTTTGAAGATTGAGGGGGCTGCATTATCCGGTATGCCCTGGGAGGAACGTCCGGAAGGATGTAAAGATGTGATGTGGAGATATTCGGCTAATCCGGTAATTCCACGGGATATATTACCCACATCCAACAGTGTTTTTAATAGTGCGGTAGTACCTTTTAAAGACGGATATGCCGGAGTGTTCCGGTGTGATGATACCAGTCGCCGGATGCGCCTGCATGTAGGATTCAGTAAAGATGGTATTAACTGGAATATAAAAGAAGAGAAACTGGAGTTCCAATGCGACGATAAAGAGATCGGCGAATTTGTATATGCTTACGATCCCCGTGTGTGTTTCATTGAAGACCGTTATTATGTAACCTGGTGTAACGGTTATCACGGTCCGACGATCGGAGTGGCTTACACATTCGATTTCGAAACATTCCATCAGTTAGAGAATGCCTATTTACCTTTTAACCGGAACGGGGTCATGTTTCCACGTAAGATAAATGGAAATTTTGCAATGTTAAGCCGTCCGAGTGATAATGGGCATACACCGTTTGGTGATATATTCTACAGCGAATCTCCTGATATGTGTTTCTGGGGTAAGCACCGCCATGTGATGGCTCCGGCTGCATTCGAGGAGAGTGCATGGCAATGTATGAAGATTGGTGCCGGCCCTATTCCTATTGAAACATCAGAAGGTTGGTTGCTTATTTATCACGGAGTACTGCGTTCGTGCAATGGGTATGTATATAGTTTTGGTTCGGCGTTGCTGGATTTGAACGAACCCTGGAAAGTAATTTGCCGGTCACGTCCTTACCTTCTTTCTCCACAGAAAGATTATGAATGTATGGGAGATGTACCAAATGTTGTATTTCCCTGTGCGGCTTTACATGATCCTGAAACCCGCCGTATGGCTGTTTATTATGGTTGTGCGGATACTGTTATCGGTTTGGCATTCGGATATATAGATGAAATTATCCGTTTCACCAAAGAAAACGCAGTAAACGAGTAAATCAAATCGTGTCAAAAATAGCGAAATGGAACGCAGATTACACGGATTACACAGATTTACGCTGATTAATATTTATAAATTATTATAATTAAAAATCTCCGTGTCTCTGTGTCTCCGTGTTGATTTTTCTGTTTACAATGTTTTCAGCAGTTGGTTTACTGCTTCTTCTAACTGTTTGTCTTCTCCCTTTAACTGATCCTCCGGCGAGTTATATATTTCAATATCCGGATATAGTTCCTGATTTTCAAGATAGTTACCGCGCATATCTTTTACTCCTACCTGTGGTATCCCGAATACCAGTGAAGGATCAATTTGTGTTTCCCACCATACAGCTGTCATAGTTCCGGGAACAGGGGTTCCTACTAACTTACCGATGCCCAATTCTTTATACAACCAGGGGAAGCCGTGGGCATTCGAATAGTTGTTTTCACATATCAGAACAATAGATGGTTTTAACCATTTGTTGTAAGGATCGCTACCTATATATTGTTCGCGGGGTTCAAACCGTTGGTACTCTTTGCCGGCCAACAGGGTAACCAGATCATCATGCAGCCAACCCCCACCGTTGTGGCGGGTATCTATTACTACTGCCTCTTTATTCCGGCACCGGCCCAATAGTTCCGAATATACTTCACGGAAACTATCACTGTTCATTCCTCTGACATGTACATAGCCGATCCGTCCGTTTGATAAACGGTCTACTGTTTGACGGCAGTTTTCAACCCAGCGTTTATAAAGCAGATTGCTCTGTTCGCCATAGCCAATAGGTTTCACCTGCTCTTCAAATCTTTTTCCGGTAGCCGGATTGTAAACAGACAGCAAAATCTTTTTGCCAACCTTACCACTTAACAGCGGGTAATAGTCTTCGCCTGCTATAATGGCTTGTCCGTCTATCTTTTCAATGATCGCTCCGGTTACAATTTGAGTATTAGCCTGTGTCAGAGGGCCATTCTGAATAATTTCTGCAATTCGCAGTCCGTTTCCTGTATATGCGTTGTCGTAAAAAGCTCCTAATGTAGCTGTTTCGGGAGTAGAAGAACCCGGACGGTATCTGGCTCCGGTATGCGAGCCGTTTAATTCACCTAATAATTCAGACAACATTTCCTGAAAATCAAAATTGTTATTGATATGAGGCAGGAATTTTTCATAGGCCGTTTTGTATCCGTTCCAATCTATTCCGTGAATGGTTGGATCATAGAATTTATCTTCAACCTGTTTCCATATATGGTTGAATATATACTCCCGTTCCTGTGGAGGACGGTATGCAAATTCTGCTTTGAACCTGATCTCTGTTTGTTTATTGTCTTTTACTTCCAGTTTTTTCAGTTTGCCACCGCTCAGGACGAACAGATTTTCCCCTTTTTCGTCGGTCAGCAAACGCCCACCACCCACATCTTTCATAAGCAGTTTGGTACTGTTTTCTTTAAAATCCTGTTTCCACAGGTCAAATCCTTTTTCGAAAGCAGCGAAGTAGTACAATTTATCACCTTTGGGAGTTAATAAAGCATCGCCCAGAGAGGAGGAATGTTTGGTCAGGCGGATAATCCGGTTTTTCCGGTTTGCCAGATCAAACAGTAATGGCTCAACCTTTTTATCATCTTTTTTTGTTTTTTCTTTCTTTTTTCCTTTTTTGGAAGCAGGCTCTTTTGCGTCTTCTTTGTCGTCTTTTTTCTCTTCTTCGGTGAGTGCTAATTCTTCTTTGGAAAGTCTGAATTTATCGTATGCTTCACCATTAAAGAACATGATATACATATCCCGGTGAGCTCCCCAACTGCCATGGCTGCGGTAACCGGACCTGTCGGACGACCAGATCATCGCTTTTCCATCCAAAACCCATCTGGTATTTACATCTGAATATCCGCTCTCTGTCAGATTAACGAAATCATTATGACCTTCGGCATTTACTAAAGCGATATCTGTATTATTCCAACCACCGGTATCAATAAACTTAACCAAAAACCATTTGCTGTCCGGCGACCATGCATAATATTGGTCTCCATCGCTATATGAATAATTATATTTCCCATCTAATACAGTATGGACTTGTTTCGTTTTCAAATCCATTACTTTTAAAGTTGTACGGTCTTCCAGAAAAGCCAGTTTTTTACCATCCGGTGAATAAGAGGGCTGAAAAGATGTTATACCGGATACCACAAGTGCCTCCTCTTTGATTTCGTGTGCATACGTAAAATATTTATCCTCCTCTTTTACCAGCGAACATTGATAAATGCCCCAACTTCCTTCACGTTCTGCCGAATACACCAGTGAGCGGCCATCCGGGCTGAATTCCAGATTCCGTTCCTGTTGCGGTGTATTGGTTATCCGGCGGGTAGTTTCGTATTCCACAGATGTAACATATACATCGCCCCTTACGATAAAAGACACCTCTTTGCCGTTAGGCGATACAGCCAGGTTTGTTGCTCCGTCGCTGATCAGGCGGTGTACCAGATCGTTCTCTGTTTTATCGGATATGATCCGGATATTCACTTTTGCCGGCGAGCCTTCTCCTTTAATTGTATAAATTTCTCCGTCATATCCATAACACAGAGTTCCTTTATCATCAATAGTAAGGAATCGTACCGGATGAATCTCATGGGCTGAAATCTGCCGGTTTTGAGTACTGTTCAGTTCTTTTCTGAATATATTAAATGTTCCTTTTTCTTCGCTTAAATAGTAGAAAGAATTTCCATCAGGAGCAAATACCGGATTCCGGTCTTCACCATTAAAGGTAGTTTGTTTGGAGTATTTTCCGTCTTTTAACGAATAGAGCCATACATCACGGGTAATAGAAGATTGGTGATGTTTCCGCCAGGGATCTTCGTATCCTTTTATATCCTGGTAGAGATAGCTATTACCGACTTTGTTTACGGCAATACTTTCCATTGCCAGAGAAGAGAAAAGGGTAGGGCGGCCTCCGTTAATATTTATTTCATATACCTGCGGAAACAGGCCGGAAGGAAACTGGATGTCTTTATGATCCTGTTGAATCGCAGCAGTAAACAGAATTCTTTCATTGTCAATAAATGTTTGGGGATATTCGTTAGCTGAATGATTTGTGATCTGTTTCGGCATACCACCTTCCCGGTTCATCACAAATACATCAAAATTACCGTTCCGGTTAGATGCAAACGCAATCTTTTTGCTATCCGGCGACCATACCGGCTGTGTATCGTGTGCCGGATGAGTGGTTAACTGGGTTGCTTTACCTCCGGTTACTGGAACCGTATAAATATCTCCACGATAGGAAAAAGCGATAGTCGTACCATCCGGAGAAATTGCAGGATAACGCATCCATAAAGGATTATTACCGGCAAAGGCCGCTGTAGAAAGGAATAGAGCGGCCATAAAGAAAAGTCTTAGCTTCATAACATTGTTTGTTTATTCGTTGATGACAAATATATATAATTAACCTTTTCCACTCAACTATATTTTATTTTGGGTTGTTTTTTTAGGTAAGAAAATGATAGAGTATTAACTTAAAACGACGAGAGAATGGATAAAGACATGAAAGCGGCAGAAAATATGTCGAAGGATACTTCCAAAGAAGTACAGGATAAAAAGATGCCTAAAAATGATAAAATTCCTACAGAGAATCCGCAGGATATAAAAGGAAATCCGGATAATATATCAGATCCTAATATCTCTTCGGGTGTATGCTAAAAGATAAAAAGAAGGAAATATTTTATTGATTGGATAGGATGGCGAACTAAAAATTCGCCATCCTGTTTTATTTTAAACCGAAAAAAGCATGATAAGAACAACATTATCTACTTTATCGGTTCAGTTAGGCGCTTATTTGAAAAAAGAATTTCAGATACAGCGTGAAATGGTTTCTGTAAAACCCCTGCATACTATTTCACCTCAAAATCCCGGAAATGAGATTTGTTTGGTTCTTACCAATGTAGAGCGTGAAACCGGTGCCGGGATTGCCTTTAACCGGAAAACTTTGGGAGCCTCCCATTCGTCAAAAAGTTCTCCGTCATGGTTGTTAAACCTGTATGTATTAATAGCTGCTATATATTCGGAAAAACAATACGAAGAATCTCTACAGGTTCTCTCGTCGGTAATCCTTTTCCTGCAGAAAACGCATACATTCCTTCCGAAGCAGTCCGGCATTACATTAGCAATCGAACCGGTAAACCTCTCTTTTAGTGAGTTATCCAACCTGTGGAGCATCTGCGGTAGCCATTATTACCCTTCTGTAGTCTGTAAGATCAGAGTATTGACAGCTAATGCCGGTGAAATAAGACAGTTAAACACGATTGTTACACAAACGGCTGACCGGTATGAATAACACATCTATATATACAGTCTGGCTTTCTTTAAAGGGCATACACACGTATTTTGAAGAAACAACCTTTCCGGTAACTCTTGTACCTATGCCGGAAACATCCCGTTTCTTTCGCCGCAATGGTTTGCTTTTTAAGAAAATAAAAGAAAATTACTGGACTGTTTTAAGTAGTGGAAAAGAGATCGAACCAATGGAACAGATCGAATTTGAAATACAACCCCAATCTACTCTTTTTCATTATGTATCAGTCGATGACGCAATCTTTTCAGGAGTATCCTGTAAGTTGTATACCACCCAAAAGCCGGGTATCTGGCGTATTTTATCTATACCTATACGATCGGGCCCGAAGGAAATAGAGTGGACTATAAAAGCAAAAGAGGCCTATTGGGAATGTCTTGTTTTTTTACAGAAAGACACTCCGGATAGTGAGTGGACCATCCGCGAAAGGAGAGACTATATACGGTTTACTACCATGCAAAAGATCAATTGGATAAATCATTCTCCCGTTTTCCGGAGTATATCCACAGAAAAGATTCCACTTAAAAACCGCTATTCTTTTCAGTTACAACTCAAAGAGAAGAAAAATGGACGGGAACGCATTTTATATGAGTCAATTCCATCCCCTTCACCGGGGGGGGAACTCTCTGTTACCGGAAAACCGGATACAATAACAACATATATTTATTTATAAACAAAAAATGAGAAACCTATGTGTGCGATGAAAACACCCGGCGTATATATTGTGGAAAAGAATGCTTTTCCCAATTCTGTCGTCGAAGTAGCAACAGCCGTACCTGTATTTGTTGGCTATACGGAAAAGGCAGCCAATGGAAACAAGTCACTTGTAAACCAACCGTGGCGAATAACTTCTATGGCAGAGTTC
Source organism: Tannerellaceae bacterium (assembly GCA_021203545.1). Classification (GTDB taxonomy): domain Bacteria; phylum Bacteroidota; class Bacteroidia; order Bacteroidales; family Tannerellaceae; genus UBA4116. The sequence goes on along the minus strand of JAJQAZ010000172.1, from coordinate 18,442 downwards.
CGTTCCTATTATGGTGCGGCTCCCAAACCAAAGTTTGAGATTTTGGAAAGTGGGACGGAAGGCAACCTCTTTTTTAATGGGAAACATTACCTGTTAAAACGTAAAGATCCTTTTATCCTTTATTACAGCATGCTGCTCTTTTATGCCAATGGCGGAGGGCCTTGTTATATAGTCTCTGTGGGAGATTATTCCGGCGGGGTAGAAAAAGATAAACTGGAACATGGTATAATCCCTTTGATAAAGGAACAGAAACCCACCATGATAGTCATACCCGAAGCAGTAGTTTTGGGAGATGCCAACGATTGTTATGCCCTGCAACAGGTCATGATAAAACATTGTGGCTATGAAATGCGTAACCGGTTCGCTCTGTTGGATATTTACAACGGCTACAAGGACCGTAAAGATCCGGACGGAGATATGGTTAATCAGTTCAGGGAAAGTATAGGAATAGAATTTCTTGATTTTGGTGCCGCTTATTATCCATGGCTGAATACCTCGATCGTGCAGGAAAATGAGTTGAACTATGAAAATTTGGATATAGAACAATTAAAAGATTTACTAACGGAAGAACTGGGTACAATGGTTCTGCCCGACACAAAAAAAGAACAGATTACCTCTTATCTGGAAACATTGCAGGAGGGATTGGAAGATGTAGAGAAATCAACACTCCATAAAGTCCTTTCCCAAATAAGCTCTTTATACAGAGATATAATGAAAGAGATGCGGCTGACGTTAAATTTATTGCCGGTATCCGCAGCCATGGCTGGTATATTTACCATGGTCGACAATACAAAAGGTGTCTGGAAAGCACCTGCTAATGTAGGAGTAGCAACAGCCATCAGTCCGGCAGTCAATATTTCACATGATGAACAGGAAGATCTCAATGTCCCGTTAAGTGGTAAATCAGTAAATGCTATTCGTACGTTTACCGGTGAAGGCATCAAAGTATGGGGTGCACGAACCCTAGATGGTAATTCGTTGGATTGGAGATATATCAACGTACGCCGTACCATGATCATGTTGCAGGAATCAGTTAAAAATGCAGCCCGTGCATATGTATTCGATCCGAACGAGGCAAACACCTGGGTCAATGTAAAGAGTATGATCTCCAACTTTCTGAATGGAATATGGAAACGCGGAGGCCTGGCCGGTGCTGTTCCCGACGATGCTTATAGTGTACATATCGGATTAGGTGATACCATGACACCGGAAGATATACTGGAGGGAATTATGCGTATTACAGTGTTGGTCGCAATCGTACGTCCGGCAGAATTTATAGAAATTACCTTTCAGCAGCAGATGCAGAAGAGCTAACCCCCAGCCCCCTAAGGGGGGGGTAAGGATGGGTTAGTCATTAAGATAAGCGTATATTTTATAAAACAAAATTATAACAATTAAAACAAATTAAATCCCCCCTTTAGGGGGATAGGGGGTTTTATTATGGCAGGAGAAGCACAGGATAATGTATGGCCATTACCGAAATTTTACTTTACGGTAGAAATAGCCACGTTGGCGGAGGCCACTTTTCAGGAAGTATCAGGTTTGGACGTGGAAGCACAGGTCATTGAATACCGCCACGGCAATAGTCCCGATTTTTCAACAATAAAAATGCCGGGAATCAAGAAGTATGGGAATGTCACCCTGAAGAAAGGCATTTTCAAAGGTGATAATAAATTCTGGGATTGGTTCAATACCATTAAAATGAATACCATAAAAAGGGAAGATGCAACCATCAAGTTACTTGATGAAGAAGGAAATCCGACTATGGTTTGGGCACTCAAAAACGCATGGCCCACTAAGATAACCGGTACCGATATGAAATCAGACGGCAACGAAGTGGCAGTAGAAACACTCGAAATTGCCCATGAAGGATTAACAATTGAAAACAGCTGACCGCAGCTTTGCTGCGAAATGAAAAATTAAAAATGAAAAGTGAAAAATGAAGAGAATGAGAAATTAAAAAGTAATGACATGAAACATTTGTTGATAAAAGAACATAGTACAGCCTCTGCTATACATAAGTATATAGGAAAAGAAAATTTTTCATTTTTCATTCTTCATTTTTCATTTATTTATGGACTTGCCGGTAGCATTTTATTTTAATGTATCCATGATGGGGATAGAACTGCCTTTCAAAGAAGTCTCCGGGCTTTCTGTCGAAATAGAGCAGGAAATGGTAGTAGAAGGAGGTTTGAACACGCATGTGCATCGGTTGTCTAAACAGATGAAACACGCTAATCTGGTGTTAAAAGGGGCCCTTAAACCGGTAAACAGCCTACATGTATTGTGGATAAAAACCATACTGGAAGGCAGCCTCCTCTTACCTATCCTGCCTATTCCCATCAGTGTTACATTATTAAATGCCCAAGGCAGTCCTTCTTATCATTGGCTGTGTGCAAATGCTTATCCGGTTAAATGGGATATAGAACCGTTGGATTCGGAAAAAAACAGTGTATTGATTGAATCTCTTGAATTCTCTTATAGCACGATTACCCGTTTCTGACTCTCTTAAATTTTAATATATACTAAAATGGCTATTACAATTAAAGAAATACATATCAAAACTGTCATCGAATCCCGTCAGGTGCGGGATACCATGCAGGAAGAATATGCAGGAAAAATGAAAGAAGAGATCATACGGGAAGTAAAAGAGATCATAAAAAAAAGAATTCAGGAATAAAAGTCAGCGTTAAAAGTTATGGTACTTAAAATGATGATGACGGGATATAAAGATTCCGGCTATATGATGCCTGCGGGAATGCCTTTTTTTGTTCAGATCAATCCTTCCTCTATTAATATAGAGAGGGGAATCGGATACAATAAGGACAAAACAGCCGGTACTCAATATGCCCATATGAAATATGCCTCTCATCAGGAAGAAAAATTGTCATTTAAAATTGTACTGGATTCTACCGGGGCAGTAGGAGATTTACCGGTTCCTATTCCGGTTCCGGTATTAATAGAGGAATTATGTAAAGTACTGTATACCCTAAATGGAGACACTCACAAACCGAACTATGTAGTAATATCATGGGGAACTATTAGCTTCAAAGGGCGGCTCACTTCCATGAAAGAGGAATACACTCTTTTTTCCCCTTTAGGGATTCCATTGCGGGTCAATATCTCTCTGTCTTTTGCCAGCCATACGGATAAACAGGAGGGAAATAAAAAAGAAAATAAATCATCTCCGGATCTATCCACAATGATAACACTAAAAGCAGGCGAAACAATCGCTTTCTGGTGTAACCGATTATATGGGGATGCCTCGTACTGCATGGACATAGCCCGTTACAACGGATTATCAGGTTTCAGAAATGTTAAACCGGGAACAACCCTTTTGTTCCCTCCACTTAAAAGATATGGCAAACTCTCCGGTTAAAAATAGTGAAGGCGTTGTTGGTGTATCGGTGTATGTCGATAATCAGGTTACGCCGTCAAAATTCGGTCTTGAATCGGTACTTATCCGGAAAGAGATAAACCGGATCGGATATGCCGAAATTGCCTTTGAAGCCGGTAATGTGGCCGATCAAACCATAGCCGAAAGTGAAGATGCAACATTCGAACCCGGACAGCAAATAAGAATAGAAGCTGGTTACGAAGGCGACGAATCCATTCTTTTCCAGGGCATCATAGTCACGCACGAAGTAACTATACCACCCGGCGAAAGTGCCCGGTTGGTGATAGGCTGCCGTGATGGTGCTTTCCCTTCTACTCTGGTCAGACAAAACCGTCTTTTTACCGGGAAAAAAGATAGTGAGGCGCTTACAGAAATATGGGGTAACTATTCTTTATCGGCTACGATTGACTCTTCGACAGTTAAATATCCCGAACTGATTCAATATTACTGTTCTGACTGGGATTTTACACTGTCAAGAGCAGATGTCAACGGTTGGGTAGTCATTACGGAACAAAATAAAATCTCCATACAGGAACCGGAAGTATCCGTAACTTCAGTCGTAAAACTTACGTATGGTGTTGACATTATTGAATTCAATGGAACATTACAGGCAGATGCACAACTCAACGACGTATCAGCATGGGGATGGGATAGCACACAACAAAAACTGGTTGAAGTAAGTGCCGCCAAACCTACGGTCAATGATCAGGGAGAATGCGACCCGGCAGCGTGGGTAACCAAAACCGGTATTGCAGATTATACACTTCAAACGGGTTGTGTCGTAGAAGAATCCGCATTAAAATCCTGGGCTGGTGCCAAACGTTTAAAATCTGCTCTGGCAAGAATCACCGGATCCATCCGTTTTCAGGGAAATGCAAAAGTAAACCCCGGTACCATTATAGAACTGGACGGAGTCGGTAAGCGATTCAACGGAGAAGTATATGTAGGATTTGTAGAACATGAAATAAAAAATGGAAATTGGTACACCACAGCAGGTATGGGTATATCATCCCATGATATTACAGCACAGGCAGATGTAATAGCACCTGCTGCATCCGGCTTATTTCCCGGCATACAAGGGCTGCATACCGGTATAGTAACCAAACTCGAAGAAGATCCTTTGGCAGAACACCGCATAGAAGTAGAATTTCCGTTATTGAATGGCGAAAAAAATAAAATATGGGCTCGCATGGCACACGGATGGGGTAGCAAAAACTCCGGATTCTTTTTCCTGCCCGATAAAGGAGACGAAGTAGTACTGGGTTTTTTAACAATGATCCTTGTCATGCGGTAATACTGGGTTCTCTGTATGGTAGTACACGAATGCCTCCTTTTGAGTATAGCGACGATAATCACATCCGTGCAATCCTTACCCGTTCCGGAATGAAACTTGAATTCGACGAAGAGAATAAAATGATCACACTGGTTACACCGGGAAAGAATCAAATTGTAGTAGATGATGAGAATAAGAGTATCACTCTGCAGGATGAACATAAAAACAAAGTAATAATGAACAAAGACGGAATCATACTGGACTCTGCTAAAGATATTCAGTTAAAAGCAACCGGCGATATAAAGGTAGAATCCGGTAAAAACACAGCCATAAAAGCAACTACAAATATCAACATAGAAGGAGTAAACGTAGAAGCTAAGGCAAGCGCAGCCCTGACAGTAAAAGGAAGCGCCAAAGCCGAACTCTCTGCCTCCGGACAAACAATTGTAAAAGGAGCAGTGGTAATGATAAACTGATTGCAGCCAAGCTGCGAAATGAAAAATGAAAAGCGAAGAATGAAAATTAAATAACACATAAACATAAAAAACAATATGAAAGAAATAATCCAAAAACAACAAAGCATCTTTATTGGGATGGCATGGCAAAGAAAATTTTTCATTTTTCATTCTTCATTTTACATTTAACACTATGCCTCCAGCAGCCAGAATAACAGACCTACATGTATGCCCCATGGTTACTCCCGGGTTACCACCGGTACCCCATGTAGGAGGGCCTGTTACCGGGCCGGGTGTCCCCACGGTCCTTATAGGCAATTTACCTGCTGCCGTATTAGGCGATATGTGTACGTGTGTAGGTCCACCGGACAGTATCATAAAAGGGTCGGCTACAGTAATGATCGGAGGAAAACCTGCAGTCCGTGTAGGAGACAATTGTGCTCATGGAGGAATTATAACATTAGGATGTTTAACAGTCATGATCGGAGGATAAAAATGGAAGATAAACCTTATTTAGGAACAGGCTGGGGATTTCCTGTACGATTTAATAAAAAGACAGGGGTACAAATGGTATATGGTGAAGAAGATATCCGCCAGAGCTTCTCTATACTGTTTTCCACCCTTCCGGGTTCGCGTATTTTTCGTTTTGAATATGGATGCAACATCAATCAGTGGGTATTTGAGCAAATAAACGAAACACAGAAAACAGAGATAGAACGGAATATAAGAAAAGCCATACTGGATGGCGAACCACGCATAGATATTGAAAAGGTAATAATAGACTGCGAAGATATCAGCCAGGGTATTTTACATATACATCTTGATTACAACATACGGCAAACAAATAGCCGGAGTAACATGGTCTACCCGTTTTATCTGAACGAAGGAACAAATATATAATGGTATGTTGGCAAGAGAAGAAAGAATGAGGCGTTTCCTATCAGCAGAACCATTCTGGATCATCAGAAATACACCGGAAGAGTTGTTGCGGCAGGCTCTTAAAATAGCCGGTACCATACGCTACTTCACACCCGAAGGAGAACCGGACGGATATATGGATGAAGTATTGGCCGGGATGAATTATTGGCTGCAGCAGGCGAACTTCCCGGAACCGGACGGAAATATGGAACCATCGCAGGCAATCCTGTATACATTCATTCATCACATGCACACCATCACCGGGTCGTTTAATAAAAGATGGAACGAAATAGGAACCTGGTATTGGAAAGAATATGCCGGAATAGAAACGTTGCCGGTGATACCGGACAACGTATGGGTGAAATTTGAAAAAAATACCTCAAATCCTGTTTTACTGGAAAAGGGTACCGGATTTTATTATGAAGACAACGATGAACAAAGATACATTTACCGGTTACAGGAAAGCATATCGATAGAGAATGTCCGGATAGCCCATATATATTCACTCTGGTACGAACGCAAAAAAGATATCCGCCCCGCCGGACAGCTAAATTATATAACTGCACTGAAATATCAGGACCTAACGGAAAAATCAGGTAAAGAAGATCTCCTGTTTGGTGACCAGGATGGTTTTAGTAAAGCAGTAACTGGGTGGACTAATCCCCGGAGAAGATACCTGTTTGGTGACCAGGATGGTTTTAGTAAAGCAGTAGGCATCATCATCAACCACCCGGCGCTGGTTTTGAAAGAAGGCAAACGGAACATAACCCTGTTTTTACATGCGGAAAACAACGATTGGATAAACGAATTAGACCGGGTAGCCTCCTGTTTATCAGAATATGAGGAGTTCTGCAGCCGGGAGAAAATATATTTTGAACTGTTTAATAACCTGTTTTACCTTACCATTAGTACAGACGAAGGTTGGAGCGTTATCTCCGGCTCTGTGGTAACACGTGAAGAAGAGTAATTAAAGATTCAATTCGTTCTAAATCAGGAATTCCCCTCTACCTGTTCTTGTACTATGGACATACATCAGCAGGAAACCCGGTGGCCGGCCCTACGTATATACCCCAATTTTGATGCCTGGCTGTATCCTTATTCATGGCTCTCACTCTTCCGGTTACATAAAATTACCATTCGTTGCCAGGTAGAAAATGTACGCAATCTGCAATTGTATAACGAACTGGGTCATATAGACAATTCCTCCTCTTTTTATCCGTTTGGCACAAATACAGGAAAAGGAGCCTGGTTTATAGCAGGAAATTATGAAATGGCGATCAAAGAAACCGCCCATATGGCGTTACATATTCAATGGAGCAGACTACCCGATGACCCAGATGGTTTAAAAGGCTATTATAAAGAATATGGGAACCGGATCACAAACTGTTCATTCCGGGTAGGTGTCCAATATCTTTCCGGTTATAACTGGCATCCTGCTCCGGGGCAACCTTCCTTCTATCTGTTCGCATCCCGGCGCAAAGCTCCGGATGGAACACCCCTTCCGGCAGTCCCTTTATCCAGTTCCTCGGTACTAACTCCTATTAATATTGAACGGATGCCGATTGTAAAAGAAAACGAAGAAGGTTACGGCTACTCCATTCGCTCCCGTACCGGCTTTATCAAATTCGTACTGCAGGAACCCGGAATCGGATTTGGAGAAAAAGAATACTATCAACTATTCTCAGAACGTATGATGGAAAATACATGGAAAAAGAAAAAAGCCTCTCTGCCTCAACCACCGGTTTCCCCTGTTGTAGAAAAAATAAGCCTGGATTATTATTCCGAAAATACGATAGACCTGCGTAACCGGGAAAAAAACGGGGAACTATATGTACACCAGCTTCATCCGTTAGGAATAGTTCCGGCCACAACCTTTTTGTACAGTTTAGATACAGATGCCAATTTATTGTTTGCATTTTCGGAAGTAAAAGGAGGAGAAATACTCTCACTCTTCTTAAATTTTTATCCGGTGGGCAGAGCCACCTCATCCACAGAATTGCCTGCCGTTACATGGTATTGGGGCAATGGCTACGACTGGGAAGAAATATCACCCACAGTACTACTTACCGATTCAACATCCAACTTTATGACCAGTGGCGGAATAAAGATCCGTCTGCCGGAAGTAATCTATCCCGAACAATACGACAGGCAAAACCTATTCTGGCTGCGTACCGGCATCAGTAAAAACAGGCACCTTATATCCGGCTTACAGTCTGTATCAGTTAATGCTGCCCGGTTGATACAGGATGTGGAAGAGGAGGAGAACGAATTATGGAACGGAGATAGTATCCCGGAAACTTTACTGCCGGAAAAGAAACTACCGGGCATAGAGGGCATTTACCCTGTTACCCCCTTTTACGGTGGTATAATACAGGAAAAAGATACAGACTTACAAATCCGGGTTGCGGAATATGTATCTCACCGGGGACGGGCTGTCCTACCGTCAGATTATGAACAAATAACTCTGCAGGCATTTCCGGATATAGTGGCTGTAAAATGTATTCCGGATTTTGATGGCAGGCAATATAGTAAAGGAACAATAGCCCTATTGATAATTCCGGACCGGACCGAAACAGAAACACCGGAGTCGCCTATCGCCACTTCGTACATGCTACTCAAAGTAAGAGAAGAAATGAAGAAATACATCTCCGGCTATGTAAAAGAATTAATAGTAATAAACCCGGTTTACAGAGAAATCATGATAAGATGCGGGCTTATTTTCCGTTCGGATATCTCCTTGCCGGTAGCAAAAGCCCGTTTGGATGAACTCTTTCATTCATGGATAGCCCCCTGGCAAACGAAAAAACAGTTGCCGCAACTGCAGAAAGCACTCTCTCTTTCAGAACTTTTCAAACAAATAAAAGAACTGGATTTTATAGAAAATATCCGTTACCTGACAGCTATTTCATTGATCAACGAAACCGGCGAATACACAATCACCGAATACCAGACAGACAAAGAAAGTATTCTTCCGGCTCTCCCTCATGTAGCCTATATCCCGGCAAAAGAACATACTATCCATATCGTAGACTATTCCGGTTTAGGCATAAACGAAATGACTATAGACAAAACTTTAATCATAGATTAAAAATGAAAAGCGAAAAATGAAAAATATAAACACATGTATAAACATCAGAATTAGATATATGGGAAACATAATTCAAAAACAAGTAAGCCCCTTTATTAACATTGCAAAGCAACGAAAATTTTTCATTTTTCATTTAAAATTATGGCAAGGCGAAATAGAGAAACACTAAAGAAAAGCTTCAGAAAAGGTAAAAAGCCTACTGAAAACGACTTTGAAAACCTGATTGATTCAACCCTGAATATACTGGAGGATGGATTCTTCAAATCTCCGGAAAACGGCATTGAACTAACTCCCCTAATTGGAGAGAAAAGAGTCGTCATGTCTGTTTACCGTGAGGCCGGAGATCCGGATCCGGCATGGGAAATATCCGTGGGCACAGGAGGCGAATTAAAGATCTGTCGGTATGGTAACCCTCATTCAAAACCCTTTGTGGTTCTATCACCGGATGGGAATGTGCGGATAGGAAACAAAGAGAAAAAGATCCAATTTTCCGGATTATCCGAATCTCCCGGACGAATTGGCACATTTCTATTCGGCGAAGTACCGGCAGATGGAAAATGGCATGCTATCACACCCGGACTGGAAGGAGTCAGGGCACTCGAAGTAGTGGCTGCAGCAGGCCGGCGTACTACAGGCAAACATGCTATACTTGTGGCATGGGCAATCCACTGTTTCGGTAGTAAACCACAAATAAAAAAGATACAATCCCATTATGGAGTATTTGGTAATAAATTAGTTTTAAGATGGGTCGTAAACGAATTAACAGCAACTTTACAGATAAGGAGTTTTTTCGATTACCGGAAAGATATAAAAATACATTACCGTATCAGTACATTATGGGATAATCCCTTCATGGAAAATATATGAAAGAAAGGGCACTGTCAAGACGGGATAAGGAAGACAATCTGTACCAGCAACTACAGGAAAACAGCCTGGCTGCTTATCAGAAATATAGTGGAGATATCTGGACCGACTTTAATACACACGATCCGGGAATCACCATATCTGACGTATTGAATTACGCCCTCTACGAATTAGCCTATCAACTGGAATTCCCACCGGAAAGTTATCTGGGAAAAGGAGAAAGAAACAGATGGAATAAAATAGGCCTTTTGCCTCCCGGAAAACTTTTTGACTTTTCTCCCGTAACACCTTCTGACTACGAAAAACTCTTCCTGCAACATTTTGACGAAATAGAAGCATGTCGGGTGAAAATAGGGGAAGATCATCTATACCATATCTTTTTGCAGGTAAAAGAGAATACGGATAAAGCCTCCTTAAAAGAAAAAGTCTACAATTTGTACCATCGCTATCGCAACCTTTGTGAAAACATAGGTGATATCCGTTTTGAAGTTCTTTGCCGGGAAGAGAAACGCGAACCGCACCGGGTAAAACCGGTAAACTGGTCCCTCAAAAACAGATCCTCCATCCAAACACCTCGGCTACCGGAACAATACAGCTCTATCATGGATCATTTCCCCACTTGTTACGGATTGCAGGATCAAAGGAAAGAAGCTGCCCAGCTAACCAGCTACCTGTTAATCTATGATCTTTTATTAGCTCATGTTACGGAAGAGATAAGAGAGATGCAGGACCTGATGAGGATAAACGGAATGAAACAATTTCCTGCATGGCCATCCTATCCTTATCAACTTGTTGATAAATGGATTGATAAAGAAAAAGGAGTACACCCGGATGACAGGGACACACAGCAACGATACAAACAGAAAAAACTATTTCTGGACTATCTGGATAATCTCTATGGGGCTGAATCGAAAAACTATTTTAAGCAGTACATACTGCCGGAGCAAAACCGCAGAAGAGGAGAATTTCTAACAAAGTGGCCGGGGGTAAGGAGGGACAGGTTCCGTTCTTATAATCTGCTGGATGCAACCGACCATGCAACCCCCTTTACCCGTTGGCAGGATCTGATACAGGCTCCGGAACAGTCCGTCCATATTCCGGTTGCCGACTTCTTAAGCCGTTATCATCTTCGTTTGTTGGATGATTCGCTTTTCTTCCAACGCTATAAATACAAATTACAGATAGACCTTATTTATTGGAATCAACAGGAATATATGGAAAGGGTACCGGTACGCAACATACATTTCATGGAAACTGATTTCGAAAAACTGTATTTGCAGATGCATATATTGTGGCATAACATCCTGTATGAAAGCTTTCTTATTTACGGAACCGATCCTGATAACTACCGGATTATCAACAGATGGAAAAATGGATACATACTGGCTTTTCAAATTCCGGGACAACAGGAATGGATTGCGATAGGACAATTTTATGAAAAAGAACATCTTATCCGTATGGCAAACCTGTTTTGGTCCTTTCTTCATTCCATTGTATCCCGTTGCCACCCCTCTTATTTGATCGAATCGCAGAATGGGCCGGATCACATGACAATCGTTTTCCCTCGCTTTCACAAAGCTTTTTTAGGAAAACAGCGAACGGAATCTATGCTCCGCCATGTATTGCCTATACATTTAAAACTATCTTTCCGCTGGCTTCCGGTAAGAGAAATGCTAACATTCGAAAAACTGTATTATGCATGGCGCAAAGCGTGGGCAGAGGGCGAACACGAACAGGCAGAAATAGTAAAGCAACAACTCCGGACGTTTTTATCCCGTTGGGATACCGGCATAAAATAAAGAAAGACAATGGACCGGATAGGAAAACTGAAAATAGATTTCTGTATGGAGGATAAAGCCATTGCTTATGCCCTTTATAGCCGTTGGGAAACATTCTTTACTTTGCGGGTCGAAAAAGTAGTAGCGGAAGTATTACAAAAGAACCGGATATTTTCTTCAATCGTTGAAATTGATGAATTAGAACTTGATTTGGGAAGCATACCCGAAGACAAACTGGATGAACAATTTCCTGTGTTATTAAAAGAACAGCTTGAAGAGGCTTTGATAAAAATAATACGCAATCCGGAACAGGGTAAAATACAGGTAAAAGATGAAAAAGAATACATTTACCGGTTATTTTGTCGTTTCCTTCTTCATGGATTTCTGCCATGGAATATAACATCCCGTTACAGGGATATAAATAGATTATTCCTTGCCGTTCTTGAACAGGATGCCAAAAGATTGAAACTATTTATTCTTACTTATGGGCATTATACAAGTCTGCGCCGCCGGCTCGTTTATCACCTCAACGACCCTGGGCTGGAACAGGGTATTCGTTTAATAGCACCGGACGAAAGCCTTTTCATCTGTTCTTATCTCCGGTTATTACACTCCAGATACAGGAAGATAGACCGTCCTCAATTACAGGAATCAGAATACTGCACCGTAACCTGGCTGATCATATATAATTATCTGTTAGACCAGGGGAGTTCATGGTTCAACCGCAGGAGTTTCCTCAAATCAACCCTCACTTCTCTGGCTACAGCCTACAACCTTACATATGAAGGCCTGCTCAATATCGTAACCTGTGATCTTACACAGTGGAACACCCGCACAGATGTATCCATGGGCATGCTATTTCTGTTAATCTCTTTACGTGCTGAATGGAACGAAAAAAATACAGTACGGAACAAAATCTGTTCGGGCAGTGGTGCCGCATACTCAGGGCCGGACCGGACTATAACCCGTTATGGTTTGGCGAAATGAAAATAAAACCGCAGGAAATATTACTCCATGTATCTCTGTGCCGTAAATACCTTCAACCTCTGACTGAAAAACAAATTTACAGGCTCGTGAAGTTTATCCAACCGGAAGCTGGTGATTTTGTTATTACCTATGCCCATTCTTTGGATGATCAGCAAAATAGTGGCATTTTACAGGGAAAAGCCGGAAGTGAATTCCGGTTATTAAAATGGCAAATCATATTTCCGGTACTATTGCAGAACCACCACGTAGTATTCAACCGGTTAAGCTTCCTGGTGGATGTCATTTCCCGGATTGCATCCCATTATAACCTGACAGTAACACAGATTGTCGATTATTTATATAAAGATACAGATAAGAAAGAATATCCTGCTTTTTTCCGGAAAATGTTAAGGCTCTTGTGGGAAAACATACATGAACAACAAGAGCACAAATCAACTTTGCCGCCTGATTATTCAATTAAAAATATAAGAAAACAAATACAACAGAAAACACCTATTACGGATAGTGAACGAAACATCCGGATCCAACAACTTGCTTCTCCTTTATTCCGGTGGAAACTGATTAACAGGCTAACTGAAAACGAACATTATCAACTGCTGGAATTAATTATTCCCTTAAATAGCCGTTTCATTATAGCTTACGCAAAAGGTCTGGACCGCCAGCCGGTAAAAGGTTTATTACAGGGAAAAGCCGGTTCAGGTTTTACCCGTATCAAATGGGAATTTATATACCGGATATTATTACTTAACCGGCAACATGTTTTTAATAAAACTTATTTCGTAGAATCCACTCTGGCTGCAATATCCCGCCATTATAATGTTCCTGTAACAGATTTGATTAACTATTTCCTGCAGGATAAAGATTTAAGTAATCACCTTTTTCCGGACGAACTAATAAGGATACAGGAAAAACTGACTCTTACTACCGGAATGAAAAAAGAACATGAGGAAAAAACATTCCTACCATTTACCATATCACACTATTCTTATATAGAAAATGCAGGTCTGGTATTATTATCTCCATTTCTGCCTCTTCTGTTTTCCCGTCTGTCATTGTTGGAAAATGGAGATTTTTCTTCGAATACTGCCAGGTTACACGCTGTATGGTTATTACAATATATTACATATGCAGAAAATATACCTCCGGGAATTTCTTTGTATCTTAATTATTTACTAACAGGCCTGGGCCCGGAAATTCCTGTTTGCGAAATGCTGTTACTCGGACAGGAACAGAAACAACTGGTAAAATCTTTGCAGGAAAGTGTAATCATGCAATGGAAGAAATTAAAAGGAACTTCTATTAACGGATTACAACAAGCCTTTCTGCAACGTAATGGAAAAATAGAAGAAAAAGAGGATGCATTCTATCTATATGTAGAAGAAAAAACCTATGATATGTTATTAGATACTATTCCCTGGAATTACCATACAGTTAAAACAAGCTGGATGGATAAACCTATTTATGTAAAATGGAGATAAAACAGAGAAAAATATGGAACATTTAATAGACTACATCACCCGGGTTATTCATACAACTCTTCTGGCTTTTCTGGAAAACCGGAAGAGTATCCTTCCGGCATCCCCCAATCTGCCTTTACCGGATAATCTCTTAAATAACAGACAACTCACCCAAGAGGAACTGATTATATTTATGTTGGCATTATTACCCCACATATCCCCTCATGTACTGGATGTTTTTCTACTCAGGAATAAAGAACTGGACATTCCCTATACCAATTTTGGGGGTTGGAAAGGAGTTTCACACATTGGATTCCTGCCAACCGGCGAAACTGCCGCTTTTTTAATAGCACAAAAAGATCCGGATAAACTCAAAGAAGTAATAGCCCTGTTCGGAAAAGAGCATTGGTTCTTCAAAGAACGCATTCTCTGGCTGGAGGGACAGGGCGAAGGAGAACCTTATTTAAGCGGGCGTTTACGTATTTCGGACGAAATTCTTGCAGATGTATACGGCCTATATTACCAGCCGGAATATAATAACACTTTTCCGGCAAAGAAAATAACAACAACATTGGAATGGACAGACCTGGTCGTACCTTTTGAGTTAGAAGAAGAACTGGAAGAAATCAACCTTTGGCTGCAATACGGAAAAAAGATCCGGCAACAATATAGTTTGGACAGATTAATAAAACCAGGTTACCGGTGTCTTTTTCATGGGCCGCCCGGAACCGGAAAAACGTTAACGGCACAATTGTTGGGAAAACAAAACAAACTGGATGTATACCGGGTAGACCTCTCCATGATCGTATCCAAATACATCGGCGAAACAGAAAAGAACCTGGCGGGTATATTCGACAAAGCGGAACATCATAACTGGATTCTGTTTTTTGATGAAGCCGATGCCATTTTTGGTCAGCGTACCGGTACACAATCATCCAACGACCGCTATGCTAATCAGGAAGTCTCCTACCTCCTGCAACGGATAGAAGACCATCCGGGAACTGTAGTCCTGGCAACAAATCTCAAAGAAAATATAGATGAAGCCTTTCTGCGGCGTTTTCAGAATATACTCTATTTCCCAATGCCGGACGAACATCTGCGCCGGCAATTATGGCAAAAAAATGATCCCTTGTGAATGGGCTCCGGATGAAAATCTTCTTTACGAAGCAGCCACCCATAAACTGGCCGGTGGAAACATGATAAATGTAATCCGCTCCTGCGCATTGAAACTTCACGCTTCAAATACACAAATAATAACCAAAGAAATCCTATTAACTGCCATACGAAGGGAACAAAGTAAAGGATTGTAAATGAAAAATGAAAAATAATTAAGACTTAAGTAATATGAAACACATCATTCAGAAAAATATCTGCTCTTGTTTAATCGTCGCATGGCGACGAACACTTTTCATTTTTCATTTTTCATTTTTCATTTCCCTCTCTTTTGGCCAGCAACCTTGGTATGCCATGGAAGACGATTGGGAGCCGGAGGTTATTATCCGGCACGACACTATAGTCGTTTATGATACATTATTTATCTCTAATCTGGAGGACGTAACCCGCATCTTCAAAATGACATTTCAGGATTTTTCCAAACACTTATTGAGTGCTGTTTCGCAGCAGGACTCTGTAGATGTAGCCGTTTTGGAACAAATATATCTGAACTATATGGTACCAATGTATTTTCCAACCTTTCTGAAACATCGGTATATTTACCGTAACTATAAAGTCGAAATAGAAAATGATCATCTTTCGTTGAACGAAGAAAAATTATCTTCCCCTCTCCCTACTTTTAGCGATTCTCTCCAACTTGATGCGCTGCTTACCTGCCGGGGCGAGATGCATACCGATTATTTTCTGAAATCCCCTTTATTAAGATCTTCTTGCCTGGAACAACTATTCTTCAACATACATCAGTCATATGCCGGGAAAATCCGGGGAGTCAATCTCTATTTCCCGGACTTTGCCTTTAAAGAGAAAAAAGCGTTGGCCCAGTTTGTTAAATCGGCCAACCTGGTAAGAGATAGCTGTAAAATGAAATCAATCCGGGATATGAGTTTATATGTAACCCTCGATAAAGAAGCCGGACTAAAGAACATCTCATTCCTGTATGCCCTGACACAGGAGGCAGATAGTATTTTTCTGGTTGACACACATTCACCTTACTGGACTACTGAAGGAATCCGGGTTTATACAAAAGAAGATGCGAAAAAATCCGGTTGGTTAACCCGGATGCAGGATCAATTCTATCTGGCACGTTTCGATATCAGGGATTTTCCGGAAACAGATGATCAGGAGTTGACTGTTACAGACCTACGGAAAATAATCTTTGCCGATTATCCGAACAACCATTGGGAAATTTATCTTTTTATTCTGATAATTATATTTGTTCTGCTCATTGTCATCTTCATACTTTTTCGTTATGTATCAGCCATATCAACTTTTATATATCACCATTTACCCTTCGTCTCCGGACTATTATTCATGCTGGTTTTCGAAGTGTGTATCCTATTTGTCTGTATGGTCGAGAATATGACAAACGAACAACTCTTCACCCTGGAAGGAGAAAATATTAATGGAGTACTTTTCATCCCACTAATATTTATTTTTAGTTTTCCCATCCTCAAAGCTTTAAACAAAAGACAGGAAAAACCATAAACAACTAATTAACGGTGTATATAATGGATTTTATTTAATATTTGGATACACTCTTCGTAGTGGTCTCTTTGCAATTCTTTTTTGTAAAGATTAATTAATTCCTCTAACCGTAGAATCTCATCTTTCAGGATAGAGAAAGGAGAAAGTATATATTCTTTATCAGTATAGAAATACGCTTTTCGGGTAGAACTATATTCGATAGGAGCAAACAATCCCAAAAAGGGATCATATTTCATAGTGTCAATATCCTTTTGAATTGTCCTTCTGGTAATTTTATATCCTGTTTTATCAAAACAATATTCTACCATAAAAGAGGTTTTTACATAATCAAAGCGATGTAATAAAATATCTATCAACTGATATCTTGCTAAAGCAAATTTATTTTGAGGCATTGAAATCTATTTTTGCATTAGTTAGTTAAATATAAGGGTTTGTTTTGTCGTTTTCATAATTTGCGAATATAAAAACATAGCATCCTGTAATAGAGACAGAGCGTAAGAAAAAATATGACAGATTGTACTAAAAAGCTTATTTTTTTATGAATCCATACCGCCATCATACCGCTGGCGCAGATTTAAATCTATGTCAATATCTTTCCAGAAAGTTTTTTTGTCGAAAAGTTTGCATCTTTGCATCACTCCGGCCAATAATACATTGTGTATAAATAAAATAACCCTCCAAATAAGTGATGCAAAGTATGATGCAAACATGATGCAAAGTGTTTGGTTTGCATCACTTTTTGCTGTTTCTCCCCCTTTTGGTAGTGTAAAATACATTTAATGGCTCTTTTCTTTCCGTGGTCTCCTGCTGTTTTCACTTGTAGTATTATCTCTTTTCCTTTGACTATCTTTTAGTCTTCCCTTATCTTCTCTTGTAAGAGACAATATC
Organism: Tannerellaceae bacterium; assembly: GCA_021203545.1. Lineage (GTDB taxonomy): Bacteria > Bacteroidota > Bacteroidia > Bacteroidales > Tannerellaceae > UBA4116. Next base: position 679 of record JAJQAZ010000172.1, on the reverse strand, counting down.
TTTTGTTGTTTTTGAGCCGGATGGCAAAGGTTTTCGAGCATGGTCGCAAACCTGTGTCACCTTGGTCGCAAACCTTTGCCATCCGGCTCAAAAACAAACAAAGATACAGTCTATACATTTTAAAGCTATGAGCAGCAAACTATAAAGCTACTGACAAACAGATGTTTACCTATAATGCTTTAGCCGGATGATCCCGGCTAAAGTTACCAGCATCCCATAAAAAGAAAAAATCAACCTCTTTTTAATAGTTAAATGGGGCTAAAAAGTGCAAATGTGATGCAAACCAAAAACTTTGCGTCACGTTTGCATCATACTTTGCATCACTTGCTTTGGGATTTATTTGTCTAAATATAAGCGTGTTAATGTGCGTGATGAAGCAAAGATGCAAACTTTTCGACTAAAAAACTTTAGTTAGGTATTAGTTTGTATGGAATAAAAGCCAGCGAATCATTCGGGTTTACCATTGTTTATTCCGCCCCGAAGCGGGTAGCCGGGTGCAGCCCCGGATGTAGTGAGCGGTAGATGAGTGTCACCCGGAGGGAAGGGAACCGGGGGGGGCGGCCAGAAGGGCTGGCTCCATAGGCTTATTCGATAGTTTATGTGTTAAATTGCCGTTTTAGTTTTTGTGTAATAACTAAGCCTTGTATTTGTTTATTATTGTTCAACAGTTTTAAAGATT
>JAJQAZ010000011.1 GCA_021203545.1 Tannerellaceae bacterium | reverse complement strand
TCAGAAAATTTTCCCTTTCTTTAAAACAATATTAACTGTCCAACTTTTGGGGCACTTCAATGATAGAGGTACTCAAAAAAGGCCTATATCTCAACCGGTATTAAAATTCTGAAGAGTCAATATGCTACAACCGGAGGTTTTTCTATAAAAAATCATCCGAATGGACCTGTTTTAAAATCTACCGTCTATAAGACATTTAATCAGGTTGAGGCTTTTGCTTTCTCAGATAAATGCAAGATACTCCAAGATATTAAAAACTGGGATAAATCAGATGAGTAATTAACGACCAGTGTTGTCGATTTTATTAATGAGGATCTAAAAAAGAGAAACCCGTCCGATGCTGTCTGGGAATATAACAGATCTTTCTTAACACGCCTGGAGAAGTTTGGGAGAATTAAACCTTTAAGGATCTTACCTATTCAAATATATAAGAGTTTGATTTATTCCTGTTTCAATGTTATACCAGTTTGGCTTATTCGGATCTGGAGGATTTCCAGAGAGATAAGATTCTAAAAGTGAATGATTAGGAGGAGATCTACGGGATGAGGATTAAGTCCTGGGTGCCTTATGCCGTATTGCTATTACCCATAGCAAAAAAGATACTTGAAAAATACGAATACCAGCTGCCAGTTATCACGAATCAGAAATATAATGAATACTTAGCGATCCTCATCGAAAGAGTTGGGGTCCGGAAGAATGTAACGACTCACCTGGCCCGGCATACCTTCGGAACTTATCTTATTAATAAGGGGATGAGTATAGAAGCCGTACCAAAGATCATGGGGTACAAGAATATGAAACAGTCATTGTTATATGCCCGGCTGCTTGGTGTTAGAGCTGAAAATGAAATGAAAACTAAATTATTGGATTAAAAATGATTTTGTTTATGAGTTATTCATCACTATCAGAAGTATCACAATTAAACTCATTTAATGGTTTAAAAGCATAGTCGCTGCTGTCTTTTAAGTTTGTAATCGTTTCAATTACTGGATCATGCTGTTTTTTGTGGATTGTGGTAGGAACAAACACACTAACTAAAAAAGGAATGATAATAGCAATTAAAACTGCAACCCAAGATATCTATAACGATTTAATAGTTAGATTTAATGACTTTTCGTTATGAATTTCTTCAAATGTTTTAAAATCATTATTTAAAAGTTCTTTCAATTTATTTAATGGGTGATTTATACTGCAGCAATCAAGTAATTTGTCATACAAATGGTTATCAACAAAAAGTTAATATATTGGCTTATTATTTACAAAATAACAATGTTTTATGAAAGTTTATTGTATTTATTACTGCCGGATGAATTTTTTTGTGCTTTAATCCAATTTGTTTACCTATGAAAATCCGGACCGGAGGGAGTTCGATGAACCGGGATGTTCCTTCCGATAAATTAGAACCTTCGATATGCAAATTCGACACGGTGATACCCGGGAACTATGACCTTAAAAGGGATAGCTTTTTAATGGATTACAAATCCATAGTTCTTCTTATCGGGGATAACATATTCCCTCTGTCCACAATGCTTCTTTACTGCCTGATAGTTTAGCCACAGATTTAAATCTGCGCCAGCGAAAGCCGGCGAGGAGTAACTTAGGGTTGTTTTATTAATTCCCCCTTTAGGGGGTTAGGGGGTTGGTTGCTGGCTTGGTTGCCGGGTTGGTTATTATCAAGAGGGCGCAGAAAGTTTTCGCCTATTTGATAGTGGTGGCTGATGTTTCTGGAGTTGGTGAGGGTGAGGATGTTGCCCTGTACGGTGTATTCGCCTTTCTCTTCGAAGGTTTGATCCGGATGGTCCGGATACCGGTGTTGCAGTACATAGGTGTTGTTTTTGCGTATGCGCAGGGTTGTATAGGTGCTCTCTCCACCTGCAGCCGGAATGGTTCCCTTATATATTCCTGTGTAATCCAGTGAATTTTCCGCAGTATGAATTTCTGCTGTTTCACCTCTATTGTCCTCCCCCGGAACATCCCGGCGGCTGTTGTGCGAACAGGCAGAGAGAGCTATAAGAACCGGGATAACTATGATAATTAATAAAATCTTTTTCATATCCTTTCTTTTTTTGGCAGTAAAATAAGATATGGAAATAACATGTTTGTACCCCTGTTCTGTTTATATAAACGGATATATTATCCTATTATTGCATCCACTTGATATTTTTTTAAAAGTTTTATCAGCCGGGCGGTCTCTTCTTCGTCCGGAGGCTGTAGGGAGATTGCTTCCGGATTGTAGCAGGTTCCGAGTTTTTCGTGTTTGTTTTTCCCGATATCGTGATAAGGCAGCAGCTCAACTTTTTTTCTTTCCAGGGTAGGGAGGCTAAAAAAGCGGCGGTGGCTTCTATGTTTTCGTGTGTTGCATTGAATCCTTTTATTAATGGGATGCGGATATAGAAGGGGGTGCCGCTACCGGCTACCAACTGCAGGTTGCGTAGTATAGGTTCGTTAGGCACACCGCAATACCTGCGATGTTGTTCCGGGTCCATGTGTTTGAGGTCTACCAGGAACAGATCGGTGTGGGGTATTACTTCCCGTACGGTGGCAGCCGGGGCGTAGAGCGACGTATCTACCGTACGGTGTATGCCTTCGCGCCCACAGGCCTGCAGGATGTCCAGCAGGAATTGTTTCTGCATAAGGGGTTCGCCTCCACACAGGGTAACTCCCCCACCCGAATGATCCATTACGATGGTTTCTTTTCTTATTTCGCGCATTGCCTCTTCCACACTCCACCCGGTACCCGATAGTTCGGTTGCCAGCGACGGGCAACGGTCCGCGCAGGTGCCACAGAGGGTACATGCGTGCGGATTGGTACGAATGCCCTGTGGTGTAAACGCCAGCGCCCCGGAAGGGCAGCCTTTTATACATATCCCGCATCCGATGCACTTACGTGCGGTATACATTTTTTCGGGCCGGGGCGAGATGCCTTCGGGGTTGTGACACCATACACACGACAGCGGGCACCCTTTGAAGAAGAGTGTGATGCGGATGCCGGGACCGTCGTGTATGGCGTACCGTTTGATGTCGAACAGGAGTCCCATAGCCATCAGAAACTTTCCTGTTCCGTACGGGCAATAATATCTGCCTGCAGGTCGGTATTCATATCGTTGAAGTAGTCGCTATACCCTGCCATACGTACCAACAGGTCGCGGTAGTCTTCGGGTTTCTGCTGTGCGGCATAAAGTGTGGCCGAATCTACTACGTTGAACTGGATGTGGTGGCCGCCCAGGGCAAAGTAACTGCGGATAAGCATACCCAGTTTGCGAACATCTTCGTCGTGCTTTAACAAAGAGGGCATAAACCGCTGGTTGAGCAGGGTGCCCCCGCTTTTTACCTGGTCCAGTTTACCCAGCGAACGTATCACGGCTGCCGGTCCATGGGTATCGGCCCCATGCGAGGGCGAGGTTCCGTCCGAAATAGTAGTGCCCGCCAGGCGTCCGTTGGGGGTTGCGCCCGTTACTTTGCCAAAGTAAACATGGCAGGTGGTGGACAGCATGTTGAGGTGGTAGCTTCCTCCTTTTATATTCGGGATACCGTCGATAGTACGGAACAGGTCGTTGTATACCTGCAGGGCTATACTATCGGCAGCTTCGTCGTCGTTGCCAAAGAAAGGGGTACAGTTCAGGATCAGCTGGCGCAGCGGCTCTTTCCCTTGAAAGTTGAGGCGGAGGGCTTCGAGCAGTTCTGCCATGGTGATGGTTTTCTGTTCGAATACATGTACTTTCAGTACCGACAGGCTATCGGTTACAGTGCCCAGCCCGGTGCACTGGATATAGGTGGTGTTGTAGCGGGGACCTCCGTTGTAGTAATCTTTTCCGCGCTCGATACAGTCGTCTATGAAAAGCGAAAGGAAGGTAGCCGGTGCATATTTGGCAAACATGCGGTCGATGTAGTTGTTCACTTTTGCTTTCTGATCTACTATATATTCCAACTGGCGCAGAAAGGCCTCGTACAGTTCGTTCCACGAGGTAAAAGCGGTGGCTTCGCCGGTTTGTATGCTTACCTGTTTGCCCGTTACGGGGTCCACACCGTTATTGAGGGTTATTTCGAGTATCTTGGGTACGTTGAGGTATCCGGTAAGCAGGTAAGCCTCTTTGCCGAAGGCACCTACTTCGATGCAGCCGCTGCACCCTCCTTCGCGGGCATCCCGGAGGGTTTTACCCTGGCGCAGCATTTCGGGGATGTAGGCATCGGGGTTGAATACCGAGGGATAGCCATGCCCCTGCCTGATTACCCGGCAACCGGCATGCAGGAAGCGATCCGACGTGCGCGAACTGATATGAATGGAGCTACCCGGTTGCAGGATTTGTAATTCTTCTATGACTTCGAGCATGATGTAGGATACTTCGCTCACCCCATCGCTGCCGTCAGGCTTTACACCACCAATGTTGATGTTGGTAAAGTCGTTGTAGGTGCCACTCTCCCGCGCTGTAATGCCTACTTTGGGTGGTGCCGGATGGTTGTTTACTTTGATCCAGAAACAGCTAAGGAGTTCTTTGGCCTGGTTGCGGGTGAGGGTTCCGGCAGCGATTTCACGTTCGTAGAAAGGTGCCAGGTGCTGGTCGAAATGGCCCGGATTCATGGCATCCCACCCATTGAGTTCGGTTATGGTGCCCAAGTGTACAAACCAATACATTTGTATGGCTTCGTGAAAGGTACGGGGGGCATGGGCCGGTACGCGGCGGCATACCTCTGCAATAAGGCGCAGTTCGGCAGCACGCTGCGGGTCTGATTCGGTTTCCGCCATTTGCAGGGCCAGACAGGCATGCCGTTCGGCAAACAGTATGGCGGCATCGCACGAGATGGACATGGCTGTGAGTTCTTCCTGCCTGTCAGTTGCTTCGGGGTCGTTGATGAAATCGAGCGACTGTAGTACGGTTGCTATTTTTTCTTTCAGGTCGAGTAATCCCATACGGTAGAGTTTGCCGTCCATCGCGGTATGACCGGGGGCACGCTGTTCCATGAATTCGGTGAAAAGGCCTGCTTCATATAGTTTGCGCCAGCTACCGGGTACATGGCTGAAGATGCGTTCGCGCTGGGTACGGCCCTGCCAATAGGGTATTACTTCGCGGGCGTAGGTGTCTATATCTTCCTGCGAAATGGTGTAGCGCTGTAACTCGCGGGTGTTGAGCACATGCAGGTCTTCCACGCTGTGGCAGGTGAGTTCGGGGAAGGTGGGTACCGATTTCGGACGTGGTCCGCGCTCGCCTACGATCAGTTCGCCCGGACCGATGTAGATGGTTTTCTGTTTGCAGATTTCAAGGAAGTTGAGGGCACGGAGCACCGGTACCGGGTATTTGCCTTCGTTTTCTTTATAAAAGTTTGTTTCGATAAGGGCCCGTTCAATGGAAAGGGAAGGCTCGGTTTCGACCGATTGTTTACGAAGTTGTTTGATACGGTCGTTCATTCCGTATATGTTTTGTGCGTATACGGGTGCAAAATTAGCCGTGCTACCCGGTAAGCGTTGAGGTGTTGTTGCCATTTTTTTTTGATTTGACAGTTAATAGTGATATTCTGTAAGGCACAGATTTAAATCTGCGCCAGCAAATGCCAGCAAAAAACTTACATGTTGTAAGTCCGAAGGACTTGAATGTGACTAACCGCGTGTGGAACCCGTGGTGACAAACCGGATCTCTCTTGTGAACCCCGGCCAGGGGTTCAACCCTTTCCGGGTTGCATGTTGTGGGTGGGTATTTCCCTACCCCGGGTTTCACCCGGGGTTATTCACATTTTACCCAATACGGGGTAAACACTTGCCTGGCGAAGAGGACCCCTTAACAAATCCCTCTGTTATCCTCCCTTTAGGGGGTTAGGGGATTGGGTTGGAGTCAGGGATGATAGAACATCAAGCAGTTGAAGAGTCGTTTATAATCTTTTGTTTCCATATATAAAAATAATAGGCAAACATAATTATTTTCATTAAGATAAGCAAGGGTTGAAGGAAAAAGTTATATTTGCAACTTTAAAAACACTAACTTGTTTATTTGTAAATTGATAGAAGGATATGGAAGAGCGTTTTTTGGAATTGGTTGAAAATTGTATCAAAACCTATTGGAATATGCCGGCTTTTTCGGACTATAACGGGCATACATATCATTATAAAGATGTGGCACGCCGGATTGCGAAATTCCATATTGTTCTTAAACACGCCGGAATAAAAAAAGGAGATAAGATTGCACTGATAGGGCGTAACTCGTCGAACTGGGCAATTGCTTTTTACGGCACATTGGCCTACGGAGCAGTAATTGTTCCTATACTACACGATTTTAAACCTGATAATATTCATCATATCGTAAATCATTCGGAGGCTAAAGCGGTGCTGGTAGCATCGGGCAATTGGGAAAATATGAATGAGGCGAAGATGCCAGATGTGAAGTTGTTTATGCTTTTGGATAATTTTTCGGTGATTGATGCCAAAAATAAGGATGTACATATGGTGTGCAACCGGATCAATGAGTTTTTCGGCAAAAAGTATCCGCATGCTTTTACACCGGATGATGTAAAATATCATGTAGAGAAGCCGGACGAACTGGCTGTGTTGAATTATACATCAGGTACGACCAGCTTTTCGAAAGGGGTAATGCTGCCTTTCCGGAGTTTGTGGAGTAATACACGCTTTGCTGCCGACCACCTGCCTTTTGTGAATCCGGGTGATAATATGGTGTGTATGCTGCCGATGGCGCATATGTATGGGCTGGCTTTCGAGATTCTGAATTCATTTAATAAAGGATGCCATGTGCATTTCCTGACCCGCACCCCAAGTCCTAAGATTATCGCGGAAGCGTTTGCAAGTGTCAGGCCGAGGCTGATACTGGCAGTTCCACTGATTATTGAGAAGATTATCAGGAATAAGATATTCCCGGAATTGGAGAAACCAATGATGAAGATTCTGCTGAAGCTGCCTGTGGTGAATAAAAAGTTGCTGCAGGTGGTGTCTGAAAAGCTAACGGCTTCGTTCGGGGGTAATTTTGTGGAGATTATTATTGGTGGAGCAGCCCTGAACCGCGAGGTGGAAAATTTCCTGAAAGCTATTAATTTCCGCTATACGGTGGGATATGGTATGACGGAGTGCGGACCCCTGATTTCGTACGAGCAATGGGATACGTTTAAAGCCGGTTCGGTAGGGCGTATTGTGGACCGGATGGAGGCTAAAATAGAATCGGCAGACCCGGCCAATGTGGTGGGTGAGATTCTGGTACGGGGTGCAAATGTGATGTTGGGCTATTATAAGAATCCGGAAGCGACCAAATCGGTGATGATGCCGGACGGCTGGATGCGTACCGGCGACCTGGGCACGATTGATGCGGATGGGTTCCTGTTTATCCGTGGACGCAGCAAGACGATGATTCTGGGTGCAAGCGGACAAAATATTTACCCGGAGGAGATTGAGGACCAGTTGAATAATCTGCCCTATGTGGCGGAGTCGCTGGTGATTTCGCAGGGAGGCAAGTTAGTGGCACTGATTTATCCCGACTGGGACTCGCTGGATAAGGCCGGTATCAGGCAGGAAGAGATTGATAAACTGATGCAGCATAATATAAACGACCTGAATAACGATATGCCTGCTTACAGTAAGGTGTCAGGATTCAAGCTACATCAGGAGGAGTTCGAAAAAACCCCCAAACGAAGCATTAAACGATATTTGTATCAACCTGCGGAGTGATTTACCCCATCCCACCCTAACCAACCCCCTAACCCCCTAAAGGGGGGATAGAAGAATACCCTTATATTCATACAACCCGGAAAGGGTTGAACCCCTGACCGGGGTTCACAGGAGAAACCGGACCGGTCACCACGGGTTCTACCCGCGGTTAGTCACATTTTACCCTCTTCGGGGTAATTACTTACGATTTGTAACTTTAGCAAGGAGGTTCACATGAGGCTGGAGCCTCACTTTTGAAAACGACGTAGCGAGACGCTACGCCGAACACAGGTATTTATTCGTTTTTCGGATCACAGATCCTTATACTCACTGGCCGGGGATTACAAATCAGTCGTGGTCTGAAGATTTATTTTATACTTAACATATTGACAAATATGGTTATAACACACTCCTAACCCCTCTTAAGAGCCTGTGTAAAAACAAAATTGTAAAATCGAAAAAGTTACAGATTGTAAGCCCGAAGGGCTTGAATGTGAATCGTAGATCGGCCT
>JAJQAZ010000117.1 GCA_021203545.1 Tannerellaceae bacterium | reverse complement strand
GTAGATATAAAGAAAAAAGGATTTGATGATAAAAAATTGTCAATAATTGCAATTATACCCATACTGAATAGGCTATGACATAAGATTGCTACAATTATACCGGAACCATTCCACGAGTATGCTTCTTCACGAAATTGTCTATAAAATCTGCAACAGCTATAATAAATATAATCGAATAAAATCCACATATCTCTAACAATAGTTTTTATAAAATTCTGATTCTCTATAAGGCATTTCTGGTGTTTTTATAGGAGAATCTATGAAAGTAGGATTTATTAATGTGTCATCAAAAAACTCTCCTATATTTTTGCCATAAATAACCTTAAAAACAAGATCTCCTAAAAAATACCCTCCAGAAAACATTTGGCCTCCAGGGATAAGTCCAATAATTGACATAGTTGTATGTAAATAATTAGAAAAGTTGAGTTTATTCTTATATATATCAACACCACCTACAAAAACTCCTACACCTCCAATAAATTTACCACTAACTTTCAAGAAATTATTGATTTTTATTATCGTTAAATTAGTTAATTCTATTCCTTGGACACTTAAGAATGGAAATATAAATTTTCCTCCATACTTTTTTCCCATCCATTTTGGCCAACGTTGGCTAAAAAATGTTATTTTTGATGTTGCTCCCAATGGAACTTTATTATGAAAACCATCTATACGTGTATTTAATCTTTTTGTTACTGTGCCAAAAGGAGCCTGTAATGTATTAAACTTTCCGGAGATTATTCTGGCTTGTTTGGAATAATATAAAAAATCACTACCCTTTTTCCAATCAGGCTTGAATCCCGTCTCCGGATTAGGAAGTACAAATGAGTACTGAGATGGTTCCTGAGATATAAGATATTGTAATTCTTCAAAAGATATTTTAGAGGTCACATGACGGATAGAATCTCCGTCATGCATGCTGGCGGAGATATTGATTTTACCTTCATTATCAAAAGTAACAGATACATCCCTATCGGAAGAAATAGGATACAATCTGTTAGTTCCAAAATCCCAAAAAGTCTTGCCATCGGTGAGTGCTTTTTTAATTTCTTCTGCAATGGAATTGTGGTAATCAGTTTCATCTTCATTGAGCGTTAATTCCATTTTCGGGTGTAAGTAAAGCGAACCCGAATCCAATACAGGAGCATAGGGGCCGGAGTAGGTTTTGCTATCCGGGCTCAACTGAAAACAGGGTTTCCATTGCATGTGGCCAACTCCCCATACAAAGGCGTCGTTGGTACTGCCCAACATCGCCTGGTATTCAAATTCTTCAAAAGATAAAATTGGTTCGTTTCTCATTTTTGACTTATTTATTTCTCCACATGTTATCAAGAATTATATCATCTATTTCAATTATTTTAGGAGATATCACTATTGAAGTTTCCGTACCAGAAAACGCATTGACCTTATAATGTAATGAGATGCAATGAGCCTCTATGAACTTAATTTCTAATATAGTTCCTTCGGAGTCATTCTTGAATTTTATCTCTCCCGATTTCTTTTCACCCGCTGTTTTACCCCATTTATAAATAGTATCGTTGGGAGCATGAGAAAGAGATACCAGAAACTGACCTCCTTTAGCTTCCTGCTGGGGTTGTCCTTTAAAATCAACTGGCTTCCCAAAGACAATCTGGAAATTTTCTATTTCATACTCTCTTCCTTCCAGTACTAAGAAACCGGTCAGTTTAGAGTCAACGTCATTGAACCGTCTTGTTATATTTATATTTGGATAGTTCATTTTTTTTATTTAGATTTAACCCAATTATTTTTAAAATCTACATTAGAACCAAAATAAAGTTCTTCGGCCTGTATAATAAAACTTGTTGTTGCATATGCTTTTCCCCGTGAGGTATAGGTCATATTCATATTTATACAGGCTGCATTGCGGAATCTTATTTTTTCCAGCGGATTATCCAGCGGATCCATAACCACGATCATTCCGTTTTTGAATCTCCACGAGTTCACTGCCCAATCAATCAGTTCATTGGTAGGGAAGGTTGGCAATATTAATGATAAGGCACCTCCCGATACCCGGGTAGAAGCATTACCGGTATCGTCGATACCCTGCTGAAAAGAAAACTCAAAGTTTGCCAGTTCATATCCTGTCTTTGCCAAGTCGAACAGGTCAGTTACATCTCCTAGTTTTAAAAACGTTTTGTGTGACGCCATGGTGTGTATCGTTTGTTTAATTATTATTTTGTTATTATACGATTAATCGGTTCAAGCACATAATATTTGCCAATAAGATGATGCTTATCTTGTGTTACTGTAAAAACAGCATTTTCTGGAGTATAAAAGAATGGTTTATTGTAGAAAGTTACTTTATAAGGACTTTCAACTCTTAATTCATCTTCCTGATAAACTATCCGTCCATCTTTTACGAAAGCAATCTGTCTATTTATATCCTGTAATGATTGATATTCACGTCTATAATCAGTCATAGGTGGAAATACAAACAAGGTATCCCATTCGAAGTTAAAAATCTCACTGATATTCAGAACACAGTTTTTCTGAGAACACTTCTTATAAAATTTATTTACTCGTTTATACAGCGTGTTTTTACAGGAAATCTGTAGGCAGGATGCTAAAAAAAAGCCTCCGCAAAAGGATAAAATTATTATGTAAACTATATGTTCTTTTTTCATCTCCTTATTTTTTTATAGGATATAAAGAATAAAATTTACCAATTTTCCTGTCCTCTTCTTGTGTTACTATAAAAACCGCCTCTTCCGGAGTATAAAAGAATATATCAGGCTTGAAACATACTTTATAGGGTTTATCAATCCCCAATTCATCTTCCTGATACATGATCTGTCCATCTTTTACAAAAACAATTCGTCGTGCCACATCCTGTAATGATTGATATTTAGGTCTGTCAAAGCTGCCAGGAGAAAATACAAATAAAGTATCCAATTCAAAATCAAAGATTTCAATCATATTCAGCATGCAGTAATTTTCTTCCGGACAATTCCGGTAAAATTTATGTACCCGTTTATACAGAGTCTTTTTACTGTATAGGTGCAATCCGGATATTAGGAAAAAAAATCCGCATAATGATAAAATTATGATATAAACTCTATATTTCCTTTTCATCTTTTTATTATACTCTATTCTTTTACATCCCACATAAAATTGTTATCCGTATCGAGGCTGAGTGAAATGGTTTCGCCGTTTTTCACTTTGCCTCCGATGAGCATTTTGGAGATGGGGCGGCGGATGGAGTTGCGGATGGTTCCGGCAATCTGGCGGGCACCGTATTTGGGGGTGAATCCTTTGTGTGCCAATTGCTTTTTGGCTTCTTCCGTTATTTCCAGCCGTATCTCTTTTTTCTCCAGCAGTTTGTCTACATCGCGCATCTGTATCTCAAAAATGCGGATCAGCATCTCTTCGTTGATGGGCGAGAAGGGTATGATTTCCGATAGGCGCGCCAGGAACTCCGGACGGAAATAACTTGCCATCACTTCCATCAGTTCGGTTGTTTCGGGCTGGCGGCCGGCGTTGATCTGCTGGGTGAGCCACTCGCTACCTACGTTGGATGTGAATAGTACGATTGCATTCGAGAAATCGCCCTCTTTGCCCAGCCGGTCGTGTAATTTCCCTTCGTCCATGATCTGCAGGAAGATATCGTACACCGAGGGGTGGGCCTTTTCTATTTCGTCGAACAACACGACGGCGTAGGGTTGCTGACGTATTTTGTTGACGAGCAATCCACCCTCTTCGTATCCTACATATCCCGGAGGTGCCCCGTACAATAGGGCGGCGGAGTGTTCTTCCTTAAACTCCGACATATCAAAGCGGATCATCGCTTTTTCGTCGTTAAAGAGTACTTCGGCCAATGCTTTGGCCAATTCGGTCTTGCCCGTTCCGGTAGGTCCTAACAGGAAGAAGGAGCCGATTGGCTGTCCGGCTTTGTTCATGCCGCTGCGGGATTCCACAATGGCATCGCCCAGGGATTTCAGGGCGTTATCCTGCCCAACGACCCGCTGGCGCAGTAATTCTTCCAGGTTGACCAGTTTCTCTTTTTCGCCCGATTCGATTTTTCCTACCGGTATCCCGGTGGCACCTGCAATGATGGAGGCGAGGTGGTGATGGTTGGCCCGTTCGATCTTTTCGCGGGTGATTTCCTGTAGGGTACTTAAATTATCAAACAGATAATCCATCCACTGGCGGGCCGTTTCGAATGTTTCAGGGTCGGCCCCGTTGGTGAGGGAACCCATGAGAACCGGACTGAGCCGGTTCTTCATGGATAAATGGACCAGGCGTAGTTTTTCGATTCGTTCACTGTCTGTTTTTTCCGTTTCCTCTTCAATTGCTGCCAACTGTTTGAGGAAAAACTGAATGTCTTTTGCAGCGGTTTCGTTAATCATTTTAATGGCGGACAGAGTACGGTCCAATAAGTCGATTGCCGCATCGGGCAGGCGCCGTTCTTTCACATACCGTTTGGCCAGGGCAACACATTCGGATAGTGCCTCTTTTTCAATCTCTACTTTATGGAACGTGGTGTACCGTTCCAGTACCGAACGTACCATTTCGATGGTGGCGGGGATATCCGGTTCGTGTACCTGTAATACTTCGAAGCGGCGGCTGAAGGCATGGTCGTGTTCAATTAGTTTGCGGTATTCATCCACCGTTGTCGCTCCGATTACCGTGAGGAATCCTTTCGATAGTTCCGGTTTCAGGATACCGGCAGCCCCATTATTTCCCTGTTTTGGATCAAGCAGGGTATGGATTTCGTCAATAAAAAGGATCGCACCGTCTATTTGTTGCAACTCTTTAATAACCCCTTTCAACCGGTCTTCTATTTCACCTTTGTAGGTGGCTCCGGCAATCAGGGCACCGTTATCGAGTTCAAAAATAATGGCACCTTCCAGGTAAGAGGGAACATCGCCTGCATGAATACTGCATGCCAGCCCGTCTACCAGAGCGGTTTTACCCACTCCCGAATCGCCGATGATCAGTACATTGGGCTTGCTGTGCCGCCCCAGTATCTCCATCATCATCCGGCTCTCCCGTTCGCGGTTTACTACCGGGTAAATACTACCGGCTGCTGCCAGTTGTGACTTATCAATGCAATATTTGCCTATTGCCGTATGTACAACCGGTAGTGTATTTGTATCCGGTGCGAATTCGCGGACCGCTTCGGCTACTTCCGAACCTGTGGTGAATAATTCGTCCATATCTTTTTCACGGATGGGGAACGATTTCAGTTCACCGGGACTATATCCTATACCGGGACGGGTGAGGGCAGATAGTACACATAAAGGGTTTACTTCAAACAGTCCCCACTTAAGGCGCACATTATCGGCCTGCTCCATAATATCCGGGATTTTTTCGCCGGCTTTTACTTCGCCCGTATTGCCTGTACGCGGACAATCTTCAATCCGTACTTCGGCCCACTCCTGCAGATAGCCCAGGTCAGCCCCGATAGCCTGTATAAATCCGTGCAATCCGATCTCTTTATGCAGGATAGCCAGCAACAGATGGGAGGGGGGGGTGTATACCTCGTTCCCATACTCGCGGGCTATTCCCTGTGCGATACGGATAGCCGAAAGAACCGATTCATTCAAGTTCAGAAATTCCATAGCGGATACCTCTTTTTATTGCTCTTAGTGACTTATTTATTGTTGTTCATAGTCTGAATTCCACTCTGCGCCGTCGTTGCCTTTGGTACCGTCCAGCTTGATCACGAAGCTTTTGGCAGGGAAGAACGGAGTCATATGGATATCCAGGTAAATACGGTCTTTCTGGTTCGGATCGCGTTCGAAACGTACGATTTTAAACTTCTCGATCAACCGGTCGGCCCCCTGTACACTGTCCAGGAATTTCACGATCTGCGAACGAAGGTCGCGTTCAGTGATACTGGTCCAGTTTTCGAAAGAGCGGCGGTTCAGGAAGTCGAATAATACTTTGGTGATGTAATCGAATACCCGTACAACCGAATAGGTTTGCAACCCGAGGTTGTCCCCGTTGAATAATGTTTTGGCCGAGAATGCCATCACTTTACCATATTCGTTTACCATAGGTACCAAGCCCATTTTCTCTAACTGGGAAATTTCGCTCTTTTTCAGAGGAAATACCACACCATCTACTTCGTTGATACCGCCATATTTTTTACCGGCTGTAACCTGCGACATCAGGGTTTTATACACTTTCCCCATCAAAGCGATAGAAGGAGAAACATGCAGATCGTCTTCTTCATCCAGTTGCTTATAGCGCGGACGGCCGATCAGCCAGTTACATGCCATTACCGTATTACTTTTAAATGCATCGCCTCCGGTATGGTTTGAAGTGTAGAACATTTCCACCACGTCGTCCGGTTTTTCAAGGTTGGCAAAGTCAGTGAAAAGCATGACTTTATTGTCGTGTGCGATTTTTGACCATTTGTCTACCACTTTGGTTGATCCCATATATCCCGGAATAGCTAATAGCGAGTAGTTCATCCGCAGGTCCAGTTTATCAAAATTCTGCTTCAATTCGGATGCCACATAATCAATAAAGCGTGGATTGTCAAGATCGGTTACCTGTTCCATACTGGCATTTACGATGGTTACATTGCCTACTTTATCAGCTTCTGTATTCGAGTAAAACAACAGGATGCCCCGGTATGCCCGTTCCAGGTCTTTTACTGCTTTTACAGCCGTATGCTGGTTCTCTTTCAGCAGGCCCGCAGCCGACTCACTTTTTTCTTTACATTTATCCAGCATTTCGTTGATAGTGCCGGTACCTGTTAGCAGGTCGAGCCACATATCAATATTATTTTGAGTGCTATCCGTTCCTGTTGTTTGGTTTCGTCCGTCAGGAATATTCTTTTACGTGCTTTGCGCTCCGGATTCAGGTTCTGGATGCCATCAACCGACGATTCCAGGAAGTTAAATCCACCGAATTTGGAAAATTTATCTAATGCACCGGCCAGATTTGCGGTCCCGGTTGCTGCCTCTTTCTGTTTTTTCTCTTTTACTACCGGGGCCTGTGCGGTAGCCATGTCAAGTTCAGCCATATCGAATGTTCTTAAATATTATTAGTTGGTTTCAGATTCCAGTTCGCCTTTCAGTGCATTCAGTGCAGTAATAAAAGCAGCTTTGCTATCGGGATCGTCCAATGCACGCTACAACACTTTGTTGGAACGCAACTGTTTTACCAGGTTTTCATAAAAATCTTTCTGTTGGTTGAGGTTACGTAGGAACGGACTCTGCTCCGTCAGGTTTTTTACAGAGAAATCGCCCACATTCGAGAAGCGGAAGTTTTCTTTTACCGGTTGTCCTCCTTCGTTTTCGAATTCTACATCTACATTGGGTTTGAAATGGTCGAATACCTGTTCAACAGTATTCAGGCCGCTCACAGCTTCGGGATTCACCGGTTCGTCTGCAGTAAGTTGCTCAACGATCAGGGTACGGTTATCAGGAATGTTGGCAATAGATTCTGAAGCATCAATTTTTACTTCATTTCCGCCAATTCCATATTCTAATATAGCCATATTTGTTTATTCTTTATGTATGTATTGAAAATTGATTATCTTTGTAACTGTTTCCCATAAGGGTATAAAAATACCCTTATGATATGTGAATACCATTCATCATATGTAGGAAACAGTCCAAAAGGAACGATGTGGAGGGATAGCTTATAACTTGACAGGTCGTGGGCTACCCACTCCGCATCCGTATCCGTTTTAGTTTGCCGGCCAGTTTTGTTCGAATTGTGCTCCGCCGATCTTTAGCACTTGTGCAGACACCACAAAAGTAAGAGTCATAGGTCTGTGACCAACTACATCAATGTTTTCTTCAAATTCAATGATGTAACCGTTTTCGAAAACCAATTCCTTCATTTTGGCTTCTTCATCTCCATGTTTGAAGGTAATACTGCCCGAAATGGGTTTGAATTGATTAACCATCTGTTCCAGGATTGAAGTATCCTCGGTTGATTCCAGATGTATTCTTACTTTTCCACCATAGATAGGTGACGCCGGACGACCTTTTGGGTCTACATCTCTTTTCAGACTGTAGTCACAGTCCAAAACATCGAAATCTTTGCCACCCAGTGACAATGTTGCTCTAAAAGCCATAATCGTGTTGTTTTAAATTGATTAATAAAAAATGTATATCTACACAAACAGGTGTCTGTGTATTTTTTCTATTGATATGTCGGGTCAGTTTATTCATAGGTATGAGTGTTTTTTCTAAAAAATAATGTTACATAGTTAGTATTTAAAAACAAATATTTTATATTTGCAATATGATTATTACAAACTATATTTCTGCAAATATATAATATTC
>JAJQAZ010000026.1 GCA_021203545.1 Tannerellaceae bacterium | reverse complement strand
CGTACGCCGAACGAAATATAAAACTATGAACATGTTGCTGCTATGCGACTCCTCAAAAATTGAGAGCTACCCCTATCCCGCCCCTTATCATGGTTATAGGATAACTGGTTTCTGATAGGATAGGTATATCTTTCTCCCAATCAAAATATAATTTTAAGGTAATCAGCCTGTTGATTGTATAGTCTGTTGTAAAATTAATTGCTCCGGACGTGTTACCGGAATGGGGTTGGCTATACTCCTCTTCTATTTTATGTAGGGTGGATTGCTGCTTCCGGAAAGAGTAGTCCAGGCGGATATTCAGTTCATCCCGGTCTCTCTTTCTGCGCAGACGGGGGAATACTTTATGTAACTCCATGGTTTTGTATCCGATGCCTATCCGGTATTCGTTTGTACGTGTTTCGGTTAGTTGACCGGAACCGATGCTTAGATTCAGATGCCGGCTGGTATAGTAATGAGTACTTAAGGACACCTGATTATGAAACGTAGCATCTATTCCCACAAAAGGAGTGAAACCGTCAGAGAAAGTTACTGCGGACAGCTGGTAAGGAGAAGAAGGTACGGGTGCCGGACCGGAAGAAGAAGCCGGAATATATCCTCTGCCGTTGCCGGCATCTACGTAATTCAGATAAGAGGTATAAGGCGAAACCTGATAGACTGCCCGGTATTGATGACTCAACAGAAAGGATTGGAACAGGTCCTTTATCAACGGGACACGCATGAGTCCGTCATAGGTAACACGCCAGTTAGGACGTAGAAAAGCCGCGACCTCCCTGCCTGTATATGTTTTCAGAAAAGCAGGTATCAGTACATCTGCCGATCCGTAGGGCACTGTACCTTGTTTGAAAGGTTGTCCGGCATAATATGAACCGGCCAGAAAACCAGTGGATGGATAAACCTCTTTCTGGTATTGTGCTTCTATACGGGTTACCACTTTTTCCCGGTTGTTGCGGAACTGATTGATTGGATTTCTTTTGAAGAACGAACGTATTCCTACAGCAGAAGTAGTCAATGCTCCACCATACTGCCGGGGCAAACCTTCATTGAAATAGTCTATCCGGATACTCCGGGTAGCTACCTGGTCGGATGATAGTTCAATTCGTAATCCTGCAAAGGGCTCCAATACTGCCTGCAATATTTTTTTTGTAGAATAGGTAATATCTGCCGGATTATTATATTCCGTACCGGTCAATAGCCAGCCTTTATAAAGTGCCTCTTCTACAAAAGCAGGCGTAACACGCCCAAATGCAAACTTTACTCCCGGCGCCCATTCTCCTCCTACTCTTTTTTGACCAAACAGATCGCCGGTAGCCGGAGAGAAGCCGGACAGATTCATACCCCGGATTGTTTCATACATGATATTGATTCGCCGGATCAATAATGCGGGCCGTGTAAAAGGACTGCGGTTGAGTGTCTTTAGAAAGTTACTTTTGTTGTATAAAGAGTTCGTATTGAAACTCCCCTGATAACGGATGATTTGCTGGTTGGATATTGTGTTTCCTGCCGGGAAGGCATTTGTTACCTCCCCTCCCCACTCCCAGTTATAGTGTGCATCGTAACCAACAACTCCCTGTATCCAGTTCAGCGAAGGGATACCGGAAAAAGGAAGATGGTAAAGGGCTTTAAATTCCTGGTCATATAGTAAAGGTTTACCCCACCGCAACAGGCTATGACGTACTGAATCTTTCCACGCCTGATAACGATCCGGATTTAATTTGCGGTTTACCTGTACATGGGGTTCTTCTATCCGTGCATCGGTTCCTGTGCGAATGGAGACCTGTAGATGACGGGTGATATTCCAGCGGAGTTCAAACGAACGGCTCCAGGTAAATTGTTGGGAGAAAGAGACCGGAAACGAACGGTTCTCCTTTTCAGCATAGTGCCGGTGAAAAAAAGTTCCAAAGGAGAAATGGGAAGGCAAATAATAAAAGGTCAATTGCCGCAAATAGTAATTGCCCGGACGGGGTACCATTTTTTTGAACGGAGTAAACGAACGGCGGGAAGGCTGGTAAAGATATTCAAAAGCAGCCCGGTGTTCGCGGATATTCTCGTAAGCTACCTCCGGAGACTGCCGGTTTGAGGCTGTACAGAAATAGCTTATAGTAAAGTTAGCTGGGTCATAGGGCATCGGTTCTTTACTACGTATCCCTATATTAACTCCACTTAAAGAGATTGTTTTATTGACCATCCGGTCAACAGCCTGTTCACGGATTGAGTCCTGCAGAGGTATATCCCGGTCGAAAGGATCATAGAAAGGCGTAGATACCTCTTTATACCGGGAGTAGGTGAATGGTAAACGTATTTGTAAATGTTCCGGGAATAGTGTACCCAATTGCAGGGAAGTAGAAACCGTATAATGTGACAGACCGTCCATTCTCCTTTCAGGAAGAGATTGGTCTACCGCACCGAATCCGGCAGTTTGCCACCCACCTGCAATAGTAACAGTTCCCAGGTCGGACAGGCCCGCATGGACACTACCTTTCACTGCCCACCCCCCTTTATCTTCGTAACCGGTAACCCTTAGTTCATTGATCCAGACCTCTGCCTCTTTATATTGGGAGGATTGATTTCTGATCCCAACCATTATCACCCGGATGTCTCCCAACGAAGGTTGTCCGCAGACAGACATCCGGTTTGAAAGATTTTTAGGGTCAGGCTCTGAATAAGGTTTCCGGTAATCAACCGTTGCTACCTGTTCCCGGGCTAATCTATTGCGGGTCTGTTTCAACTGTAACAGGTTAGAAAGAGAGATATCCAGAAAGTTCTTTAACGGCCATACCGCTTCCTGATCCGTCTGGTGGTACGTGTTATAATTTCCTCCGGGAGTTAAAACCAAGGGAATTTCGTATTCATAGTAATTGTTCCGGTGATCGGTACCCAACCGGAGGAACAGGGAAAGATCGTTATTTTGTAGCCCTGACTCATTTCCGGGTAAGGCTTCGGCATGCACAAATAGTTGCAACCGGTGGTAACGGCGAATATCGGAAGAGACCTCTTTATAAACAGCGCAAGCTTCTTCAGGTTGCAGATTCTTTATTTTCAGGGAAAGTGCCTGTTCGTTGTGGCGCACCTGTTGTACTTGTGCCGGATCCGTGTTTCGTATTACACCGGGAGGTAACATAGTTTACAGGCGTACGGTCACTGTTTTCTTCGAGGCTGACTGTGGTTATTTCGATAGTTGCCTCTCCGGTAGCAGCCTGTTTCGTAACAGGCTGATCATAGTTTCGCCATTCGCTCCGTACCAACCCGAAAGAGGCAAGGCGCAGTACGACCTCCTTCTCCCAACCGGTCAGGTAAAGCCGCATGAAACGTACCGAACGGAAATCAGGTATATTTCCTATCCGCCTATTATATTGCCAGACAGGAATTTTAAACTGATGCCACCGTACCTCCTCTGTCTTTCCGTTTTCAAGTTGAACAGTTGTTGTCCTTATATTAGTAATGTAATTTTGTCCTATCTGCATATCAGACGGACGAATGGATATTTTATACTCAAAATAGCGTTCGTTTTCATTCAGTAAATTATCTCCGTTGATGTCTTCCGTATCCGGTGTGAATTTAGCCGAAACATCAGTTCCTTCCGAAGAGTTACCCTCTGTTCCGTTATACCTTTTATAGCGGTCAAGGATACCCACCTCATCCCGGTCGTAATCGCTCCCCCGGAAATGATGAAAAGTATCTCCTGCAGGGTCATACAAAAGAGAGAGCGGATCGGTTTCCCATTTTCTTAACGTTTCAGGAGATACTTTCCGGCTTACTTTATCCAGATAATCCCGGTATGCCGGAAATGTTTTTTCTTCTCCGGACGATAAACCATTCAGCCCTACATCCTGTATCTTCCGGTTGGCTGAAGAGTTATCAAAAGCATACACCGTTGCCTGTCCGGCAGGCACCTTACCCCACACAGTTGTCTCTGTCCGGGAAAGATCGCCATCTACAGGTAGTCCGTTCTCAAAAAACTTTTTCCCGTCTTTTAAAACGTCTTCGGATAATTCACCCAGGTTGAGATACAAATCCCCGCCTTTAGTATTTACATCGTCGTACAGGAAAGGATCGAGTAGCCAGAATTCGATTGTTCCGATATTGGCAGATTCAAAATCGTTCCATTCCAGTTTTCTTGTGATTCCTCCCCAACGCTGCGTGGGATTAGTTAGTTTGCCGGTTGGCAGCATTCCTTCCGCATCCAGATTATAAGGGCCTCTCTCTTCCGGATAAAAAGCCAGATTAAGAACCGGTAATTCACTCCCTTCCGTGTAGGAAAACTCCTTAGCCGGATAGAGTTCCCGGTAGGTAACTGCTCTTACATAATGATTAGATAATTGCTCTTTATCGTTCTTTAAATGAGCGGGCATAGCTGTCGATTGTTTCCGGGTAAAAATTCCGTCTATCCGGTACCATGCCAGCAAGCTGCGGTTTTTCCCATAGGTTATATCGTTTACGAGGGAGGCTTCCGGAAATAACGGTGAAACATCATGCCAGGGTACAGCTGATAATTGCCAGGCATAGGGATCAGAAACATCATACTGTCCCCGTGCCGATTCAAAATCATCCAGCCAGGTATATTCACCATACGCGCTGCTTTTCGTCTTTCCGGGAATTAACTGTGCAAACTCACCATTGACGGTAAGTTCTAACGGTTTCCGGAAATTCAGATAAGAATTATTCAGGCGGCGGATAAGAGATGTATCCTGTTTATAGTAATTAAAATGCAATCCCCAAATTGTATTATTTACAGGTTCTTCTCCCAGAGTGGGTTTATTTTGTGAAATACGTTCCGAAAAACGCATGATAGTTGCACCCGCGGATAAGTTTTTATTAAATGTATAATCCAGATCCATTCCCAGGAGGGTTTTACGGCGTGCGGAAAAAACAGACTGATTATCTACACTCACCTCTACCCCGTTCCCACTCCGGATTACGTTTTCATTCAGGATCGTCAGCACTCCGGTAGCATAATCGACTGTATAATCCGTTTGCTCCTGTAACGTAATCCCACCGGATGTGACACGAACCGTACCGGGAACAATTCCTATCATTCCAAGAGGTACGGTATTGGCCACGGTTCCCCGGTATTCACCTTTTAAAATAAACTTATTTTTATCCGTCTGTTGCCGGGCATACACCCCTGTTGAATCATACAATCCGGAGAATACATACTTTCCGGCAATAGCATCATTCCCGATACATTTTTTTAAATGAAGCCCAAACGGTTCGGCAACGGGAAAGATTATTTTTCCTTTCTCTGCCTGCACTGTATATCCCTCTATAAAATCAAACAGTCCGTCCGGACGGGCAGATTGATTCCGGTCAAGGCGATCCAGATGCATCCATTGTAACAATGTTTGTTCCCGGAGACTAACTTCCGGTAGATAGGGCTGCCAAAGCCCCATAGAATCGTGCCGGAACAAAATATCCAAACGGAAATGATCTTTTTCTACCGGACGGGAAGGGAGAGAATAGATATTTTTCATCATCAACTGCCACCCGGGCAGAGCCGGTGACGAGTGAGTTCCACGTATCAATTTGAGAAAAAGGGCAGAACCGGTTCCACCCGGAACTTGTTCTGTCGAAAACTCCCCTGCCTGATATACATTGCCTTTATAGCTGTATTCGAAAGCAACTGCCAGTACTTCTCCCGGCAGTAAAGGACGTTCCAGGGATATATAACCCAGCTTTTCATTAATCCGGTACTCTGATGCTTCCAGCATACGGGCATTTTCAAGTTTTTCATATTCTTTTCCTGATTCCAGGCGGTCTGCCAATAGTTGCGTTACCCGCTGAATATTCCTCAATCCCGGTTCCGCAAGCAACTCATTATATAACATATTCCGGTTATTAAACGGGATCTCGGAAGAGGTGCCGTCTGCCAATCCTGCAAAAGCAACCAGATTGCGGGTATGCTCTACCTTCCGTTCGCTGTTAGTAACCCATACCTCTATCCGGTTGATACGGATAGCCGAATTGACATGGGGCAGGTTTTTCAACGCTTCGTCATACTGATGATAAAAATAGTGGGAAAGAAAAAAGTGTTGGTCTTCATCGTACCGGTCTATAGGTATCTCAAATTCTTTGCGGTGCATATTTCCACCGGATGTAATGCGGCGTGTCTCTGTTTCCTGTTGAGCAAGTACAGAATTGATCCGCAATCTTCCCAATTGAATATCCGCTTTCAGGCCAAACAATCCTCCACTACTTTTAATCAGGGAGTTATAAGGTGTTAACCGTACCTCTCCCATTTCAATCGAACGGAACAGTTCATCTTCGTCGCCGGTATAGGCCAGCCGTATCTTTTTCTGTTCTCCTTCCAGAAGAGTTTCTGTATCATAGTTCAGGTCAAAAGAGAATTTATCTCCCATCCCGGCATGCAGGTTCAATCGTATTTTTTCATCAAATTCGAAATAGGTTTGCCGGCGGCTCCGTACCGGTAGGGAAGGATTTTGAGAATAGATTTGTTTAAATCCGCTGTTTATCTCTGCCTGCCCTTTGATCCGGAAATCAAAAGCAGACTTTTACAAACGCCTGGTCTTTCTGTTATGTAGTGGTAAATCTTTATAGTCCATGGAAAGAGGCAAACCAGTTCCGGAGAGAAATTCCTGCCGGTTTCTGGCCCGAAAATAATTTTTCCGCATCTGTCCGGCAGTATATTCGAGGTATTCAGTACGGGTTAATAGTACAGGCACCGGCTGTAAAAAGGGATGATGAAAAAAGTATAACAGGTACACATCTCTTCCTGGATCATACAGAACTTTGGTTTGTATGGGTATAGGTTTTGTGGTAGTAGGGGTTAAGGTTGAATCCCGTTCTACAGGTGAGGCGACACCCTGAACAGAGATTAATAAATAGAACTTTACTACCCAAAACCATGATTTTGGATAATGGGTTAACATATATGTGTTTTTTGTTTTCTTTTCTCTTATAGCATCCGGAGAGCGGCTTTAATAACCTGTTCTACCGAAAGGACGGGCGTACTTTTCAGAATAGAGTTGACCGCTTTCTGGGAAGCCGCTTTCTGGAATCCCAGCATAACCAAAGCAGCAATGGCTTCTCCTGCTACAGCACCGGCAACCACTTTCTTTCCGGATCCGGATACTTCTGTAACAATTCCCAGCGATTTGACTTTATTCTTCAGGTCTACTAATATACGTTGTGCTGTCTTCAGGCCAATTCCTTTTACCGAAGTCAGCGAGTTTTCATCTTTGGTCGCGATCACCTGTATCAGATCGGCAGGCGGAAAAGAAGAGAGTATCATACGGGCTGTGTTAGGCCCTACTCCGGAAACGGAAGTCAGAAGTACAAATAATTCCCTTTCTTCTTTTTCTGCAAATCCATACAGGATATGAGCATCTTCACGGATAATTTCCAGAATATACAACTTACCGGAACTTTTTCCATTGAATGCAGAATAGGTATTCAGCGAGATCTGCAGATCATAACCAATCCCTCCGCACTCTAAAATCATCTGTGTAGGAGTTAACTCTGCTATTTCGCCTTTTATATACTCAATCATGCAGCTAAGATACAAATATTTCTTTTTATTGTTTCCAGAAACCCGGTATCAATATTGTTAAAACCGTAAAGATTTCGAGACGGCCTACCAGCATCAAAAAGGATAAAAACCATTTGGAAAGAGCCGGAACTTCAGCAAAGTTTCCGATAGGACCCAGTTTCCCCAACGCCGGACCGGTGTTGCTGATAGCCGAAACGGCAGCCCCAAGTGCCTCTTCAAATCCAAGCCCATTCGCTGTTAATACCAGCGAACTTACCATGATCAGTATCATATATACAAAAGCAAATGCCAGAATGCGGTGAACAATATTATTGGATACTACCAACCCATTCATACGTACCGGTAATACAGCCTGCGGATGTGTCTGTTTTTTGAATTCATTCCGCAGGTTCTTAAACAGGATCACAAAACGTCCCATTTTCAGCCCTCCACAGGTAGAACCGGCACAACCTCCAACAAACATGATCATTAAAGCTATTATCCAGAAGAAAGAACCCCACGGTATAAAATCATCTGCTATAAATCCACAGGAAGAGATTAAGGTTATTACCTGAAAAGCAGACTTCCGGAAAGCATTCTCTACTCCTTCAGCCAGGTTATTATAAAGAAGCCAGGCGGTAACAATCAGTGTCACAATAAATACACACGAAATAAACCATCTGAACTCTTCATTCTTAAAAAGTTTGGAAAGCTTGCCATTGAAACAAAAATAGAGAAGACTCATATTGGTTGCTCCAACCACCATAAAAAACATAATAACATACTCTACATAGGCAGAATTCCAATAGGCAACACTACTGTTTTTGGTTGAATACCCCCCGGTAGAGACCGTCGTTAAAGCATGATTGATTGCATCATACAAATTCATCGGTCCGGCGTATAACAATCCGATAACGATAATTGTCAGAAGAATATAAATACCCCATAACCGTTTGGCAACCTGTGTTACCCGTGGGCGAAACCGTTCCTGTGTAATAGCCGGAGTTTCGGCATCAAACAGTTGCGAAGCACTACAGCCAAGTAAAGGCATAAGGGCAACCGTAAACACGACAATACCAATACCTCCCTGCCATTGGGTCAGGCTTCTCCATAAAAGAAGCCCTTTGGGTAAGCTTTCTATATCTTTCAGTATGGTAGAACCGGTTGTGGTAAACCCGGACATGGTTTCGAAAAAAGCATCCGTTATATTGGGGATATGGCCACTCAAATAGAAAGGAAGCATCCCTAAAAGGGAGAAAGTAATCCAGGTAAAGGTTACAATCAACATTCCTTCCCTGCGGCCCACATCATATTCTTTGGCTTTAAAACCAACTGCATAGGCGATACCACCTACCACAAACATTATTAGGGTTGATATCAGCAAAGGATAAAAGTCCTCGCCCTTTGCCAGATAGGCTCCTATAGTTGCAAGCAGCATGAAACAGGTCTCAATAAGAGAAATGGCACCCAGCATTTTAATAATAAAACGTACATTTAATAATCTGGCTTTCATTCCTTAGTGAGTTTTTAATTGAAGTATTCCTCTAATTTACGAAGTGCACTATCCAGACAGAAAACAACCGCATGGTCATGCGCCTGTATCTGTGTATCACCTTCTACCATCATAGGTACGCCATCCCGGATCAATCCTCCTAAGGTCAGGTCTTTGGGTAGTTTGAGGTCTTTTACCTGTTTACTGGTAATTTTAGAGTTCGGGCGTGCCACCAATTCGGCCACATCCGCATTGGCAAAGGTGAGGAATTTAATATTCGACACATCGGCTTTCAAAAGGAATTGATAAATATGGCTGGCAGCAATCAGTTTTTTATTAATGACCGAACCAATATCCATACTTTCTGCCAATGGTATATAGTCCAGGTTTTCTATATGGGCAATTGTTTTAAATACGCCGGAACGCCTGGCGGCCACACAGGCCAGAATATTGGTACTTGAATTCTCTGTCAGCGCAACGAAAGCCTGTGCATCTTTCAGTCCTTCCTGCATCAGAAGGTCCGGATCGCGGCCGTCACCGTTAATAATCAACACATTTCCTGGCACTACTTCCGCAATACGGTGACTTTTCTCCCGGCTTGTTTCGATTACTTTGACGCGGATATGGTGGGGCAGATACTGAGCCGTACGGATCGCGATGCGGCTTCCTCCCATAATCACCACTTTTTTTACTTCCGGTTCACTTTTTCCGGAAAGTATCCGCACATCTCTGACATGCTCCTGTGTAGTGGTAAAATAAACCAGATCATCTGCCTCGATACTATCATTCCCCCCCGGGATGAGAGTCTGGTTACGACGGTTGATCGCCACAATGTGATATAACTTCTGGCTTGAATGCAACTCGGCTAAAGTGGAACTAACCAACGGAGAATTTGCCCGGATCTTTACTCCGATCAGGATAATAGCTCCTCCGAACAGTTCCCAGTACTGGCGTGTCCAGGGACGTCCTACTGCCGTTACGATTTCCTTTGCTGCCAGCATCTCTGGATAGATCATCGAATCTATTCCCAGTTTATCGAAGATTTCTTTGTTTCCCGGCTGCAGGTATTCATAATTATTGATACGGGCCATTGTTTTACGTGCGCCTAACTCGGAAGCAAGCATACAGGCTGTAATATTGGATGATTCCTGAGGGGTAACACTTACAAACAGATCTGCTTTTCTGACACCGGCTTCCTTCAGGTCACGGATAGAAACCGGATTTCCTACAACCGGTAGTATTTCCGCACTGGTAGGAAAATGCAACTTTTCCTCATTCGGATCAATCAACACAATATCATGCCTCTCTTTCGCCAACATTTTGGCCAGATGAGTTCCGACTTCTCCCGCTCCGGCTATAATAATTCTCATGAGTTTTTCTCTTTTTGTGTCAGGCTACGGATTTGGTCTGCGATACTATCCGCATCCATACCACATAATTTATAAAGTTCAGGGATTGTTCCATGCTCAATAAAGCTATCAGGCACACCCATCCGTTTTATCCGTGGTGTATACCCCTGATCAGCCATAAATTCAAGTACAGCACTACCTAATCCTCCGGTAATTACACCATTTTCAAGTGTGATTACCTGTTTAAAATGTTGTCCAACCTCATGCAGGATATCGGCATCCAAGGGTTTAAGGTAAATCATATCATAATGTGCAACCGATATTCCTTCTGCTTCTACCTTTTCGATTGCTTTCATTGCTTCATTCCCAATAGAACCTAAGGAAAGTAAAGCAATATCTTTTCCCTCTTTTAATTTACGCCCTTTACCTACGGGCAATATTTCTAACGGATTCCGCCAATCCCGTTTTTCTCCCTTTCCCCTTGGATAACGGATCACAAAAGGGGCTGAAGCTTCTTTATATCCGGTATACATAAGATTCCGGAGATCATGTTCATTCAAAGGAGACGAGATCACCAGGTTAGGCACCGGACGCATATAAGCCAGATCAAAAACGCCATGATGAGTAGCTCCGTCCTCTCCCACTAATCCCCCCCGGTCCAGGCAAAGTACCATCGGAAGGTTTTGCAGTGCCACATCATGAATTACCTGATCATAGGCCCGTTGCATAAAGGAAGAGTATATATTACAAAAAGGGAACATTCCTTCTTTTGCCAACCCGGCAGAATAAGTAACAGCATGTCCTTCCGCAATACCAACATCAAATGAACGTTCCGGGAACGCTTTCATCATATAGGTCATAGAACAACCTGTCGGCATGGCTGGCGTTACACCCACAATCCGCTCATCCTTTTCAGCCAGTTCTACCAGTGTATGGCCAAACACATCCTGGTAAAGTTGGGGCTGGTTCAGGTCGCTGGGAATAATACGCTGCCCGGTC
This sequence comes from Tannerellaceae bacterium, assembly GCA_021203545.1. Classification (GTDB taxonomy): domain Bacteria; phylum Bacteroidota; class Bacteroidia; order Bacteroidales; family Tannerellaceae; genus UBA4116. Next base: position 36,899 of record JAJQAZ010000026.1, on the reverse strand, counting down.
TCTTTATTGAACTTTCCCGGAGCATGCCATTCGGTAGCCGATTCCTCCGCCGGTTTAAATCCTTTTCCTTTTTTGGTTTTAATATGCAGCAGTTTAGGGCCACGCATATCTTTTATATCGTTCAGAACCTTTACCAGATAATTCACATCGTGTCCATCCACAGGTCCGAAATACCGGATACTGAATCCCTCAAACAGATTGTGTTGCTGGGTCAATAAAGCTTTCAGGCTGTTATCAAAGCGCAGGATACTACCCCGGTTATCTTCCGATATCAAACGTATTTTTTTCAATCCGCGATACACATCATACCGCATTCTATTATAGGCGTGGCTGGTGGTAATATCAACCAGATACTGGCTTAGGCCCCCTACACTATCGTCGATAGCCATATTATTATCATTCAGAATGATCAACAGGTTATTGGGATTTGCCGAAGCATTGTTGAGCCCCTCATAGGCAAGTCCTCCGGTCATGGCACCGTCGCCTATTACCGCAATCACATGCCGGTCTGATTCTTTCTTAAGGGCAGAGGCAACCGACATTCCCAATGCGGCGGAAATAGAGTTGGAAGCATGGCCTGCAACAAAAGAATCGTACTCGCTTTCGGAAGGATTGGGGAAACCGCTGATACCGTGAAAGGTCCGCAGAGTATTGAACTTATCCCTGCGACCGGTCAAAATTTTATGCCCATACGCCTGATGCCCTACATCCCAGACAATCCGGTCGTATGGAGTATTGAATACATAATGAAGTGCTACGGTTAATTCAACAGTTCCAAGGCTGGCTCCCAGATGTCCCGGGTTTTCCGATAAAACATCTATTATATGTTGTCTTACATCCGCACAAACCTGTGGTAATTGATCTGTAGTTAATTTCCGCAGGTCTTTGGGATAATCTATCGTTTCTAATATACTCTTCTTTTCGCTTTCACTCATGTCAGCTAAATTTCCGCAAAGGTACGGATTATTTATTTGAATATTACTAAACCTGTTATGCCACATGCGATCAATGCAACTCCCAATATTCCATAAAAAAGCCGGGCACCAAATCGCCCCAGCCAATTTACAAAAGTAGCAGCCTGGCGGGTAGTAAAAAACCACTCCATATTAAAAAGTGCTGCTGTAAGGGAAAGTCCACCAATCGCAATAAATAAAAACAGAAAAAAATATTCAGAAGTTTCCATAATCAGTTTAATTCGACTAAACGGCTACCGTCTTCCTGTTCGGTTATGGTTACCTGAACGGTATCTCCGGGAAGTAACTCTTCTATCTTTTTAGGCCATTCTATAAAACAAAGAGCCCCGCTATAAAAATAATCGCTCGTTCCGATGTCTTCCGCTTCGCTGATCTTATTGATCCGGTAAAAGTCAAAATGGTAAATCAACTCACCAGTTGTTTCACTTCTATATTCATTGATAATAGCAAAGGTAGGACTGTTGATTACGTCTTCCACACCCAACTCTTCACATATTGCTTTGATAAAAGTAGTTTTACCGGCGCCCATAGACCCGTGAAAAGCAAAAACGGTACGGTCATCCATTTGTTCAATAAATTCCCGTGCTGCCTTACGGATCGAGTCTACATTTTCTATAAGGATTGTTTTCATATTTATTCTGAATTACCCGGCAAAGTTAATTCTTTTTCATGGTATAATCAGTAATACCTAACGCTTCATATGCCTGCAAAAGCGCATCATCATCGTCCGAGATCATCAGCAACTTATCATTTTCTTTCAGGACTGTATTTCCGCGGGGTATAAAATACCGGCCTTCACGCATTACCATAACAGCCAGGGTATGATCCGGCAGGGTTAACTGTACAAGTGTATTTCCATGTTCCAATACAGCCGGGGTAATATCAATTTCACTCATCGCACTTTTAATCCCTTCGGGCAGTTCTATACCAAATACATCCTGGCGTTCCGGTTCTTCTGTCAGGTTCAACCATTTAGCCACACTTGTTACAGTAGTACCCTGAACAACCAACGAAAGAATGGTAATAAAAAATACCACATTAAATATCAGTCCGGCATGTTCTATGCCGGCAGTCAGCGGATAAGTCGCGAAAATAATGGGAACCGCTCCGCGAAGCCCCACCCACGAAATATAGGCTTTTCCTTTAGTGGTGAAATTCCGGAAAGGTAACAAACAAAGAAACACACTGATCGGACGTGCAAAAAGGATCATAAATACCCCCACTGTTAAGCCTAACAAAGCTACCGGCAGCAATTCGCTCGGATTTACCAGCAATCCCAGACTAAGGAACATCACGATCTGCCATAACCAGGCGAAACCATCAAAGAAAGTACTGATACTTCTTTTATGCACAATTTTTGCATTTCCGACAATCAAACCTGCGATATATACAGCCAGATATCCGTTCCCCTGACAAAGCGTTGTAGCCGAGAAAGTCAGGAAGGCGGTAGCTAAAATAAGAATCGGATAAAGGGATTCGTTATCTATATTTATTTTATTAATAATAAATACGGAAACCTTTCCAAAAATATAACCTGCCAGTACTCCTAATGCCAACTGAATAATCAACAGGATAACTCCTTCCCATACGCTCATTTCTCCGTTTTGGATATAGGCGATCAGTAAAATAGTAAGCATATAGGCCATCGGGTCGTTACTACCACTTTCCAGCTCAAGCGTAGGACGAAGGCGTTGTTTCAGATAAACACCTTTACTTCGTAATATGGAGAAAACAGATGCCGAATCGGTAGACGACATGACGGCTGCCATGAGTAACGATTCGGGTAAGGTAAGTGTTTCATATCCAATGGCCGTACTGCATATCCAATAGATAAAAATACCCGTTATAAAAGTTGTCGCCAACACACCAAAGGTAGCTAAAATAATCCCCTGCGACATAATAGGTTTCACATCGGATATTTTGGTATCCATACCACCCGAGAAAAGAATGATAGATAGAGCCAGCATACCGATAAACTGTGCTATACCCGGATTATCAAACTGTACAATACCAAGAAAATCACTGCCGAAAAGCATACCCACCCCAAGGAATAACAATAAAGCGGGTAAACCGAACCGGTATCCGGCTTTTCCGGCAAATACACTAAAAAACAACAATATGGCTGAAATAAGTACTATCTGTTCTGCGTCCTGTAATATATTCATAGATATTCGAAGTTGGATGTTTTTTTACTATACCTTGCTACAAAATTAACTAAAAAGTGTATCCGGAAGAAATTATACGGTACCATTTATTCTCCCTGAACAATAAAAACATCGTATCAAACAGAATGTTTTTGTATTTTTGTAGAAACTAAACACAAAGCAATGAACAAAAGCAAATTCATTTATGGGCTGTTAAGCCTGCTGATGTTTACCGGATGTAAACAGGAAGCACAATTTTATGCCAGCAAGTCAGACAGAACGACTGTGGAAAAACATTTCGAAGAAAAAAAGTCCCAACTGCCTCACGGAAATCTTTTTCAGGTATTTGAACAAAACATGGATGCATGGGAAAAAGATGCACTGATGTTCCTGTATGCTTATATGCCTATCGGAGATGTAACGGACTACAAGGGTGACTTTTATCTGGAAAATGTACGGTATACCCGCCAGGCAAAAGAATTAATGCCATGGGGTAAAACTATTCCGGATGATATCTTCAGGCATTTTGTACTGCCGGTACGGGTCAATAACGAAAATCTGGACGAAAGCCGGAAAGTGTTTTTCAGTGAGTTAAAAGACCGGGTAAAGGATCTCTCTTTGTACGATGCTGTTCTGGAAGTAAATCACTGGTGTCACGAAAAAGTCACCTATACCCCTTCAGACTCGCGCACCAGCTCTCCGCTGGCCTCCGTCAGATCGGCCTACGGCCGTTGTGGCGAAGAATCTACTTTTACTGTAGCCGCTTTACGGTCGGTTGGTATACCTGCCCGCCAGGTATATACCCCCCCCGCTGGGCACATACGGACGATAACCATGCATGGGTAGAGGCATGGGTAGACGGCAAATGGTATTTCTTAGGTGCCTGCGAACCGGAGCCTGTCTTAAATATGGGTTGGTTTAATGGTCCGGCCTATCGGGGTATGCTAATGCATACCAAAGTATTCGGCTATTACAACGGCCCGGAAGAAATCATGGAGGTAACCCCGGCTTACACCGAGATTAATGTCACAGATAATTATGCTCCTACAGCAGAGGTACTGATTAACGTTACGGACGAAAACGGCAATCCGGCAGCAGGTGCTGATGTTGAATTTAAAATATATAATTACGCCAGTTTGTATACCGTGGCTAAAAAGGTGACAGATCAATCAGGCCAGTGCCGGTTATCTGCCGGAAAAGGTGATATGGTGGCCTGGGCTACTCAAAACGGGAATATAGGGTTTGAAAAAGTTTCTTTCGGAACCGACGGGCAGGTAACGATTGTTTTGAAAGATAAAAAAGAGGCGCTTAAAAACAGGAAGCTGGATATTATCCCACCGGTCGACGGTTCAATCCCTGTATCGGTAACAGAAGAAGAGGTTGCGGCAAATGTCCAACGCCTGCAGGAGGAAAACGATATCCGCAGTAATTATGTAGCCACTTTCTACACAGAAGAAAAAGCAATAGCCCTGGCAGAGAAAACCGGACTGGATGCGGAGAAAATAAAAAATATCATGATTGGTAGCCGTGGTAATTACCAAAGCATCGAAAACTTTTTACTTACTGTGCCCCAGGATAAAAAAGAAGAGTCCCTTCGTTTACTGGAAGTAATCTCAGCAAAAGACCTGCGTGACACAGACAATGCAAAAGTTACACTGGGCGACCATCTGTATTCATCTATTTATAACAATCCCGGATTGTATACCTATTATATCCTGAACCCACGGGTTAGTAACGAGTTACTGACTCCTTACAAAAAATATTTTCAGGAAGAGGCTGATAAATCCTTCATACAAAATGCTGTTGAGAATCCGCAAACACTGGTGGAATGGGTAAAAGAAAATATTGAAATTAAGAATGAACTGAATCCTCAACGCATTCCCATTATGCCTAAAGGTGTATGGACCGCACGGGTAGCCGATAGCCACTCACGGAATATCTTCTTTGTTGCTATTGCCCGTAGCTTTGGAATCCCTGCACGGATCGAGCCGGTTACACAAAAAGTACAATATAACTTCAACAACCAGTGGGTAGATGTGGACTTCGAAGCAGAAGAACAAACAGGAAACAGACAGGGAAAAGTGGTAGCCGCCTATGAACCGATTAAAACACTGCCGGATCCTAAATATTACAGCCATTTCACGATCTCGAAAGTACTGCCCGACGGAAAACTACAAACCCTCAACTTCCGTGCGGCAACGCATGTGGATATGGGATTAGGAAATACATGGAGTGGTATCCTGAAACAACCGTTCACACTGGACGAAGGAGATTATATGTTAGTAACCGGTACCCGTCTGGCCAACGGCGGAGTTCTGAACAACATTACTTTTTTCCGTATTGAACCGGATAAGACTACAAAAATTGATCTGGTAATGCGCGAGGCAGAAGACGATATTCAGGTGATTGGTAATCTGGATGCAGAAGCCCGGTTTATATTGGCAGAAAATAAAACAGAAACAAGTATTCTGGCTACAACCGGACGCGGTTACTTTATCGTTGGTATTTTAGGAGCACGCCAGGAGCCTACCAACCACGCCATGCGTGACATTGCCGCTTTCAAAACTGATTTTGAAGATTGTGGCAGAAGTATGATCCTGCTGTTTAAAGATGAACAGAACCTGAATAATTTCGATAAAAATGAGTTTGGTCAACTACCCAATACCATTACTTACGGTATCGATGTGGATCAAAGCATTACAAATATGATCGCTTCAGGAATGAACCTTTCGAACACAAACAACTTACCCATCTTTGTGATAGCTGATACTTTCGGACGGATCGTATTCGTATCCCAGGGCTATACAATCGGCTTAGGGGAACAGATGATGAAAGTAATACATAAACTGTAATATTTTTTATCAACAGACGAAGAAACAATAACGGGTATAATAGTAATAAGGAATAGAGGGAGAAATAATAACCTGTGGAAATCCGGGGTGGTGGATAGCATCGGGGAAACCCTGCGGTTCTATGGCCAGGCCACATCCGGATTCATAAGCGATATTATTTTTCCCTCTATCTTTCCTATCCATGAAATAGCCATTGTATATCTGGACAGAAGGTTGATTGGTAAAAATGCGAATCCCCCTACCCGACTCTTCATCGTATAAAGTAGCTGCCGGAGCATTCCTATCCATTTCTAAGGCATAAGCAAGTGAATAACCTTTATTTTTCCGGACCTGTGCATCTCCATTTTTGAGAGAATCCGCAATACGCCGGGGAGTCATAAAACCGGCAAAATGGTCTTTTACGGGTATAAGGTTTCCGGTGGGTATTAACTGGTCGTCACATTCTATTAAATGGTTTGCATTCAATTGGAGTGTATGATTCCTAAGAGTATCAGAAGTTTTAACCGGATTCAGATTAAAGAAGGCATGATTCGTCAGATTAAGTAAGGTGGTATGATCGGTTCGCCCGTCACACTGCAACGAAACAGAATTATCTTCATGTAAAGTATAGGTTACTTTTACATGCACATTTCCGGGATATCCCTCCTCACCGTCAGGAGAAAACAAAGAAAAGCAAACAGCTTCTTCACCGGATTCAGTTGTTAAACAGGCATATTCCCAATAACTGTTATGGAATCCTTGCTTTCCGCCATGCAAATGGTTTCTTACCGGATAGCCATATACATCATTGGAAGACAAAGAGTAACTCTTTCCATTCAGCGTAAAGGCAGCATTAGCTATACGGCCGCATACACGCCCCACTATAGCACCATGATACTGCTCGCCGGCCTGTATATAGCCGGCGAGGGTATCAAACCCTAATAATACATCCTCAAACTGCCCGTTCCTGTCAGGCGTTTCCATTCCCACCCACCGGGCACCATAATTGGTAAAAGAAGCCTTATAGCCATTCCGGTTTACCAATGTGATCAACACCCCTGTATTATCAGACCCATCCAGACCAAACGAAATATCAATAGTATGCATAATTTATACGTTGTTATTTTCTCCTATTGAACTATTCTCTACACACATCTTTTCACCCTCGTAGAGGGTAATATATCTTAGCCCCCAGGGTGGATAAGAGGGCCTATGTTTCGGGCTGGAAGCCCAGCATAGTAATGTATAAACTAAATAGTAGAGTTATCCTCAGGTTCTTTTTATCCTATGCTGCTCCTCCGGAGCGAAATATTTTCTTTATCACCTGAACCCCAGCGTTGCTGGGGTCTAAGATAGGATAGGCCTACGACCTGAATAAGATGTATAGAGAGTTACTCAAGAGGGATGGATAACACTCCATCAATTGAGTTTATATCCCGGATTCTGATCGGTTTCATCAATATCTTCATTTTGTTTGATTTCATTCAATGGGATCGGGTAACGAACATGAAAATCCTGAATGGTATTGCTTTCTTTAGCCCATTTGTTTTTTGCTTTCACGTAGGAAACAAAATTGCCGGTGCGGATCAGGTCCATACGCCGCCAACCCTCGAAAGCCAGTTCACGCATCCGTTCATCCAGAATGTTTTTGCGGAAGTCATCCTGCGACATGACCGTATTCCATTTTTTATCGGCAGGCAGGTTCCCTCCCCAGGCACGGTTTCGTATATGATCGTTTACGATATTTACCGCACCGACGGTATTTCCGGTTTCATTTAGGCACTCGGCATAACACAGATAGATATCCGCCAGACGAAGATAGTGGGCATTTTTCCCACAATAATAAAAAGAATTCACTTTATCATTCCGAATATCCTCATATTTCTTAATATGGGGATCTAACTCGTCACCGCCCCACGATTCATTTAACTCGGGTATGTAATCGCCATATGTAAAATCGTACCGGATACTTTCTGCCCGTCGCAGGTCTCCCTCTTCCCAAATACCGCCTTCCTCTATACTCTGGTGACAGTAAGCAGTAGGCAGGATCAGATCATACCCCCCGAAGTAACAATACCCGTTCTCCACGTCTGCCAACAAACGCGAACCGGTCTGCCACTGGATCTGGTTATGGTCCGGCGAGACATTATTGAACTGGAATTCATAAATGGATTCACTTGTATTGGAAGTATAGGCATCAAACAACTGCGCATAATCAGAAACCAGTTCATAATAAGGACTGTTAATTACTTTTTCAAAATAACCTGCCGCCTTCGCATAATCCCGTATACCTGATTCGGTATGTGCTGATAAATACACTTTTCCCAACAATGCCTGTGCTACTCCTTTTCTTACTTTGGAGGGATCCTCCTGTGTTTCAGGAAGAAACTCTTCCGCCCGTTCCAGATCAGAAATAATCAGACCATACACAATTTCCAAGGGCTGCCTGCCTAAACCATATTCGGCAATAATAGCATCATCAATCACCGGAATTTCACCCCAATACTGAACCAGTTCAAAATTCAGAGCCGCGCGAATAAAACAGGCCTGCCCCAACAAACCATTTTTACGCCCGGGATCCTGATCATTTATTTCCAGGGCATTCACAACTCCGGCAGATTCTGTAACCAGTTTCCACCTTTTATCCCATTGTTGTGTCAATGCATTATTGGACGGAGACAGGAACGAGTTGTATTTATCCAAACCACCCTGGTCATCCTCCGTTCTTATCTGGTAAGCACCCTGTTGTGCTTCATCTGTTCCAAACTGGAACACAAGTCCTTCACGATCCTTCCGCAAATCGCGCCAACTTCCATAAAGCCCGGCAATCAAAGGTTCAATGTTATCAAGTTCCGCATAGGTCTGCTCTTTGGTTAATGCCGTTTTGGGATCATTATCAAAAAAGTCAGAGCAGGAAACTGTTAAAGCCGAAAGGAGCAATAGAACTCCGGCATACTGTATGATTGTTTTATTTTTCATAATGGATAACTTAATTAAGTAAATAAATCAGAAACTGAAACGTAATCCTAAAACATACATTTTAGAAGCAGGATAGGAGTCTCCCCCTTCAGGATCATACCCTTTGTAGCTGGTTACCGTTAATAAATTATTTCCGGTAAAATAAATACGCGCATTCTTCAGGCGTGCTGCCTTCATCCACGACGCGGGAAAATCATAATAGACGGAAAGGACAGCCATACGCAGGAAAGATGAGTTTTGCACTCCTAAATCCACATCACCATACGAGTAACGTCCTCCGGCATAGAAAGCACGGGGTATTGTGGAACTTTTGTTTTCCGGTGTCCACCGGCCGGCCATATCCGTATGAGTGGCGGTTAGTCCGTTTCCTGACATCAGGCTTTCATACAATCCGCTTAACTTCTTGCCTCCATAAGAATAATTAAATACAGCATTGATACCCCAGTTTTTATAGCTAAAATCTGTGGAGAAGCCTCCGTAGAATTTCGGATCAGTAGTACCAGCTACTACCCGGTCGTTATCATCAATAATTTATCTCCATTCACATCCAACGGCAGGATATCACCTGGTTGCACAATCCGGTCTCCCAGATCCAGCGTAGCAACATACGCCATATCTTCTTCCTGTACAATCCGGTCGAATTTATATACATAAATCGAATTCAGGGATTCTCCCACAAACAGGTTGCCTTCCCGCTGAATCTCGACACCCGTCCAGCCTCCTTTGTTCCAGACCGCATCTACATCTCCATATAGTTTCGTGATTTTATTCTTATTGAACGAGATATTTCCCGCTACATTCCATTTGAAATCTTTCGAATCAATAATCCGCCCGTTCACTGTCAGTTCAAAACCTTTGTTTTCAAGTTCTCCTACGTTATCAATCATATTACCGTAACCGGAAATGGGCGACAGGGAACGTTGCATCAATAAGTCTGTATTTTTAATGTAATAATAATCCGCCGTCAACGATAAGCGACTGTTCAGAACAGCAACATCCACCCCAACATTCAACTGCTTCTGTTTCTCCCATCTTAAATCAGGATTACCCAGCCGCCCGTCTGATTTATACACTACATTATTATTGGTAATAGACGGACGGTACAATGAATAGATCGAATAGAGAGGAATATTCTCATTTCCTACAATACCATATCCCAGACGGGCTTTCAACTGGTCGAAAAAGTCAAGATTGTAAATAAACTCTTCGGCAGCCGCATCCCATGCCAGAGATGCCGAAGGAAAATATCCCCACCTGTTCTCCGGAGAAAATTTGGATGAACCTTCCTGACGCATAGTAAAAGTCGCGAAATATTTATTGCTGTATGTATAGTTCACCCGTTGTACAAAGGCTATAATGCTACGATTGTTAAAGTCCGAAGCAAGATTAAATTTTTCTTTAGCAGCTGCTCCCTGCAGGTAATAATAAGAGAAATCGTCTGAAGCAAACCCACGGGCATTTACCTGGTTATATTCCCACTTATTTTTAGAAAGATTAGACGCAAACATAGCAAACAATTTATGTTTACCTGCAAAGGTTTTATCGTACGAAACAGAAGCATCCCATTGCCAGTTAAACCAATGGTCTTTCCGGTGAGAAGCATCCCCGTCGTACGAATTCTGAACGGATTGCCCTATTTCCATAGGAATATACCAATACTCCTGCTGATCCATCATATCAATAGAAATACTATTACGGATATTCAATCCCTCTATAGGATTTATATTGAAATAATTGGCCGAAGTCAGACGGTTCTGCGTACGTTTCCCGTCAATAGTAAGACTATTCACCGGATTATGCGTTCCTGTCTGCACCGTTTCGCCCCATTTCATATAAATATCTTCCGTATTGGGTTCATAAAACGGACTTGCCGTCAGAGCGTTCCAAAACACATTTCCTTCCGTCAGCCCTGCCGTACTGCGCACATAGGTAGTAGCAGTTCCTACCCTAAACCAGGGTTTCAGAGCTCTTTCCAGATTTGCCTTTCCGGTAAAACGCTCATAATCGGAGTTTTTAATTAACCCGTCCTGTTGGGAATATCCGAAACTCAGATAGTAGTTCCCTTTCTCATCCGCATCCGAAAAACTAACGGCATGGTTTTGCTGGAATCCTTTCCGGGTTACTTCGTCCAGCCAGTCATATGATTTTCCATCCCGGTAGGCTTCATGTTCATAGTCTGCAAAAGCAGCATTACTGGAGGTCGATGTAATCTGACGGATATACTCCTGCCGGCTCAACGGATAATTGATCTGGCCGTCCTGTTCAAACTGCTGGCGGTGTATGTAATAGTTTGCCATTGCATCCACACGCAGGTCATAAATACCCTGCGAACCCATCAGATCCATTTTCTTTCCAAAAGAGGTAAAACCTACCCAACCATCGTAAGTGATAGTTCCTCCCTGCTGGCCGCGTTTGGTGGTAATCACGACTACCCCATTCGCACCACGTGATCCATACAGTGAAGTCGCCGAAGCATCCTTTAGAATTTCAATAGAAGCAATATCTTCATTGTTCAACAGGTTAAACCCTCCGTCCATAATAATCCCGTCCACTACATAAATCGGATTGTTTCCGAAAGAGATAGAATTATTTCCACGAATCTTGATAGAAGTATCATTCCCTCCCGGCTTCGGGTCACGGCTAATGTACACACCGGCAACCCTTCCCTGTAACGCTTCATTGACACCAATAGCCGGCGTTTGTTTCAACTTTTCATTGGAAATATTCCCTACGGCACCGGTCAGGTCGCTTTTTTTCATAGCAACCCCTACCACGACTACAGTTTCCAGGTCAAAAACTTCTTCTTCCAGATGAATATTCAAAAAAGATTGTCCGTTTACCTGTACATCTGTTGTACGATATCCTACGGACGATACGGTTAATATTGCGTTTCTATCCACACGAAGATTGAAACGTCCGTCCAGATCAGTAATCGTTCCATTGTTGGGATTATTCTTATCCAATACAACAACTCCAATTACCTCTTCATTGGTTTTTCCCGCGGTTACTTTACCCGTCACCTCTATGGTTTGGGCAAAGACCATGTTGCACGTTACGAGTAACATGGTAACAATCCATAATTTACATGTTGACATACGAATTAAATTTAAGTCTGATTAGTATTTTGTGATTATAAAGTTTTACCTAAAGGTTATTTTTCAGGCCGGATACTGATGGCCACACCGCCTCCCTGGGTTAGCGGAATAGTCAATTGAGTTTTTTTACCTACTTCAATAGATTCATAAATATATCTATCGGCATACAAACCCGATTCGGGGGCATCTTTGTAGATTTCAGCCTGATACGTTGTACCGGCTGTTAAAAAAGAAAAATCTACAGTGAGGTTACGGGCTCTCTGGTTAGTCATTCCTCCCACATACCATTCCTCGCCCTGTTGTTTGGCTATCAGAATATATTCACCAACACTGGCATCAAGCACAATTGTATGGTCGAAGGTAACGGGAACAGCAGACAGGAATTTCATAATATCCGGATATTTCCGGTATTCCGACGGAGAGTCGCAGAGCATGGCAAAATACTGGTCGTACACCACAAATATAGCCAGTTCGTGCGCACGGGTACCCAGAGAAAAAGGCAATCCCGGATCAACAGGTTTAAACATCTGGATTGAACGGTTACGCATAGAACCGGGTGTATAATCCATGGCACCACCCAACATACGGGTAAAAGGAATCGTTACATGATGCTGCGGATTTGCGGTCAAATCCCATTTTGAACATTCAGCCCCTCTTACCGCTTCAAAATTGACAATGTTAGGATACATGCGCTGCAAACCGGTAGGTTTACTACATCCGTGAAAATTGATCATGAGCTTATACTCCGCAGCTTTCGAAGCAATCCGTTCATACCAGTCCATAGCCAATTGATCATCCCGGTCAAAGAAATCAACTTTCAATCCGGCTGCGCCCCAATTACTCATCATTTGCATAAACTCATCTATACGGTCGGTCAGAGAAATAGCCGTACACCACAAAAATGTTCCAACACCTTTACTGTTTCCATAACGGATAAGTTCCTCCATATCCATTTTTGGATTGACCCGTGCCAGGTCAAACAGATTCGACCAGCCTGCATCTATCATAAGATATTCCAGGCCGTAATCCGCGGCAAAATCGATGTAGTGTTTATAAAGATCCGTATTCCGGTTATCCATTCCGGAGGGGATATCCGTATCAGTAAGGATCGCATCGTGCCACCACTCCCACGCCGCTTTACCCGGTTTTACCCAGTCAAACTCGCCCACCACCTGCGGAGTAGCCAGTTTCCAGGTCAATTCATTAACCGGCAACTGTTTGTCATCACCGGTAACAATAAACATCCGCCAGGGAAATTCTTTATTACCCGGTACACGGGCTATATAGTCTTTAGTAGTACGTACCACCGATACAAATCCCCAGCTACCGAGAGAGGTACTATCGGGATAGGGGGCAAATTCTCCGGTAAACGCGTCATTCTCCTTACGTAGATACATACCCGGATAGCTTCGGAATCCGATTCCGTTACCACCATTTTCACATTTTCAGGAAAAGAAAAAAGAACCGGTGTGATAGCTTTTTTACCTGCTGTGATAGCCGATGTTGTTTCATAATCCATATACATCAGTTCCCAGGCGGTATAATTGTCGGTCTCGGCAAAGATTACAGCCGGATCGCCAGCGACATTCACGGTCACTTTTTCGTTTTCTACTATTACTTCTTCGTTGTAACGGGTAATGAAACGGTAAGCGACTCCCTCGTCATACGCCCGTATAACCAACTGTTGCCCGTTGGTAAAAGTGAGAATCGCTTCGTTGTAATGATCCGGAAGATGTTTAAATTTTCCATACAGAGGTGTTAACGTTTGATTTACTGACCGGCGGGTAACCGTTTCAATAAAATAGTTATCAGATTCTTTTTCCTGCAATTCCAATCCTATGGATGAAAGTGCAACAAGTTCCACGCCGTTTCGTGTAACCCTGTAGGAAAGAGGCCCATGGACCTCTACTCCTATTTGAATAGTTTGATCAGGTGAAGTAATACATATTACTTCACCTCCCTTTTTGCATGCAAAAAGGGATACAACGGCAAGCAGATAGATTAAACAGTTAGTTTTCATCTTATTCCTGTGTCTTTATCCGTAAAACCACGCTCTCATATTCGTTATACATAGGGAAAGTCATTCCCACAGTCATCAGATACTCACCACTGAACAGTTTATCTTTATAAGCTGCGCTGCGCGACCACGAACTAACACGGTTTACCTCTTCCACGCTGTACTGTTGCTCCGGATCAAGTCCCTGCAGATAAATAGTTTGTGTATTTGATTTTATCTCTTTCCGTACCAGAAAATTAAAAACAATCGCTTCCGACTTATCCTGCGCTACATACATATAAGCTGTACGATTAGATTCATAGGGAGAAAGCAACCGGTAAAGGTCTCCATGCAACACAGTACTGCGAATCTCTTTATAAAGGGCTATCGCATTCTTTGAAAACACTTTCTCTTCCTCCGTCATCTGTGAGGGTTGCAGGTCCATACCCAGTTTACCGGCAAGTGCCACATCAAAACGGTATTTCAGGGGAGTACTACGTCCGGAAATATGATTGGGAGAAACAGACACATGGCTTGCCAGACCGATTGCAGGGAAGAAATATTGAGTACCCCACTGGGTAAAGATACGTTGCAGAGGGTCATTGTTGTCGCTGATCCAGTACTCATCAAAATGGCGCATAGAACCGTAATCAATACGGCCACCACCACCAGAGCAGGCCATGAAAGTTACATCCGGATATTTACGGCTCACTTTCTCCATGATCTTCAACAGAGCGTTACTATAATCTATCCATAAGTGTGACTGTTTATCAGCCGGTAACCAGGACGAACCCGGATTACCTACAAAGCGGTTACAATCCCATTTCACATAATCAATACCCGGATTTTCAACCAGTAAGCGGTCTACTACATCATACACAAATTTCTGTACTTCCGGATTACTCAAATCCAGAATCAACTGGTTACGTTGTACGGTTCGTTCGCGGTGGGGCTGGGCAATCACCCAGTCAGGATGCTTCTCGTACAACTCACTTTTCGGGTTTACCATTTCCGGTTCAACCCAGATACCAAACTTCAGGCCTCTTTTCTTACACTCATTGATCAGGAATGGAATACCGTTCGGTAATTTCTCCCGGTTGGTCTGCCAGTCGCCCAACCCCTGCGTATCCCCGTTACGGGGGTGTTTATTACCAAACCAGCCGTCGTCCAACAGGAACAGTTCAAAGCCCATTTGGGAGGCATCATCAATAATACGCACCAATTTCTCCTCATCAAAGTCAAAATAGGTAGCTTCCCAGTTATTCAACAGAATATCCCTGTCTTTATCACCGTTCTTAATACCATATTTACGTGCCCAGCGATGAAATTTCTGTGATACCGGCTGAACACCGTTTTTGCTGTAAGTAAAAAGAAAACCCGGAGTGGTAAATGTTTCATTTTTACCCAGTGTATAAGCCGACCCGTAAGGATTGATACCGGACAGGACACGTAGTTTACCGTCATTATTAACCTCGAAGGTAAAACGGAAGCTCCCCGGCCATGCCAGTGTACCACCAATCACTTCGCCGGAAAGTTCCTGTACCGGTTGCTCCAAGCCTAACAGGAAACAGGGATGTGTATATTGGTGGGTACGAACACCCAGCTTGGAATCAATAACTTTCATACCCGGCGACAATTCCTGTTCCTTCATATTCATCTCTTCCGACCAATCACCATAAAACTGGGTTACAAAATACTTTCCGGCTGTAAAAGAGAGATCGGAAGAGGCAAAGTCTGATAACACAATGTTTTTCTTCTCCCTGTTTTGTATCTCCACCCATTGTTCCAGTATATCCTCTTCAGGATATGCCCGGAAATGCAATGTTGTATACAGGTCGTAATACTCATCTTTCAGTGAGATAATTGTATGAACCCTGCCGGGATCCTCCTGTACAATCTGATGTCCGGTATACATCAGTTCGGTAGAAGTATTGCCGTCCGCATGTGTAACACGCAGAGCCGCCTCAAACACATGGTTAGTCCCATAGGTTGAATAAGCCGGATAGGCCGGTAAAGAGACCTTCTCAAATTCGGACATATTACCTATATTCTTTCCAAAATAAATCTGTTCCAACCGGTTCCGGTCGTTAACCTGATAAATCAGGGACAGATTTTCAGTGGTAATCCGGATCAACTCCTTCGCATCCATAGATGCGGAAAGAGTGACCACACACAATGATATTAAAACATTCTTGTATTTCTCATGGTATTCATTTTTTTTAGTAGTCAAGTAGTCAGCATTCGCTTCGCTCATTAGTAGTCAGCACTCACTTTGTTCGCTAGTAGTCAAGAAGTATTATTATATTTTTTTCTTCTTCTACTTAACTACTAAGGAGCGTAGCGACTGATGACTACTAAGCCACAAAGTGGCTGCTAACTCCTTGACTACTTTATTAACGTATTATATGGTATTGTGCTATCCTGATGATTAACATCCATCTCCTTCACCTTGTGGAAGAAAGTCATTGCTTTTTCCTTATTCCCCAGGCCCATATGTCCGAGAGCCATCAGGAAATAACAATGGATTTTGTTGCGGAGATCCATATCATCTTCCCAGATTTGCAGATCCGGAAGAGAGATTGCAAAATAGTCCATCCGGAACACATCGTGCAGATGTTGTTCTCCATACGAGACCAGTTTATTAAACCGGCTGCGTGCACCCTCCTCGTCGCCCAGCTTCCGGAGTGCCATACCCTGATAGAATATCTTATGCGGTTTCTGGTCGTTATAATAAACCGCGGCAACAGGTTCGCTGATACCTACACTGGCTTTCCGGAAAAACCCGGCAGCCTCTTCGTTTTTACCGACTGCTTCCAGAACACACCCTTTATAATAATCGAAATCATTTTCCTGTGCTCCGTATAGTTTACCCTCTCCCAGATTCTCCGGATATTCGTAACATTCATTGATAAGGGTTAATGCCTGTGCATATTTTTCCTCGTTTATGAACTGCTTTGCCAACTCCAGACGGGCAATCTGATACTGTGCAGGCACTTTTCCTTCGCCTCCCTCCCACGGATGAAATTTGCGGCTGTTGATCAGTTCGATTGCCTCTGTATAGCGTTCCAGATGGTTCAACAGAGTTACATACTCAAGATACAGGTCGTCCCGTTGCCAGGCCGTTTCCCGGTACTCCTCCAACCTTGCCAACCGTTCCGTATGCGGGCGGTTGAGCCGTTTGGCCAGTTGGTCAAATTCCATCAGGATACGTGCATCCGTAGTATCCAGAAGGAATGCTTTTTCCATCAGTTCGTACGCTTCCTGCGTCCGGTCCAGTTTATTATAATAAGCCAGAGAGAGGTTACGAAGCACGGTTGGAAAACCGGCATCCAGTTGTGCTGATTTCTCCCAGGCATCAACCGCTTCCGCATACTGCCGTTTATCATACCAGATATTTCCTAACAGGTACAGGGCTTTAGGAGAATTTTCCTCCAGAGAAATAACCGCCTGTAATGCTACAATTGCTTCCGGCAGATTGGGGAAAAACAGAGGGAATGCTCCCTTTTCAGCCAGACGAACAGATTCACGGGCTTCCTCTTCTTTACCCAATTGAATCAACATCCAGGCTCTATAATAATTTCCCATATGGTCTTTTGCAGCAGACAGATCCAGATAGAGATCCACTACCTGCAGGGCTTCCTCCCAACAATAAGCAGAAGTATAATCGATAGCCAGTTCCATATAATTATGGGATTCGGAACGCATCAAAACAGCCAGTTCGTTCAACAGCACCGGATCGCCGGTTATCAGGTATTTTTCAAACAAACAGCCATAATTGAATTTATCAAGATCCACCGAGTCATTGATCAACGTAAGCGCTTCGTCCGTTCTTCCCAAATGCCGGAGAATAGTTGCTTTCAGATGCCGTGCCCGGTGGTTATGCCAGTTGCGGACCAACGATTTATCAATCTCATACAATGCCTCTTCCCAATTGCCTTTTCCACAGGATATTTGTGCCAGCGAATAGTATCCCGCATCCTGCCATGCCGCATTCCAACATGCTTTATAGAAATAGCCGTATGCCTCTTCCGCTTTTCCCTGATAGATAAGCGACAAACCTAAATTATACAACGGCTCTCCATCATACGGATTCGGATTTCGTTCCGTCAGGGTTTTAACAGCCCTGCGTAAATAAAATTCTGCCTTTGCAAATTGCCCTTTACGGATCAGCCACAATCCCATGGCATTATTGGTACGGATATCTCCCGGCTCCCGGTTCAATGCTTCCCTATAATAATCGGTAGCCAGATAGGTAGCATGCCTGTATTGCTCCAGATGCAACCCGGTAAGGTACAATTGCTCTACCGAATGGATCTCTTTCGGGTCTAAAGCAGCTTTTGCCGGATCAGGCACAGGTTTAATCTCTTCCGGAACTGCCACCCAACCTAACTTCTCCCTACCATCCGCACCGGCAACAGAAACACAAACATCTTTCAGCGATGCCAGCGGAAAAGTAACGGTAAACACTTTTTCGGGAGATAAAGAAACGGTCTCTTTATAAACAACCGTACCCTCACTTTTCACCTCTATCTGTAGGTTCTCCTGCAAACAGGTAGCAAACAGTTTCAATATTCCTTTTCCGTTTTCCGCATCTACATTCATCAACAGGTCGGAAGTTGCATTCTTTACAACACCCAACTCACGGTAGGGCAGGAAATACTGGGTAAATGTTTTCTCTTCATACGGTTGCAACCAGGTAAAGTCGGGCTGGTTATCTGTATAAACCCCCGTCATGAGTTCAATATAAGGACCGTCGGCATCTATCAGGTTCCGGTCCCACGCCCGGCCAAAATCACCGTGTCCCCAGGTCCACTGTTTCTTTCCCGGCGAAATATGATGATTCGCAACGTGCAGCAAACCGGCTTCCGTATCGTTTTCATATCCTCCAACGAAATCATAACCGGAACGAATAGCCATAAAAGAGGTAGGTACCGGAATATTTTTATAACGCGATATATCCACACCTGCCGAATAATCCATTTTATAGTATGTACCGGTAGCGACCGTATAAGAGGAAACATCCCGTTTCCCATGATCGAATACGGTATTTACATCAGCCGGAAAGACAGACTGGTACGCATCATTCACCGCAACAGCAGGATTAGCCCACCACAGGAATGTCTGCGGGAAAGGAGTTGGGTTGTATAGTTTGCCCTGTATTTCCAATACCGCTTTTCCGGGACGCAATGTAAACCCGGCCATCCCTTTCTGGTGGAACATCCGTTCCCGTTCATTCACCCACACAATTGCGCTGCCGTCTGCACATTGTTCAATAGTATAGTCTACCGGCAGATACGTACTGGGACGATGATGCTGCGGCCAGTTAAATTCAATACCCCCGGAAATCCACGGACCGGCCAACCCTACCAGGGCCGGTTTGATTACATGATTGTAATATACAAAATGACGCTCTTTTATTTTATCATAGGCCATCTGTACACGTCCGCCCAGTTCCGGCAGAATCATAACTTTAATATATTCGTTTTCCAGATAAACGGCACGGTATGACTTATCTACGGGAGTGTCTTCTATCTTTTCAATCACCGGATAAGGGTACACTACACCACTACTTCCCTGATAAACCCGTTTCTCAAAAAAACATCGGATTTTTCTCCGGCTTACCGGTGTTGTAGGTAGGAATGAGAAGATCTTCTTCCCACACTTTTACGATTGACTTCATATTTAAATTTGTTTTTTTAAGTAGTTAAGTAGTCAGCATTCGCTTCGCTCATTAGTAGTCATCGCTCACTTTGTTCGCTAGTAGTCAAGTAGATTATTATTTATCTTTTCTTCTTGACTACTAAGGAGCATTAGCGACTGCTGACTACTAAGCCTCGCAGAGGCTGATAACTACTTTGACTACTATTTTATTAATTCTTTCTCGATTTCTTCAAGTGTTTTATTTTTTGTTTCAGGTAATTGAGACCGGATGAAGAGGAAGCCGGCCAGACAAATACCTCCATATACCCAGAATGTTCCGGAAGCACTTAACCATTCGTTTAGTATAGGGAAGGTATACGTGAGTAAGAAACAGGCTGTCCATAAGAAGAAGGTGGAAAGAGCCATGGCTGTACCCCGGATACGTGCCGGGAATATTTCCGACAGCACTACCCATACAACCGGTGCCAGCGACATCGCGTAACAGGCAATAGCCAGTACGACTAAGATCAACATAGGTAAGCCACTTACACCAAAGTAATAAAAAGAGCCCATGACCAGATAGATGACCGCCAGTCCGGCCGAACCGGTTATCATCAGGGCACGCCGCCCCCACTTATCTACTGTATAGAGAGCCACAAAAGTAAACACCACATTTGTTACTCCTGTTACCACAATATTCATCAATATATCAGATACCGCATAACCCGCGGCTGTAAATATCTCGTGTGCATAATTAAAAATCACATTGATACCGCACCATTGCTGAAAGACAGCCAGCACAATCCCGATTGTCAGTACTTTCCGTACATCCGGCTGTAACAATCTGCGCCAGTTGAATTCTTCTTTATCCTGTTCCAGGGAGGCAATCTGTTCCAGTTCTTTTACGGCAAACCCGTTGCCACCAATGCGACCGAATACCGCAGATGCCTGGTCTGCTTTTCCATTAATAGCCAGCCACCGTGGACTTTCGGGTATAACAAACGAAAGGGCGAAAAACAGCATCGCCGGGATAAGTTCCGCCCAGAACATCCAGCGCCATGCCATATCAATAGCTTCTGGCGGAAGTACATCTTTCTGCGGCATGAAATAGTTACCAATGCCCCAGTTTACCAATTGTGCTATCAGGATACCCAATACCACTGTCAGCTGGTTAATAGATACAAATTTGCCCCTGACATGCGCCGGAGAAACTTCTGCTATATAGATAGGGGAAATATTGGAAGCAATCCAAATACCAAACCCTCCTAAAATGCGATGGCCTATAAACAGGGTGAAATGATCCGTATATCCTGTTCCGAATGCAGAAACCACAAATAATACGGATGCAATGATCAGCATCTTCTTCCGTCCGTACCGGTCGCTCCATGCACCGGCCAGTAAAGCACCCACCAGACAGCCAACCAGCGCACTACTCATAGCCCACCCCCGTAACGCGGCTGATCCTTCCAGGCCGAAAAAAGGTTCATAGAATATTTTTGCTCCTCCTATCACTACCCAGTCATAACCAAACAATAATCCGCCCATAGCAGATACAAGACAGATTAATAGTAAGTATGCTGATTTTGTATGTTGCTTTTCATTTTTCATGGCTGACTCTTTTCATAGAATAAATTAAATAAGATTGATAGTGCAAATATAGAACCCTCCCCTTATACAGGAAATAGATAAAAATAATAAAACATGGACAATCTTACGATTTAACCAACAATCCTATAACGATAGCATCAGGAAGAGTAAACAGTCTACACAGGCACAACTTTGGGGTCTACACAAGCACAACTATCCCCATTACACAGGCACAACGTTTTGTCCGGACAAGCACAACCATCCGGCTACACAGGCACAACTCTCCGGCTAAACAAGCACACCTTCACATCCTACACAGACACAACATGGGCCTCTACATAGGCACAACTATAAAAAGTTGACCTTGCTTAGGCGCACTGTAGTGCATATCCGGCTTTATACACTACTCTTCCTACGCTTATGCATAGGCTATAACATGGATATTTATGGTATTCTTAAGATTTACTATACAAAAAGGCCGTATATTTATTGCTGAAAGGATACAGAGAGTTATGGAAGACAGAAAAAAGAGAAAAGACGGGTTTAAAGGGGAACGGGGACTGGTTCTTCCCGGAACTGTGGTGAGCGAACTGGAGAAAGATCCGCTTGCCTCTACTCTTCATATCACTGATATCGGCTATTACCCGCATGCGGAGGATCATTATATAGACCGGCCGGTTGCTATACCGCAATATGTATTTATCTATTGTATAGAGGGAAAGGGCTGGTTCCGGTTCGAAAATGAGACACACGAGGTGCATGGAAACCAATATTTTATTTTACCTGCCGGCAAACCTCATAGCTACGGTTCGGATGAAAATGATCCCTGGACTATTTACTGGATTCATTTCAAAGGTAAGCTGGCCGGGCAATACGCTGCCGGCTTAAACCGTCCGACTGATATTAAACCCACCGTGAACTCCCGGATCAGCAACAGGATTGATCTGTTTGAAGAGATATATAATATCCTGGAAATGGGATACAGCAAAGAGAATATGATCTATGCAAGTTCAGTATTTTATCATTTCCTGGGTTCTGTGCGCTACCTGCAACAATACCGGAGTGCCTTCAAACGGGATAAAGGCGACGATGATATTGTAACGGCGGCTATACATTATATGAAAGAGAATATAGAAAAGAAGATCAACCTGCAGGAGCTATCGGAACATACAGGTTATTCGCCCTCCCATTTCTCCCTGCTTTTCAGTAAACAAACCGGCTATACTCCCGCCCGGTATTTCAACCAGCTAAAAATACAAAAAGCCTGCCAGCTACTTGACTTCACAGAAATGAAGATCAACCAGATCTGCCATAAAATAGGGATTGAAGACTGCTACTATTTCTCCCGCCTGTTCAAAAACATCATGGGCATGTCGCCCAGGGAGTATAAAAAGCTGAAGAAAGGGTAAGTCCTGAAAGGGCAGTAGATTTTTTTGAACGGAGAGGATTTCTGGGATGGGATCATTGGATCACCGGGATTTGTAATCCCGGTGTGTTGAGTCCTGGGATTTGCAATCCCGTTCATACAGCATATGTATTAGAAAGAAGGATTACAAATCCTAAGACTCGTTTGTCGGGGATTGCAAATCCCCTCCGTCCAAAAAATCCCCTCCGTCCAAACAATTTAGTTTTTACACAGGCTCTCCAGAGGGGAGATTAATATCTAATCAGAAATTAAAATTCACGCCACCCATGATGCTGAATCCCTGTAAGGGGTAACCGGGGAGAAGTTCATATTTCTGGTTCAGTACGTTATTTATTTTGATATAAGCGCCTAACAGGTCGTTGATTGCATAACTTGCGGTGAGGTTCAGTTCATTGATGTTCTTCATTTTTACCTCATTACCGTAATAAAGACCGTGACGTCCACCTGCTATCAGATAATCCAGTGATAATGTCAGTTTTTCGACCGGACGTATATCTGCTCCGGCATTGAACTGCATGTTGGGTTTTCCATAGGCTTTAGCACCGGAATCAACATTCCAGTTGTTATACAATCCTTTTACATAAATATCAACATATTCCTGGTAAGCATATTTCAGTTCCAGACCGGCTTTGAATACTTTTGAATTCATCATGTACACATTGCTTACATTGCCCCAGCTACTGCTGAAATCCTGTATAAGCGGAAAATCCTGTACAAAGAATATATCATCACTCGTAATTTTATATCCGGCAAAGATGTTGAACCAGAATCCCGGTGCAACTCCACTCTTTACCCCTAATGTTGCATCCAGCCAGGTACGTGAAGGGGGCACAGCCAGGGTGGGGTCCATATAACGGTTTATCTGCGATAACTGATAGTTACTATTTGACTCAATCCGTCCCAGTGCATCCAGGTAAAGAATTGTTTTTTCTACAAACTCTGTCTGAACAGTCACATTGGGAGAGACAAAGAATTTGCCATTATCTCCGGTGAAGAACATGATGTTTGCACCCAGTTTGATATCCAGATTATCGCTTTTTATCTTATAGTAAGGCGATAACGTTACTTCAGCATAATTTTTGAATAGTTCATCCAGTTCCGTAGGAGTACTATAAGTGTATATATCCAGAATTGCGTCCAGCCCAACTGCCTGGGTACCAAAAAACGCGCCACTCAAACCACCTTTTAATCCGATGCTGTTCTCCTTGGGTCCGTCATACTCTTCATTCAAACTATACCGCCGGGAGAAATGGGTATAATCCAACCCTACATGATATCCGAAAGATTCGTCAGCATGCGAAGCAATACCGGCCTGAAATCCGATTTGCTGGTTACCCTGATACGTATCCGTATCATAAACACGGGAATCACTCAGGGCCGGAGCACCATAATAGTTAAATCCGGTATACCCATACCGGGCACCTAATTTAAAATCGGCAATACGGAATGTATGTTTATAATTAATCCCACCCAGGTTATCATTCAGCTTTGCTTTTATCTTCTGGTCCCGGTCCAGGTATTTTACTTTTCCATTGGTGGAACGGTGAGAGAAAAAGATATTCAGTTTATCTTCTTCCGTATTCAGGATATGATACCCGATATCACCATTTACATTTGTGTAGGTACCGATACCGAAATTAAAATATCCTTTGCGGTTATTATATAAGATATCGGTCATAATATTACCGGACGGAAGTACATTGATCTCTTTTAATGGGTCTGCTGGTATCGCATACGAAGCATACTCAATAGCCGCCCTTTTTACATCCGGTTCCCTTACGGCAGGCAAGGTGTTCACTTTATTGGCATCCTGTACGGTCGGGTCGTATTCCCTTTCCAGAGTCAGTTCGCGGGAAAGATTCTGATTTTCCTGTGCATACATACTTCCTGTCAGAGTTGCCATACACGCAAGCAGTACAATTTTTTTATAATGTGTTGTTTTCATCCTTTCAATCAATCATTAAGTTTGTTCAATCTGTCCTGAATCATGGCTGCAATATCATCGTTCGCTGAATAATTACTCTGTAAACTGCTCAGATACTGACGGGCCTGGAAGGTATCTCCCTGGCGGATGTATACGTCTGCCAGCAAAATAAAGCCACGGGCCAGCCAATATTGATGAGGTGTTCCATTCTCGATGAAGTTAGTCAATACCTCTTCCGATTTTGTATCCTGATTGCTATCGTAATAATATTGAGCCAACAGATATTTTGATTCGGCACCATATACGGTACGGGTATCACTACTTACTGCCAGTAAATCGGCCTGTGCTTTCTCTTCCTGCCCTTTGGCAATGTAGACTTTGGCACGGGTGTAACGGGCTTCGGCTTCGATTTCGGGTGATAACTTATCCTGTTTCAACAAGCTTTCCGCAGCCATCATCGCATCATCCTCTTTTCCGGTTAATTGCGCCGTACGCATGATACCCAATTTGGCCGCCTGACGATTCTCGGGCGACTCCGCAACCAGATCCAAACGTTTGAACGTTTCCAGTGCCGCACTGTAATCTTTTTCCAGATATTGAATCTCTGCCACACGGGCAACCGACTCTTCCAGGAATTTACTATCCCCACTATCCAATACCAGGTTATAATAGCGTTTAGCATCGTTGTAGTTTTTCTGGTTGAAAGCAATGCTGGCCAGATAGTAATTCGCATTGGAACTAAATGCCCCCTGCGGATATGTTTGCAAATAATTCACCAGGCTTCTGCGGGCTTCTTCGTTTTCTTCACGCATAAATAATTTTTCCGCAGCCAGATAGGTTAGTGAATCCTGTTCGGATACTTCCAGGCGCACATTTCCACCCAGTGAGTTTACATACGCAGCGTACGAATTAATGTCGTTCAGATCAATATAGACTGATTTCAAATCCTGAACAGCTACTTTTGCCTCTTCGCTGCCCGGATAGTTTTTAATTACATTTTTATAGGCTTCTACCGATTTTTGCGGCTGGTTATCATTAAAATAAAGCAATCCTAACTGGATACCTGCCTTGCGGGCCAGACTACTTTGCGGGAAACGGCTGATCAGTGACTCAAATGCCTGCGCAGCCTGCGGATAGTTTTCGAGCAATACATACGAACGTCCTTTTTCAAATAACGCATCGTCTACATATTGTGATTCAGGGAAATCGCGGACCAACTGGTCCATGACGTTGATCTTTCCACGGTAATCTTTCTGCAATCCTAATACATATCCTTTCTGGAACACAGCATAATCACCAGCCGAAGGACGAATCTCCGCGGCACGGGAATAATTTTCCTGTGCCAGGGCAAACTGGCGGTTATGGAAATAACTGTCGCCAATGCGGTTATAAGCATCTGCATAGGAAGGATTATTGCGGTTGGTTTCCACTTCAAGGTATTGACGGAAGCGGCTCAGGGCATCGTTGTATCTTTTCAACTTAAAATAGCTATACCCCATGCTATAAAATGCCATTGGATACATTTCGGACGAACGCCGGCGGGTATTATTCAGATAGGTCTGATAGTCTGATATCGCTTTATTATACTCTTCTTTGCGGTAATAAGATTCTCCCCGCCAGAAATAAGCATCCGTACGGGCAACCTGATCATAATTACCCAAACCGATCGCACGGTTAAAATAATCAATGGCCTCATCCATACGCAGGTTAGCAAACGATTGGGTTCCTAACTGGAACAGGATAACCTGTTTGGCTTCCAGAATACGGTTACTGGGATTCTTTATCTTTTCGATAGAAGTAAGTGCTGACTGATAGTTTTTGGTTGTCAGGTATACCTCCACCAGGTAATCGTTTACTTTATCGGAATATTTAGAGTTGGGGAACTCATTCAGGAAATTCTCGAAGATTGTAACCGACTCACCAAAACCGGTAAAAGAGGTTTCATGAATAATCACTGCATAGTTGTAAGTAGCTACTTCTTTTACCTGCCGGTCGAAAGAGGCATTCGCTGCAGCTTCGAAAGCCAGCCGGGCCCGGTTTTTATCATTCAGTTTCAGATAGCTTTGACCCAGATACAGGTTTGCACTCTGCGCCAACTCATCATTTTGCTGGATAGTACCCCCAAAAGCATCTACCGCACGGGAATAATCTCCTTTATTGAAATAACAGACTCCCAGAATATAGAGGTCGCCCCGCAGAGGACGATCCGTAGCATTTATATATTGACTCAGGTATTGAATGGCTTTGTCCTGATCTCCCAGATGATAATAGGAATTCCCTACAATACGGTATACCTCTTCATTATTGACACTTCCCGGATAGGATGATAGTAACTCTTCGCCGTCCCGGATCACCCGGTCGTATTTGCCTTCTATAAAATTGATCTGGGCGATGTAATATAAAGCCTGTTCCCGGTATGCCGGATTTTCTTTCAGACGGGTAAAAGCTACGAGCGATTTGGCATAATCTCCCGATGCATAGTCAATATAGGCAACATAATATCCGGCAGGATCCCTGTATTCGGAACCGATTTCCGCGATGCGGGAAAAGTATCCCCGGGAGCGAATCAGTTCACCTTCCTGCAACAAACAATAAGCCAACCGGTAACTATAGGCTTCCTGTTGACCAGGACTCAAGAGATCAATATTACTCTCCTCCAACCAGTAAAGAGCCTGCGAATATTCTCCTGCTCCAAAATGAGCCGAACCGGTCAGAAAATAAATTTCATTCGCATGCCGGCTGTCCGGATACTTCTCAATGAATGTCTTTAGGATTTCGGCACTATTCCCATATCCCTGTTCAAAAGCAGCATACGCCAACATATAATCAGCTTCCTGAATCAGATCGGGATCGGTTGCCTGTTGTTTCCAGGCTTCCAGCTTATCCATAGTACCGGGATAGTTTTTCAGACCGAAGAATTCTTTTGCTTCGACAAACAGGCGTTCTTTAGATTCGAATTGATAAGAGCGCTGCCCGTTTACCATGCAACTTCCTACAATAAGACAGAGCGGGATAAGATATTTTCTCATTACAATACTGATTTATGAAGGTTCGGAAAGAACCTACTGTTCCATGTTGCAAATATATAACTAATTGACAATTGATAATTGACAATTGACAATTATTAATTTAAAAACGAACGGGGGGATTATCAGATCTTTTTCTGTATATATTTTTGTACTGCTTCACGGACAGATGTTAGCCCGAATTCCTCCGGAACAATCTGTTCCGGTTTCAGGATAACCACCTCTGCCGCATCGTCGGCAGCCTGTACAGAATCAAAAGAATCAACCGTACATTCATAAAAGAGGTCTAATGTGTGTACATCGAATCCCATATACGGGTAAATATTGGGTAGAGAAAAAAGGTAAGAAACCGATTGAACGACTAATCCGGTTTCTTCGTTTACTTCATGGGCTACTGCCTGTTCGGCATTTTCATACATATCAATAAAGCCACCCGGCAGATCAAGCGTTTCTTTGGCCGGATCTTTGGCCCGTCTGACCAACAGGATTTCTCCTGCCCGGTTTTTGATGAAACAAGCCACCGCCGCCGAAGGATTGAAATAGTAGACAAAACCACAACTGTTGCACTGCTTTGCTTTTTCGTTTCGTATTTTGAATCCCTCTTTTCCACAAAAGGGACAAAAAACAAACTTAGCAAGAGGATGCATTTTCTCTTTCCGGTTATTGTTTAGATGAAGTGGATTTGTAATCCCCGCCTGCTGAGTATTAGGATTTGTAATCCGCTCTTCCATATTTTTTTCTTTTTATATCTTAACTTCTATCGAACAAAGATAGGAATAAAAAGACAGAGGCCATTCCCGGTATTGGGAACAGCCTCTTCTTTTTGATTAGATATAGCCTATTATGACAAAAAATATAGTTTATCTGATCAGACCGGAAACCGTTGTTTCGTTTCTGAAATTATTCGGGGTATTACGTTCGCCACTATCATCATTGGTGTCGGCAACATCCCACCACAACCGGGTTCCCTGGTATACTCCTGCCGGACGGTTCGGGTTTGTTCCCTCACTGTTCGGATATTTTATCCGTTTGATGAATTTACGGTCAGGTACATCGCCATCCGAATTGTTTTCTACGATGTTCAACAACGCCGGATAGTCCGTACGGCGGAATTCTGCCCATGCTTCATTTCCGTTCGGGAATACTGCCAGCCATTTCTGGGTGATAATCTGTTCCAACATCGCTTCTTTATTATTTCCTGTGAAAGGATTATTTTTCAGGTTTGAGATATAACTATCCGCTTTGTCTCCTAACTCATAATATTCGAATGAAGCACGGATCGCTTCTTTATAATATCCTTCGGCAGAATTATCCACGGGTGTCCAACCCCGTAAAGCGGCTTCTGCTCTGAGGAAAAGACTTTCCGCATATCCTAACCAAACAATTTCACGACCATAGCTGAACCAATGCTTAGGGTCCAGGTTTTTAGAGTTAATTGTTTTCAGTGTTCTTACAACTCAATATCATTATCATTAAAAAACCTTAGTGTTTTTAGAGTTAATTGTTTTCAGTGTTCTTACAACAGAATAATATTCAACCGCCTGGTCGCCCAATATATCCGGGTCGCCAATACGTAATCCGGCAAATGCTTTACCGGATTCTATCCCGTTTTGCAGGTCGTTTATGGGCGAAGGCCGCCACCATAGGATTTCACAACGTGGATCAAGGATAGAAGACTGATTATAATAAGCCAACTCCATGTCTTTCGACATAACAATCCCTTTCCAGTCAAAACTCATCAGTGCGTAGAGATTCTCAGAACCACCGTCGTCATCACCACCTTCAGCCGTAGGAGCATGTTTGGGTACCGTACGCATATTATCCGCATTGCCCTGCATCAGACCATAGGGGTTTTTCAAAGCAGCTTTCCCTTCTTCACGGGCCCATGCCGGATCAACGTTGGATATGCGCAAAGCCAAACGCAGACGCAGTGTATTGGCAAATCTCAGCCATTTGTAAATATCGCCCTCAAACGCACGATCGTCAGACGGATCAAACACAAACTGCTTTGAATCCTGCGGATCAATATTTTTCAACGCCTGATCGAGTAATGTAAACATGATCTTATAGACTTCTTTCTGCGCTGTATATTTCACATTCAGGTCGGTAGGCAATAAACCTTTTACATAAAAGTCTGTAGGGATATCTCCATAGGTATCTGTTTGCATAGACATCAGGAATGCATAATAGATCCGTGTCAGGTAGAATACGTTCTTATATTTTTCCTTGTCTACAAAATGGAAAGTCTTTATTAAATGGGAGTATTCCGAAGCGGTACGGTCGTCATAAAAATGTTCCCATCTTCTTTTTGACCAGTCATCTTTATATCCATATGTAGGACTATCTTCATGGAAGCCCGAAGAGTTGTTGGCAAAGTAAGACGCATATATATCATGTGTCAGATTGGTTGTAATCTGATAATCATTATAAAGGCCTTCATAAGTAAAGTTTTTGAAAATACTTCCTACACTGTTTACAGCATCTGTAAGTTCCCTGATTTCATCTTCAGATAGTTCATAGTCAATATCAATTCCTGAACCGTCTACATTGGAAGGTTCACCTGGCGTGTAGGGAGGGTTGTTTGGGTCTGTGTTCAGTTCTTCAAAATCGTGGCATGAAGAAAACGGGAACAACAAGCTTATGATTAATAATTTTAATATATTCTGTTTCATATTTTCTCTTTATTAGAATCCAACATTAACTGAAAAACCGAAAGTGCGCGAATAAGGAACTGCCGTAAAGTCAATTGCCTGCGAGAACATCGTGGTATCGTAACCACCTTCAGGACTTGTTCCCGGTGTATGTTTTAACAGGTAGGCAATATTGCGTGCCACAAATGATACACCCAGACTATTAACCGGAGTTTTCTTCAACATTTTAGCAGGAAAACGGTAACCGATCGACAACTCTTTCAGTTTGATATAAGAGGCATCGTACACAAATTCTTCAGCGATAGCAGAGCTTGAGCCACCAATACTCTGATAATATCTTTCGGCATCAATTGGAGTCTGGTTTGGCTTTCCGTCGTAGTTTACGCCCGGAACAACAATCATCCAGTCGTTGCCTTCACCGCGGTGTTCCGTTCTTTTCGCCAAACCACTGGCTGTTGCCATTGCTTCGGATACAGAAACAATATCACCGCCAAACTTCATATCAAACAGTGCTGTTAGGGTAATACCTTTGTAAGTGAAGGTAGGCGCTACCGACATGAGGATTTTAGGTTCGATGTTTCCGATCGGATTATCCAAAATATATTCCAGTGCGTTGTCGCTGGCATATTTCACCGGGCGGCCGGTCTCTTCATTTATGACTACCTGTCCGTTTTCATCTCTTTTATACAATGATTTCGCATAGATTTCTCCCAAAGGACGTCCTACACGGGTACCAACATTGACCGGGAAATAAGAATCACCGTTGAAGAACATATAATCTATCCCTTCTGCCAGTTCTTTCACTTCCGAAGTATTCTTAGACATATTCACGTTCAGGTCGAAAGTGAAATCTTTCGTATCTACTACAGTAGTATATAAGCTCAACTCGAAACCTTTGTTCGCGATCAGACCGGCGTTTACCATTTGTCCGCCACTCCAGGGAGCCGGAGCCGGGATCTTCATAATCTGGTTCTTTGTTTCGCTGTAATAATAGGTAAAGTCAAACCCGAAACGGTTGTTAAAGAATTTCATATCCAATCCACCTTCATACGAAGAAGAGATTTCGGGTTTCAGTTTATCATTCAGTTTGATATTTGAACGGTCAGGAACCAACAAACCATTGTCATACTTATAAGAATAGGTATTATACAATTGGTAAGGGTCTGTATCTTTCCCTACCTGTGCAGCCGATAAACGAACTTTAGCAAAAGTTACCCACGTAGGTAACGGCCTTTCAATAGCATTCATAAAATCACTTACAACAAAACTTACGTTTGCCGAAGGATAAAAGAATGAATTATTATCAGTAGGGAGTGTTGACGACCAGTCGTTACGTGCAGTTAAGTCCAAAGCCAGATAGTCGCGGAATGCAAACTGTGCAGAAGCAAAGACAGAGTTGGTTGCCCGGGTACGGATATTATTAAATCCACCGGTTATTTTCTGGGCACCGTTATACATCCAGTAGTTTTTATCCACCATGTTGTTCACCGTTCCCGAAAAAGCTTCGAACGACTGATACATGAAGTTAGCACCTACGGTATACCCCAGGCGGAAATCTTCGCTTAACCGGTTATCACCGATCAAAACAAATTCGGCATTTGATTCAAAGAAGTTTTCTTCTCCGCGGGTCATATAGTCGTTTGTTTTCTCCGCGGGTGTTTTTTCTCCTCCCGTACCACCACCGGCATCGGTATGCTGCAAACGTGTACGGTGATAGTCAAACGCGTATTTTGAACTCAGATGTAACCAATCTGTAAAATTTACTTTCATTCCGAAATACCCGAAAGCTCTCCAACGCTCATCTTCATTCTGAAACTGGTCTTTCACGTAATAAGGATTTCTGTAAGAAGCATTCGGCCCGGTCCAGTTTACATGGATCCGGTCTTCTGTGGAATAGTTTTTCAGGTCTTCCAGACGTACGTTGTTCGGGATGCCGATCAACTGGGCAACCGCACCATAGGTGCCATAATAAGGCCTGTTCTCTGCTTTTGTACGAGACAAAGAAACCTTCCCGTCTACCGACAGGTATTTATTCATCTCCATACCGGTATTCAGGTCGATGTTGATCTTATCCAATCCCTCACCCGGAAACATGCCTTTATTATTTGAACTTCCAAAAGAGGCGCGGAAATGGGATTTGTCCGTTACATTCCCTACAGCTACATTATGATTTTGAGAAAATCCTGTGTTAAAATAGTCT
The DNA here is from genome assembly GCA_021203545.1 of Tannerellaceae bacterium. GTDB lineage: Bacteria > Bacteroidota > Bacteroidia > Bacteroidales > Tannerellaceae > UBA4116. The sequence goes on along the minus strand of JAJQAZ010000026.1, from coordinate 4,426 downwards.
TTCAGTTTATTTCCGTAACTGCTGTAAGGCAGTTGCTCCCCGTTCCAGGCAGTAACTGTTTTTCCGTCCAGTACCCCACCAAAGCTAAGTGCGGAATTGCTAACATATTCCCCACGGGTACCCTGTCCGTAACGTCGCTGCATTTCTAAAGTTTCGGCAACCCTACTCCAGGTGAAGTTTCCGTTATAGTTTACTCCGAAACCATCTTTTTTAGTTCCTTTTTTAGTGGTAACAAGAATCACACCGTTACCCGCACGCGACCCATATAAAGCCGCCGCGTTCGGTCCTTTCAATACGGATATGGATTCAATATCTTCCGGATTGATATCCACAGCCGAACCACCCCGGTCTACCCCACCGTAAAAAGAGGCATCCGAGGTATTGGTATCGCTGAAAGGAACACCATCCACAATCCAAAGAGGCTGGTTATTGTCTGACAGCGAAGAGTTACCCCGAATGGTAATTTTAGTAGATCCCCCTAAACCTGTTGAAGAAGTATTCATCTGCAAACCTGCAATTTTACCCTGCAAGGCACTGGTTACAGAGGGGTCGCCGGTTACATTCAGGTCTTCTGCTTTCAGGTCCTGAACAGCATATCCCAACATTTTCTTTTCGCGTTTAATACCCAGTGCAGTTACTACTACTTCACCGATCAGCTGGGTATCATCCAGCAATACAATATCAATTACCTGTTTCCCGTTAACCGGTACTTCCTGCGGTTTATAACCAATATAAGAGAACACCAGTACTGCTTCCGGATCCGAAACAATCAGCGAGTATTCCCCGTCAAAATTGGTAATTGTACCGTTTGTTGTACCTTTTACTACAACATTTACCCCGATCAGCGGATCTCCGAACGAATCGGTAATCGTTCCGGTAACAGGCTGTCCCTGTACTACCTGCGATACTTTCGGAGATGCTGATTTCGCTTCCGAAAGCCAGACTATATTGTCTTCAATTTTATAAGATACGTTTAAGTCTTTTAATGTTTCATCCAATACTTCATTTAAAGAAGCATTTTCAACAGCCACAGCGTTCACCGGTAAAGAGGCAAATCTGTCTTCATAGAAAAACTCGTAATCTGTCTGCGATTTGATCTGTTCGATTACAGTTCCAAGTGTTGTTTTTCTGGTATTCAGAGAGATTTCAGCATGTAACCATTGGGTTGAAGCCACGGTCAACAAAAGAATCAGGATAATCTGATACCATTTTGGTTTGTTCATCATTTGCTTTTTTTCATACGTTAATAAATTTGTTAGCATTTCCTCCCTACTAATACAAGAAGAGCCTAAAAATTACTTACTCAAAAAAAGTTTTTTTTGAGCACTCATTATATTTTACCTCAAATACAATTGATTTTCAACGAGTAACAGAATAAAGAAAAATATTCGTTCCGGCTATTTCATAATAAATGGGAATCACATGCTGAAGCGAAATAAGTACATCTTCTATCGTGTCCTTCCTTCTGACTACCCCTGAATAAGTAGTTGAAACGTTCAGTTCCGGCGATAATACAAATTTCACATCATAAAACTGCTCCAATACGTTGGCGATATAAGAGATAGTAGCCTGGCTGAAAGGTATTAGGTCGTTATGCCAGACTGCATCCAGACCGGCATCTACCTGCTGAACGGTTAACCGTTTATCAGTTGTATTCAGTTCGGCGCGTTGTCCGGGAGACAGGATGATTTGTCCGTCACCCAACGTTTCTTTTACCTGCACCTCTCCTTCTATCAGAGATACCTCTATTTTATCCGCCTGTTGCCTGCTCTTAAAATTAAATGTAGTACCCAATACCCGGACAGTCAGCAGGTCGCTTTCTACAACAAAAGGTTTCATCCGGTCCGGAACAACCTCGAAATAAGCTTCGCCGTCCAGAAATACCTGCCGGACCTCCTTTCCAAAATCCGAAGGATATTTCAACGCACTATATTGGTTCAGCCATACCTTTGTGCCATCCGGTAATTCGATTGCCGAAATTTCGGCTCCGGTTAATAATTCGATCTGTTTATTCTTGAAAGGTAACGTTCCACGAACTAATAAATGGATACTCATTCCGGCTATTAAAAGAACAACCGCCGCCGCTGCATACCGCTTCCAAAGAGAAAAACTTCGTTTCCGGATAGTCTTTTGCTCTTCCAATGCCTCTATCTTCCGGAATAATCGTTGTTCGGCTGCATCCACAAAAGATTCATCGGCAAATTCTTCCAATTTGCTTAACTGAAGATATTCCTCTGTTTTAAAGAGCCACTTTGCGTGTTCATCCTCTTCGTTCAGCCAATCCGAAATTACCTGTATATCTTCCTCCGTATATTGATTATTCAGATACCGGTCTATTATATCTTCATCAATTCCCTTCATTCTATTTTCACCTTCCTACTCACATATAATACAACTTCCCATACAAAATTACTTATTAGTTTACTGTAAAAAATAAGATATAGATCATTAAATGCTTTAGCTGTTCACGCAATATCTTTAAGGCTTTATAGATATGAGCTTCCACTGTGCGTACTGAAACGCCCATGAGATCAGCGATAGCCTTATTTTTCATATGATGTATATAACTCAGTTTAAATATTTCGCGGCATTTATCCGGCAGGTTATTGATCGAGGTGTAGATTTCCTGTCTCAACTCCCTGTTTTCTATATTTTTGATTATATCTGTCTGGTCGGGTTGATAAAAAGCAACCCTTTTATCGTGAATATCTTCAAGAAAAGCAGAATAGCTTTCTTCTACCTTTTTATGCTTGTGTATATTAACAGCACGGCTATATACCATACGATACAGGTAAGCCTGCAACGAAGCATCCCCTTCTATCAGGTCCGGCCTGGTCCACAATTCCAGAAAAACATCCTGTACTACATCCTCTGCCTCTTCTTCACCCAATAGCCGGAGTGCATAAAAATGCAATCCCGGATAATATTTACGAAAAAGGGCTTTATACCTGTTTTTACTCTCTCCCTCCAAAATTCTGACATTTAAGATTCTCCCGATAACCTATACTAACCTATACAATTTATTTCAAAAAAAGGATTTGTAACCCATATACCAACCACTATAGTAGTAGAAACAGGCTACAAATCCTTTAAATACTTTCACCAGGCTACTTACTAGCCTACAGGGAATTATACTTCTTTTACTTCCCAGCCTAATGCACTGGCACCCAGTACAGCGGCATCACTCTCTTTCAACTGAGAGAACAGAACTTTAGCTTTTCCTTCAAATACTTTCAGGATATTCTTGTCCAAAGCTTCTTTAATCGGGTTCATAATCAGATCACCTGCTTTGGTCAGACCACCAAACAGAATGATTGCTTCCGGACTTGAAAATGCGATAAAGTCGGCAAACGCTTCTCCCAGCATCGTTCCGGTTGTTTTAAAGATTTCCAACGCAATCGGGTCACCTTTCATGGCTGCATCGAATACATCCTTTGATGTAATTGCATCCGGGTCAAGATCGCGTAATACACTATCATCATTTCTGATTTCCAGATATTCACGGGCCGTACGGGCTACACCTGTTGCCGAAGTATAGGCTTCCAGACAACCCTGGCGACCACAACCACACATACGGCCATTGTTACGGCGCACGATTACGTGCCCCAGCTCACCGGCAAATCCGTCGTGTCCATACACTAAGTTTCCACCGATTACAATACCACTGCCAACACCTGTACCTAAGGTGATCACAATAAAATCTTTCATACCGCGGGCAGCACCGTAAGTCATCTCACCAATCGCAGCCGCATTGGCATCGTTTGTTAAAGTGACAGGAACTCCGTCCAGTTTTTCACTGATCAACTGGGCTAAGGGTATTTTTCCTTTCCATGGTAAGTTGGGAGCAAATTCAATACAACCACTGAAATAGTTTCCATTAGGAGCCCCCACACCAATACCTTTGATTTTGTCTAAACCACCGGCCTGGTCTATCACCATGCGAAGAGCCTGCGCCAGTTCGTCTATGTAATCGTTTACATCAGCATGTTTGGACGTTTTAATAGAACTACTATACAAGATTGTACCTCTTGCATCAACTACACCGAAAACCGAATTGGTACCACCTATATCGATACCTACTACATAAGGTTTCTCCATGATTTGTTATTTAGGATTAATAATGCACTTAAAATTTGGGAAACAAATATAGCAGGTTTCAGATTAGTTACAATACTTTAAATTAAAATTTTAAGAAAACATGTTGTATAATAGAGAACTTTTTAGTTAAAATATTGTTGCCGGGGAATAAAAGCACTCAAATACACTCATTATTCAAACAAAACTATAATCAAAAGACTATCATTTTGTAAACTTTCAATTTGTCAAACTAAAGCTCCTGAGAATCTCCTGTATGGGTTCCGGTACAGGAGTGCTTTCAAATTTTCGATTCTCACGGAGTTAAGAAAATACAGTTTGTCAGCATTTG
>JAJQAZ010000073.1 GCA_021203545.1 Tannerellaceae bacterium | reverse complement strand
CTTGTATTTTTAGGGGATTTTTGAATGAATATAAATTTAGAAATATAGATCAAGTAAGGCCTATGTGGAATCATATAATAGATGATATAAATAAAGAAATACAAGAATTGCGTCTTATTTACCATTCTATAAACTATAGAGTATATAGAAGTTGGGAGGATTTGGAAGCTTATCATATTAGTGGATTAAAAAAATTAAAACAACAAATAATAGTAAATAGCCATGAGTTTAATTTATAGTCGTCATGAATTAAGCGTACGTAAGATTGTTGATGATTTTGAGTCTGAAACTCTTATTGTAGATACAAGTTACCAACGAAGAAGTGTGTGGCTTGAGAGGGATAAAATACGTTTGATAGAAACTATTTTGTTAGGTTTGATAATTCCAGAAGTTTATTTTTGGGATGCAGAAACAGATCCCGATACAGGAAAAACAATTACTCACATAGTGGATGGCCAACAACGGATCTATGCTATTGTTGGTTTTATAAAGAATGAATTTAAATTGAGAAGTGAACATTTAATCGATTCAACAATAAAAGAAAGATTTGGAGATAAATTCTTTGAAAATTTAGACTCTGATACTCGAGTTTCCTTATGGACATATGCTTTTTCAGTTGTACATATAAAGGATAAAAGTAAAGATAAGGTTAGGAAGATTTTTACCGTCTCAATTTAACGGATTATTCTTTAAATGACCAAGAGAAACGCCATAGTAATACGTGGGGGAGATTTGCAGATTTGACTCAGGAAATATCAGAATTAGAGTTCTGGGCAGAATATAATTTATTTAATTATGGTGATGTAAAACGGATGAAAGATGAAGAGTTTTGTTCAACTTTGATATTGTTGGCAAGGAAAGGAATCATTAATCAAACGACTCAAGCTCCCCTAAATGAAGCTTACTCGGATTATGCAGAAGAATATCCGGAGTATGACGAAGACAAAGAAAGGATTCTCTCGTGGATTGAGAAGTTTAAACTGTTTTATTCAAAAGAAAACCGGTCTTTTATTAGGAAACGGACTCAATTATATACTGTTTTTTGTTTGATGGACTATTTGAGCCGCGAGAATATAAAAATAACAGATGAAATGATAGAGCGTTTTTCTAATTTCATTAGAAAATACAATGAATTTGAGAATAATTCGGACACAGAAGGTAGTGCATCTACTATTGAAGAAGCAATTAAAAGGTATAAGTTAGCATCATCAGAAGGAGTAAATAAAGTCAGAAATAGGATGGTCCGGTTTGAAATTTTGAGAGATTATGTTTTGGAGCGTGAATAATAACTTAAGGATTAAAGAATAATTTAATTAACTGTTAGAAAATAGGTATAGTATTTGTTTACTATACCTATTTTTGTTTGTAGAGAATGGGGTGCTCGATTTTGTGCTGGAGGCGGCTAAGGATGAGAATCAGAAGAAGCCTTTTTTCCTGATCCTGGATGAAATGAACCTGAGTTATGTGGAACGGTATTTTTCGGATTTCCTGAGTGCTATGGAGTCGAAGGAGGCGGTTACGTTGCATCCGGAAGGCGATGGGTAGAATGTGCCGGCACGGGTGGAGTTTCCGGGGAATTTGTTTCTGATTGGGACGATTAATGTGGATGAAACGACTTATATGTTTAGTCCGAAGGTGCTTGACCGGGCGAATGTGATTGAGTTTAGGATCGGTAGTGATGAGATGAAGCGGTTCCTGGAGGAATGTAACCCGGTGGAGCCGGATGCGGTGAACGGACAGGGGGCACCAATGGGTGAGAGCTTTGTGAGCATTTGTAAGGATAAGGGTTTGAAGTATGACAAGGAGTGCCAGGAGGATCTGCTGGCGTTCTTTAAGGCGTTGAAGCCTGTGGGGGCGGAGTTTGGTTACCGTACGGCGGACGAGATGTACCGGTTTATGGCGCTTGCCAAACTGGTGGAGGCAGGCTGGAAAAAGGATGACCTGATGGATATTGTGGTGATGCAAAAGATGCTACCTAAACTGCACGGTTCGCGTAAAAAAATGCAGCCAGTGTTGAAGGCGCTCTGGAAGTTATGTAAAATACAGAGTAGTAAGGAGGCAGACCAGGAGAAAGTGAAAGAGTTATTGATAGAAGCAGAAGAGATGACCTTTGAGAAAGGATTCCGTTACCCGGTGTCGGCCGAAAAAGTATGGCTGATGTACCGGAATGCACAGGATAATGGGTTTACCAGCTATGCGGAGGCCTGATGAGTAAGAGTATTGACATAGAACTGACGCTGAACGACGGGAAAAAGATTCATGTGCTGATATATGCACGTTCGGCGCACATCCCTGTAAAGATAGAAGAAGCCAAAGCGATGGAGTGGGCGGAGTCGCCCAACCAGTTGCAGGAGGGCAACCGGTATGAATATAAACTGACGGATGGCTATGAACTGAGGGCGTCTGAAATTGTGCAACCGTCCGGCGTAAACCGTTATAGCGGCACCCTTGTGCCCCGTATGCATGTGGGGCGGCTGGAAATTGATGTGTTAGACTCCCAAGAGCAGGTAGTAGGCTGCCTGGATTTGGAGGTTTGTTCGCGGAAGATGCACTATCGCGAAGATTACCGGAAGATGCTGGAATACATTACTGCCCGGTGTACCGACCTGTTGATGCGGCATTCACCCGTCCGCCAATTATACAAAATAGATAAAGAGAAGGATGCCGCAACCCTCTACCAGCGGTTTATGTTTGTGGATTCGATGGTGCGCTCGGAACAGTTCCTCGATGCGTTGCACCGGATTAACTCGATGCCGGTGAAGCGGTGGGAGACGGTGGAGGAACATACCAAGTATATACAAAGTTCGCCGGGTGAATGGTACGGTAGTGCGTCAGGTCATCTGCGGAAAAACCGTTCCCCTGTGCCGGATGGTCATCCGTTGAGCAAACAGTTTGAATCGTTGCCGGATAAGGTAGTGGTGCACAGCAAACGGGAGACGGCGGATATTCCGGAGAACCGTTTTGTAAAGTTTGTACTGGAGACGTTTATGCAGTTTTGTTTGGAGGTAGAACGGTTGGCCCGGAAAGCAAACAAAGGAAAGAAAGAGCCGCGTATGTGTCTGGAAGCAGCCGCAACAGCCGAATTACTGGCACAGCAACTGTACCTACCCATATTTAAAGAGGTGTCGCGGCTGGATATGATTCCGCTGCATAGTCCTGTATTGCAACGCAAGGAAGGCTACCGGGAGATCCTGCAAACCTATCTGATGTTTGATGCCGCTGCCCGCTTGGTGTGGGAGGGTGGCGACGATGTGTACAAGGGTGGCAAACGGGATGTCGCTGTGTTGTACGAATACTGGTTGTTTTTCCAGTTGCTCGACTTGTTGGAAGAGGTGTTTTCCATTAAACCGGAGTCGCTCGACAAGATTATCGGTGAGACCAGAGACGGCCTCGCACTCACCCTGAAACGGGGTAACCATACCATGATAGACGGCGTATTTAATGCCGGCAGCCGGAAGTTACACGTACTGTTTTCATATAACCGCCGGTTCGGGGAGCAGCAGTATCCCTTTTCCGGTAGCTGGACACAGGAGATGCGTCCCGATTATACCCTTTCCCTCTGGCCCGAAGGCCTGACACAGGAGGATGCCGAAGAGCGGGAGATGATTGTGCACATCCATTTCGATGCCAAATACCGGGTGGATAAGAACCCTTTTACTCAAAAGGTGGATTTGGGCGAGGAGAAGAAACAACAGTCAGCAGGCGAATATAAACGGGATGATTTGTTAAAGATGCACGCATACAAAGATGCCATCCGCCGTACAGGGGGAGCGTATGTATTATACCCCGGTAACGAACAGACTGAAAATAAAGGGGAGAAAAAGAAGAAACACCTGTTCCAGCATTTCCACGAGATTATGCCCGGACTGGGCGCTTTTGCCATCTCCCCGCAGTATGACACCCACACCGGTTTAAAGAAGTTTCTGTTGGAAGTGGTAGACCATTTCCTGAACCGTGCCTCGCAGCACGAACAATTCTCGTACCACACCTACCAAACCTTCCACAACCCACCCGGCCCGGCCCTGCGCGAACCCCTGCCAACCGACGACGGCACGGAACTACCCGGCAACACCTACGTACTGGTAGGCCACTACCACGACGCCGACCACCTGGCATGGATTCAAAAAAAACAAACTTTATAACCTGCGTGCAGACGCCCGGGCTGGTTCCCTGCGCTTAACCCCCGCACACATGCAGGCAAAGTACCTGCTGTTACACGGCGACGGCAAATTACAAACCTCCCTCATCTTCCGCCTCGATGAAGAAGGCCCCCGTGTCATCTCCCGCGAATATATGCAAAAGAATAAATACCCCAACAAAAAAAGAAAGATAGCCCCCGTCTACATCGGCTATACACTGCAATCTAACGAACCAATTAGCGCGGAGTTTGGCGGTAGGGAGTGGGATGTCACCAAACTGACGGCTGAAAAGAAAACGTACCGCCAATTAAGCAAACCGTTTACGGTTACGTTGCACCGGCTGATGAAGCTGGAGGAAATAGCCCGGTAGATTTAATTTGATTCAGAAAGATTATCGAACCCAAATAATCAGAAAGCTTGTAGAAGAGATAAAAGAGCTCCCGAACAAATGAACGGAATACTCACGAGGATTAAAAAAATACTCACGAGCGTTTTATACGAAACTCACGAACAATTGTTGCGAAACCCCCGAACTTTGATTGAAATACTCACGAACTTTGCCTGCCGGTACTCACGAATAAATGAGGCTGAACTCCCCGAGGTTTTAAAAAATGTTCGTGAGGGGGCGGTTAAATGTTTGGAAATTTGTTTGATTGGGGATGTGTCTTTTTTTGTTTAGTCAGGCAGGCCCGGAGGTTTGAATGGGTTGTTTTCGTAGCCAGGTGATGATGGTTCTAATTTAAGAGTTATATCAAACAATTCGTTATCACTGATGGATGGGTGTATACCGGGAGGGACGGGGCTGTTGTGACTTTTGACAGGTGCTTATCTGTTATAGAAATAAGTTCACGGCATTTCTTTTTGGGGTTGCCGGACAACCTGTTTTCCATGATTTCGAGGGTGGTTTTCAGTTTATTGAGGTGGAATAATATTTCCCGTTTGTCGACATCCGGAATTGTACCAGACAATTTTTTGCTGATAGACTCCAGTTCTTTTATCTCCCGGGAGAAATTTTTAGTAGTCATTTTTTTGCTAACAAATAGGTAGATGGTTAAGCCTGAGGCCAACAAACCTACGATTGTGTAAATTTGCTGCATAAAATTAGTTTGTATTAGCTCTAACATTCCGGTTACGATTATAAGTGATTATTATTTAGAATGAACCAATGCCTAATTTTTCCAGATAGAATTCCATCTGTTTGCGGACAGTTCTCAATTCTCCCTCTAATTGTCTGAGGTTGTATTTTACTTTTTCAATATCAACTTTTACCTCATTTTGGGCAGTATTTACATACATAGGGATATTGAGGTTGAAATTATGTTTCCTGATCTCTTCCAGCGTGGCTATGTGTGCATAACTTTTTTCAATTTCTTTTACGTTTAGTTTGCCTTCCCTGAAATCATTGTAAACGGATACGATCTGGTTGGCAGCATTTTCTGCTAAAATCGTTTGGGTCTTTCTGTTTTCAAATCCCGAGGAGGCATCAATAAAAAGGGTCTGGTCATGTGTTTTGTTTTTATTAAACACCAGGATGGCCACAGGTATTCCGGTACCATACAGCAGGTTTGCGGGTAGACCAATCACTGCTTCCAATAAATTTTCTTCAATCACCTGTTGGCGGATACGTCCTTCGCTGGCACCCCGGAAAAGTGCCCCCAGGGGAACCAGTACACCCATTTTACCGCTGTTTTCGCGGGTAGCTTTTAGCATGTGGCTAATAAACGCCCAGTCTGCTTTGTCGCTTGGGGGGATGCCCCTTTCAAAACGTTTGAAAGAGTCGTACATCGCTTTCTCCGGTTGCCATTTGAGGGAAAAGGGAGGATGGCCAATCACCCTGTCGAATTTCATCAGGCTTTGATCTATTTCTTTCAGTTTGGGGTTTTGTAATGTATCTCCCCAACAAACGGTAGCGTTGTCAAAATGATGGAAATACATATTCATTTTGGCTAAAAGCCAGTTTCTTCCGTTCACTTCCTGTCCATATAAAGAGGGGTTCGCATCTCCCATTTCTTTTGCTGCATGGACCAATAAGGAACCAGACCCGCAGGCGGGATCATAGATGGTGCATCCTGGTTCGCCTTTAAGGAGTTTGACAAGTAAAGCGGATATTTCTTTTGGGGTGTAAAACTCCCCTTCCTTTTTGCCGGGTTCGGTTGCAAACCGTTCAAGCAATGTCCTGTAGGCGTCTCCTGCAACATGTTCATTTTCGAGGTTCTCCGGAATAAGTTTAAATGTATCATCGCCGGCAAAAAGTGAAAGTAAATATTGCAGGCGGGTATTTTTCTCTTGTGTTTCTCCCAGAATGGCGCTATTAAAATCTATGTCCGAAAACATTCCTTTTCTATCTTCACCGGATAGTTTATCCATATTGGCTTTCGCCAGTTTATCCAGTGCACTATTGATCAGTTCGCCGATGTTAGGCTGTTGCCGTTGTTCATACAGGTAATAGATAGAACTTTCGGGGGGTACAATAACATGCTGTTTTTTTATCGCTTACATATTTCAGGAATAACAGGGTGAGCAGGTAGTCTTTGGATTGACCAGGTTCTATTACTCCCCGTAACATATCACAGGCTTTCCATACGGTTTCGACAATCTTTGCCTGCGTAATTTTTTGTGTATTCATGGGTTATTGGATTGTTTGGATTAATAGTTGTTTTTTCAAATTACGCATTTCGGTTTGAATCCGGTACTCCTTATCAATTAATTGAGCCAGTTCTACGATCTGTTTCTGTTGTTCTAACGCCGGGATCTTTATCTCTAACCCTTCAATGAGGCTTTTGCTGATAGAAGGGATGGAAGTACCTTTCCTGAATTCTTTCAATTTATTTTGTGTTTGTTCATAGTTCAGGTACCAGCAAAGATATTCAGGCAACACTGTTTTATCTGTTATGGTTAACACCAAAAAGGAAGAAGAGGCAATAGAAGAATAATTCAATCCTGAAGAGGGGTAGATTGCGGCATAATTATGGTTTCCTTTGGTAACTAACAGGATTTCATCTTGTTTTAAATAATGTTTATCCAATTTTGACTCATATAAGACAATAGATGAGTCTTCTGCAAGCGGCTTTAATTCTCCTCCCTCCTCAAAATCTACTGCCTGTATATAACGTATGATATCAGAATTATTTTTAATCCTGCCATCCTGTTCCTCTTTGTATAAGTTTGTTTTGCAATATATACCGGAACGGATCGAAACTATTTCTGCTAATTTTTTCATCTTCTTTCCTTTCAATTTTATTGAGTAGACCGCCTACTCATGTTGCTGCAAAGATAGATGGTTTATTTATATCTTCCAAATATCTATCCGTTTATTTGAGTAGGCGCCCTACTGTTGGCACTTGTTAGGCTGCCGGACCTGTTTGTTTTGTCCGCTGTAAAGCTATGATAAAAAAATCAGCGGTAAGATTTTGGTAGAAAAAAAATATCGACCTTGTATATCAGTGGTTTAGGTCCGAAAAACGGTGTAAAAAGTTCGTTACATGCGGTAAACCTATTTTACGGCGGTTTTTTGATAGCTCCATTTGGCCGGGTTTTAAGTATTTCATTCCCTTATAATCTATTTTGAAAATAGAGAAGGTTTGAAACTACCTTTTCAAACGCAGTGAGTTAAACTGCTAACAGGTCTTAAATGCAGATGTTGAAAGGAGCGAAAACCGTTAAGGGAAGTTATAAAAAAGCGAATTTATGACAAGAGACCCAATTGTCATTTTTGGTATTCAGTATATCGGTAGATTTGTGTAGGATTTAAGTCCAAAACCTATGTTTCCCGCAGGCGCCGGCGGGTGACGAGTGATTAACAATTTTAAAACACAAAACAAGTATGGCACTAAAGTATTATGTGCTCAACAGAGCCGATTTATCGAAAGGGGCTGGTACGGAGGATCAGCTTTTCTACGGACAAATTTGTATTAACGGCCACATTTCTTATGAGGAGATTTGTGACAATGTGTGTCTGATGACCAGCGCTACCCAGGCAGACGTGGCGGGTGTGCTGGATGGTCTTATGCTGCTGATGCGGCAACATCTTGCCAAAGGTAATATTGTGGAACTGGGCGACGTGGGGAAATTCCGCCTCTCGGTGGGAAGCTCGGGCGTGAAGGACCCGGATAATTTTACTGTACATCTCTTTAAGCGTCCGCGCATTGTTTTCTCGCCCGGTAAGGCGCTGAAAGAGTTGTGCACCAAAGTACGGTACGAACGGATGAAGTGTGACCTGAAACGTAAGGAATGCACGAAGGAGCATATTGAGTAAACTAAAGCCAACCCACCCCCCCCCGGCCCCCTAAAGGGGGGGCGGGGGCTGTTCCTTTGATAGGGTTT
>JAJQAZ010000065.1 GCA_021203545.1 Tannerellaceae bacterium | reverse complement strand
ACTAAGTTTTTTAATCTGTTACATAAATGTCAAATGGCTTTATTTGCAATCCCCGACAAACGACTCTTAGGATTTATAATCCTTCTTGCCCAGATTTATACAATATGAATGGGATTAAAAATCCCAGCACTTAAAGCACCGGTAATCCAAAATCTAAAATATTTACGTTGCCATTTACCACAGCGTTGCTGGGGTCTAAGAAATCTTTTCGCTGGCGCAGATTTAAATCTGTGCCTAAATTAACAGACGGTAAAGAAGCACGGATTGGCTAAGGCCGATTTTCAATTCGGAGACCCGCGCCAGCTAATGTTTGCAGAAGCTCCCCTTCCAGGGGAGTTGAGGGGGCTTGTTTTACTTCTTTGTACAAATCACCTGGTCTTTGAATTTCAGATTGATTTTGCTGTATTTTTCCCAGCCTACTTTGGGGATGGCTTGTTCGTAAAAGGCTTGTAGATTATCTAACTTTTCGCGGTAATCATCAATGGGGCCGAGCAGGATGCGGTGGTCTCCTACACGGGGAATAAGAGTGATTTCTCCTAAAGGGTCTACGTATATCTGGTCGATTTGTGCATACCAAAAATCGCTTTTACGCAGAAAACCCGCAAAATCATATAGTTCAGTAGTGGCCAGTTCACGGGTGATATATCCGGTAGCTACCGGTACATGGGCCGCATAACGGCGGCTTACAGGCATGGTGCTGCCCTGATTATCTACATAATAATTGGTTCCCTGTGCGGTTATGATCCGCAGGATGGGTGCTTTCTGGGTTACTTCCAGCTTGATAGCATTCGAAGGAGTTTTATAGGCCTCTACTTTTGCTATCATTTCATTTTTCATTAACTCTTGCTCTATCAAATCTGTGTTAATGGCCGACATGGGTTTACCCAATGGATTTAACTGTACCTCTTTCAGGTATTTTATCAGGTCTTCACGGGTAACGAAATGTTTTTCCAGACTATCGGTTACCTGAACAATCAGATTTTCACAAATGTCTCCCCTGTCTGCTTCCCGGAAAAAGAAAGAGACAAAAACAAGATAGCAGGTTAGTATGACTGCTATGATAATAGATACAATGCGTAGGGTCACTGCTCAAATAATTGTTTTACAGGTTTAACAAGTCTGTCTATATCGCCTGCACCGGCCATGAGGATTACTTCATAGGTTCCGGTACTCAATTGGGTTAGGAGTTCTTCTTTCCGGCAAAGTCTTTTTTCCGGAATAGTTACTCTATCAAAAATAATCGCAGAGGTTACCCCTGGTATAGGTTCTTCCCGTGCAGGATAAATATCCAGCAGGATCAATTCGTCGAGCAAAGATAAACTTTCTGCAAATTCAGCCACAAAATCCTGTGTACGGGAATAGAGGTGAGGCTGGAATATCCCGGTAATTTTTTTGCCGGCATATAATTCTTTAACGGAAAGAATACTTTCACGGAGTTCTGCCGGATGGTGTGCATAATCATCAATCAGGACAATATCTTCCCGTTTCAGGTGAAAATCAAACCGGCGCCGGGGTCCGGCAAAAGTAGCCATTCCCTGTTTTAATTCGTCCGGAGTCATACCGTTCAGGTATCCTATGGCCATTGCAGCCACACCATTCTCGATATTCACTTTTACAGGAACTCCTAAGGAGACATCTGTGATCTTTATATCAGGACCCACGAAATCAAAAAGGATTTCGCCATTCGCTACACGTATATTTTCCGCATGAAAATTTCCTCCTTCAGAAGCCGAATAAGTATAAAGCCGGGTTCCCTCCTGCAAACGGGGAGTTACATCAATACCTTTCCGCATAATCAGACATCCGTCGGGACGAATGAGGGAGGTAAATTTTTCGAATGATTCCCGGTAGGCTTCCGGTGTTCCGTAAATATCCAGGTGATCCGGGTCGGCAGAGGTTATGACTGCCATATAAGGGGATAACCAATGAAAAGAGCGGTCATATTCATCGGCTTCTATCACGGTCAGGTCAGAAGTAGGTGAGAGAAGCAGATTACTATCATAATTCTTTAATATTCCTCCCAGAAAAGCATTGCAATCTACATGTGATTGCTTCAGCAGATGGGCAATCATGGATGAGGTTGTAGTTTTACCATGTGTACCCGCAATGCATAAACCTTTGGAAGAGCGGGTAATCTCGCCTAACACCTGTGCCCTTTTGAGAATTGTAAATCCATGGGTCCGGAAATAACCAAGCTCAGTGTGATCATCCGGTACCGCCGGTGTATATACAACCAAGGTAGTTGCGGGATTCCGGAAAGAGAGTGGAATCTGTTCTATATCATCTTCATAATGAATCTGCGCCCCTTCTCCGGCCAGTTGTTCCGTCAGGTCGGAAGGTGTACGGTCATAACCGGCTACTTTTTTCCCTCTGGAAAGATAATAACGGATCAGTGCACTCATGCCGATACCTCCGGCTCCTACAAAATATACGGACTCTATACTGTTTATCATATGTTCTTTTTTATAGTAGTTAGCTCACTGCGTTCGCAGTAGTCAGCATTCGCTGCGCTCATTAGTAGTTATCACTCGCTTTGCTCGTTAGTAGTTAAGTAGAATATTTTCTTACTCCCTGACTATTCAACTATTTGCAAGTGAAACGAGCTCGTCCACTATGCGTGCTGCGCTGTTATGCTGGGCTAAGGTACTGATATTTTTACTAAGTTGGTTTAACCGGGCTTCATCTTTAACAATAGTCAAAGCTGTATTTACTAATTCCGCCGGTGCATTTTTATCGGTTACCATAACCGCTGCATCTTTTTTTACCAGGGCCAGTGCATTCTGTGTCTGATGATCTTCCGCCACATTGGGTGAAGGAACCAATATGACTGCTTTTCCTAACAGGCACAATTCGGAAATAGAACTGGCGCCGGCACGGGAAATGACCAGATCGGCTGCCGCATAAGCCAGATCCATACGGGATATAAAGTCGGAGCACCAGACCGGAGCATCCGGATATTTTTTTAATGCCTGTTGGGCACCGGACAGGTAATTTTTTCCTGTTTGCCAGATGAATTGTATTCCGGAGGTAGTTATTTGTGATAATCCAGCGGCAATACTCTGGTTAATCGTACGTGCTCCCAGACTTCCGCCAACAACCAGAACGGTCTTTTTCACCGGAGAGAGTCCGAAATAACCGAGTGCTTCCTCCCGCTTATTGCTTGCCTGTGCCAGATCGCCCCGTACGGGATTGCCGGTAAGTACAATTTTATCCGCCGGAAAAAACCGCTCCATACCGTCGTAGGCTACGCATATCTTTTTTGCTTTCTTAGCCAGTAACTTATTTGTTACACCTGCATACGAGTTCTGCTCCTGCAACAAGGTGGGAATACCCAGCTGGGCTGCCATAAAGAGGGTCGGACCACTGGCATAACCACCTACCCCAACCGCTATATCCGGTTTGAAGTCCCGGATTGTTTTACGGGCTAGGCGTAAACTTTTTACCAGTTTGACCAGTACTCCGATATTACGGAACAAATTGCTCCTGTCAAAACCACTGACCGGTAGCCCTACGATTGGGTAACCGGCAGCGGGTACTTTTTCCATTTCCATACGACCCTGTGCACCGACAAAAAGTATATCGGCATCGGGGAACCGTTCTTTAAAAGCATTTGCGATAGAGATCGCCGGAAAAATATGTCCTCCTGTACCTCCACCACTGATGATCATTTTATATTTCTTCATCGCTCTCTGATTTCTCGTTTTGCAAAACTAATGAATTCTGTCCGGTAAAGATAACCATGTGGAAGGGTAAAAAGGTTCTTTTTTAGACAACATTCTTTGCTACAGGTAAAAAAACTTATTTCCCTGAAAAATATTAGTGGAAAATGCTGGAATTATGTAATTTTACTCTCTGATATCAAAAAATCGTTTGACAAATTATATACCTATGGCATATTCAGACTTTATTGCGGCCATTGACCTGGGTTCCTCTCATCTGGTAGGGATGGTAGGAGTAAAAAATGAGAGCGGGGCTATCTCGGTAATAGCCCATGAAGTGGAGAGTTCGTCCAGTTGTATCCGCAGGGGCTGTGTTTATAATGTGGAAGAAACGGCTAATAAAGCAAAACGCCTGATCCTCAAACTCGAAAATAAGCTGCAAGGCTCTAAAATAGGAAAAGTATATGTGGGCATTGGAGGGCAATCTCTTCGCTCACTTGAACATACTGTTCCCAAAATATTAGGTCCCGAAGGGGTTGTTACGGAAGAAATTATTGATGCCCTTTACAAAGAATGCCAGGGATATCATCCGGATATGCTGGATGTATTGGATATTGTTTCCCCGGTTTATTATCTGGACGGCAAATTTGAGCCGAATCCGGTAGGCATTCCCTGCAACCGGATTGAAGCACGGTATAAACTGATTGTTGGGCGTCCCTCTTTACGGCGGTATGTTAGGAATAGTATCGGCGAACGGGCTAAAATAGAAATTGCAGGGCTGATTGTTTCTCCGCTGGCTCTGGCTGAGGCGGTTCTGACGGAAGATGAAAAGAACCTGGGTTGTGCACTCATTGACTTCGGCGCAGGGGTTACCAGTCTGGCAGTATATAAAAACGGTGTTCTGGTAAACCTGTCGGTTATTCCTTTTGGCGGTAACCTGATCACAAAGGATATCACCAGTCTAAATATGGTGGATGCCGAAGCAGAAAGGATTAAATGCACGTATGGAAGTGCTTTGATAGAAAAAGATAATACGGCTAATATCCAGGTTAGTTCCGCAGAAGGAGTAGGGCTGCGGCAACTCCCGTTAAGTGAACTGAATATGGTAGTGGAAGCCCGTACACAGGAGATTCTGGAAAATGTATATGAGCGCCTGAAAGAGACCGGATTAATGGAGAATCTGGGTGCCGGTGTGGTAATAACAGGAGGTGCCTCTTCGCTGAAGAACCTGACCGAAGTTATTAATAAAAGGCTTAACACAGAAGTTCGCTTCGCGACGTTACGCAAAAACGTACTGGAAAGAGCAGATTTTATTACCAGCAATCCGGAATATATCGTTGCCTTGTCGCTATTAATGAAAGGCGACAAAAACTGCTGTATATATGTAGCGCCTCCGGTTGTGGAACCGGTTGTGAAAGAGCCCGAACCCGAACCGGAACAGGTACCACAACCGGAACCGAAAAAGACTCCACCTAAAAAAGGTATTATAAACCGGATCGGGGGTAAATTCGGAGGGTTTATGAATGGTTTATTTGATGACCCGGATGCAATTTAATGGTAACAGCTTAAAAACAGGACAGGAATGGACAATACGATATTAGAATTTAATTATCCGAACACTTCTCCCAACATAATTAAAGTTATTGGGGTAGGTGGTGGTGGTGGTAACGCCGTAACCCATATGTATAAAGAGGGTATCCGCGATGTTACGTTTGTGCTGTGTAATACAGATAACCAGGCACTGAACCGCTCGGATGTACCGGTTAAGCTTTCTCTGGGCCGTGAGATTACACAAGGCCTGGGAGCCGGGAACCGTCCGGAGCGGGCGATGTTGGCTGCCGAAGAAAGTATCCGGGATATTCAGCAAATGCTGGGTGATGGTACCAAAATGGTATTCATCACTGCCGGAATGGGTGGTGGTACCGGTACCGGTGCTGCCCCTGTGATTGCCCGCGTTGCCAAAGATATGGGAATTCTGACGGTTGGTATTGTTACTATACCCTTTATGTTTGAAGGTGAACGCAAAATTATTCAGGCATTGAATGGTGTAGAAGAGATCAGTAAAAACGTAGACGCCCTGTTAGTTATCAACAACGAGCGGCTGCGGGAGATTTATTCTGACCTGACGATGACCAATGCTTTCGGAAAGGCTGATGATACTTTAACAACAGCTGCCAAAAGTATTGCGGAGATCATCACAATCCCGGGTATCATTAACCTGGATTTCGCGGATGTAAACACGACGATGAAAGATGGGGGTGTAGCATTGATGAGTAATGGCTATGGTTCGGGTGAAGGTCGTGTTAGAGCAGCCATTGAAGATGCACTGAATTCTCCTTTACTGAATAACAATGATATATTTACAGCTAAAAAAATATTATTCAATGTTTCTTTCAGCGAAGAATACGAATTGCTGATGGAGGAGATGAACGATGTGCATGATTTTATGTCGCGTTTTGGCCGTAATATAGAGGTTATATGGGGTACCGCATTGGATAACAGCCTGGGGGAACAGGTAAAAATGACTATTCTGGCCACTGGTTTCGGTATGGAAAATATTCCTGCTTATGCAGATATGATGAGAGCCGATGCCACCCGGATGACCGAGGAGGAGTTACGACTGGAAGAGGAGCGCCTGCAACGTGAGAAGAAAGAAAAAGAACTGATAGAGAAATATTATGGACCGTCAGACCGGGGTATCATTAGTGTTTCATCCCGTTATAAAGCGGTTATCCTTACAGTAGAAGAGATGGACGACGATGCGCTGATTTCCCTGCTGGAAGAGAATCCCACTTATAACCGTGATCCGAAGATCGTTGCCCGGGCACGTGTAAAATCCGCTCCTGAAGGTACGGCTTCAACAACTTCCCCCGCAGGTTCAACTACACAATCGTCCGGTACGGCACCGACAGGAGGAGATAATAAACCAAGAATCAGTTTTCGTTAAGTAAAAGAGTAGCCAGGATGTAAATTTCCAATTTAACTACTTGACTACTGCGAGTGAAACGACGGGCTACTAACAAGCAAAGCGAGAGATAACTACTATAAAAAATAATTATATGAGCCTTTTTGATCAAGTAAGTGAAGATATCAAAAACGCAATGCGGGCACAGGATAAAGTGCGTTTGCAGGCATTGCGTGGAGTAAAAAAAGAGTTTCTCGAAGCCAAAACCGCCAAAGGCGGTGACGGTGAATTAAGTGATGATGCTGCTGTTAAAATTATTCAGAAGATGGTGAAACAGCGTAAAGAAAGCGCTGAGATTTATAAAAATCAGGGACGTCCGGAACTGGCGGAAAACGAACTGGCAGAAGTAGCCGCTATCGAAGTTTATCTGCCGAAGCAAATGAGTGCGGAAGAGCTGGAAACAGAACTGAAAAAGATAATTGCTGAAGTGGGCGCCGAAGGTCCGAAAGATATGGGTAAAGTAATGGGCGCTGCCAACAAAGCACTGGCCGGTAAAGCCGAAGGACGTGCTATCTCTGAAACAGTAAAGAAGTTACTGAATTCCTAAACTGACTTTGTTAGAAATAACGAAATAGGACACAAATTACCCAGAAAGCGCAGAGATACGCAGAAGCTATTTTTATCATTAAATAATCTGCGTAATTCTGCGCTTTCTGCGTAATCTGCGTGCTATATACTTTCCACATACTATGATTACTTTTATTTGTTGTTTGCTAATCCTTATCGGAGGGTACTTTGTATATGGTGCTTTTGTTGAACGTGTTTTTGGAATTGATACAACACGGAATACACCGGCTTATACCCAACAGGATGGTGTGGATTACCTTCCGATGTCTACCTGGAAGGTGTTTATGATTCAATTCCTGAATATCGCGGGCCTGGGCCCGATATTCGGTGCTATTATGGGGGCTAAGTTCGGAACGGCTTCTTATATCTGGATTGTTTTGGGGAGTATTTTTGCAGGAGCTACCCACGACTATTTTGCCGGTATGTTATCGTTGAGGCATAACGGAGAAAGTTTGCCGGAACTGATCGGGCGTTACCTGGGAACAAGTGTGAAGCAATTAATGAGAGGGTTGACGCTTGTATTAATGGTGCTGGTCGGTGCGGTTTTCGTGGCAGGACCTGCCGGGTTATTAGCGAAACTGACACCGGAAACGCTAAATCTAACCTTTTGGGCCTCGGTTGTTTTCATCTATTATATCCTGGCTACTTTACTGCCGGTTGATAAAATCATCGGACGTATTTATCCGCTGTTTGCGATTGCTCTATTATTTATGGCAGTCGGTATCCTGGTGATGTTGGTTTATCATCATCCGCCATTACCGGAGTTGACAGATGGTTTACGAAATACACATCCGGAAGGACTACCCATTTTTCCTATGATGTTTGTGTCCATAGCCTGCGGTGCCATTTCGGGCTTCCATGCCACCCAAAGTCCTTTAATGGCCCGGTGTATGAAGAACGAGAAATATGGACGGCCTGTATTTTATGGTGCCATGATTTCGGAAGGTATAGTTGCCCTGATATGGGCTGCTGCTGCCACTTATTTTTTCCATACGGAAGAAGGTAGCGCACTTTTTGCTGCCGGATCGGGTAACGATAATGCTGCCATTGTTGTGGATAGTATCACGAAAGAGTGGTTAGGTACTTTGGGCGGATTCCTGGCTATTTTAGGAGTCATTGCCGCTCCGATCACATCGGGTGATACCGCTTTCCGCTCAGCAAGGTTAATTGTTGCCGATTTTCTTCATCTGGACCAGAAGCCGGTTTTGAAACGGTTAATGGTGTCACTTCCCCTGTTTGCAGTAGGATTCCTGATTCTGCAAATTGATTTCTCTATTATCTGGCGTTATTTTGCATGGGTAAACCAAACGTTGGCAGTCTTTACCTTATGGGCACTAACTGTGTGGCTTGCCTCTACCAAACGGATCTATATCATTACACTGATCCCGGCCCTGTTTATGACCGCCGTATGTTCCACCTATATATTAATCGCACCCGAAGGGCTAAATCTTCCGGCTACTATATCACAAATCGCAGGGTTAAGTATTACAGCTATAACTTATACCGGATTTTTATTTTGGAAGAAGCGGTTGAATAAAATATAAAGGTAAATACAAACGTCAGTCCGGGAATAATTTTTGATCTTCTATCCCGTTTAACATGACCTCCTGACTAATGTCACGAGGTTAAGACCCTTTGTTCCCCGCGAAATACGCCGGACTCAGGGCAACCCCTAAATGCTTTTAAAGAGGGAATGAATCAATCCGGGATTCTTACCAACCGGAGGTTTTCAGAATGGATTCCTTTTATTTCCTGTTTTTGATCATCTAATGGGATTAAATGTTCATCATTGGTTTTATAATATTGTTCTGTACCGTTATGATCCGGTGTAAGAGTCAACAAATCACCAAAGATGAGATAGGTACCCTCTTCTTCTTCCGTTTTTGTATCATCATCTAAATCTACAGAATGAATAATATATCGGTTATTATCATACAGTGTTAGCTTTGCCTTAACGGTACGACTGTTGGGAGCAGTCATTCCTTCAAAAACTCCATAATATCCGACTGTATCCATGTCATTATATGTACTATAATCTTCTATTTGGTCTACAGAGTCGATTTCATCTACTCTGAATGATTCATCCGGAGTGGATGTTCTTTTGTTATGGCATCCGGTTAACAAACCGGTAACCAAGCCTATAATTATAAGATATTTCATTTTTACCTGTTTTAAAGATATGCTTATTTAGGTATAAAACGAAATAGCACTTTAATTGTTTAGTTAAAAACAAAAAGTTCCCCTATTTAAGCCCTTTCTTTTGTAAAAAGAGTTTAAAACAGGGGAACTTTTTCCGGAGATCAATTATCTCCTGTATGGTTTATAAAACCTGAATTCCGTCTTCTCTTGCCTGCTCTTCGCCGGAAGGAGTGATCAGTTTATATCCTTTTCCGTGAATGTTGATGATTTCAATTCCCGGATCATCTTTCAGCAGTTTACGCAACTTTGTAATGTACACGTCCATGCTACGGGCATTGAAGTAGTTATCGTCTACCCAGATTGTTTTCAGTGCATAGTTACGTTCCAGAATTTCGTTTACATGTGCACAAAGAAGACTAAGCAGTTCACACTCTTTGGTGGTCAGTTTAGTTACTTTGTCGCCTATAGCCAACGTTTGTTTCTGAGTATCAAACAGGAAGTTTCCTAATTTATAGAATGGAATATCTTTCAGTTTTTTACCTTTTACACGACGCAGAATTGCTTCGATACGCAGCAAAAGTTCTTCCATACTAAATGGTTTGGTCAGGTAATCGTCCGCACCAATCTTGAAGCCTTCCAGAATATCTTCCTTCATTGTTTTAGCAGTAAGGAAAATAATGGGTATATCGGGATTAATGGAACGGATTTCCTGTGCCAGTGTGAAACCGTCTTTTTTAGGCATCATCACATCGAGCACACATAAATCATATTGTCCTTTTGTAAATCCTTTATATCCTGCTTCACCATCTGTGAACAGATCTGTTACACAACCTTTCGCCTGTAAATATTCTCTTAATAACATTCCGAGGTTTTCATCGTCCTCGCAAAATAAAATTTTAAGTTTTTCTTCCATGACTAACTTTTTATTAGAGGTAAAGTAATTATAAATTTCGTTCCTACATTATTGTTCCCACTTTCCGCACGGATGCTACCATTATGGTCTTCCATAATTTTCCGTACATAAGCAAGACCAAGACCAAATCCTTTCACATCGTGGACATTACCGGTAGGTACCCTGAAAAAGCGGTCAAACACTTTCTTCTGGTATTCTTTCTTTATCCCGATACCATTGTCCTCAATAGATATCATTAGTTTTCCATTTTCATTCCATGTTCTCGCCATTAACTCCAATGGTACTTCCGGACGCCTGTATTTTACAGCATTGTCCATCAAATTAAACATTACGTTGGTAATATGCATTTCATCCGCATAGATTGTAGAATCTATTGCCTGCAGATCTATATCCATCGAACCACCATATTTTTCAACTTTCAATACAAATGTATTGGCAATATTTGCCAACAAATCATTTGCATCAATCTCTTTCAGTTTCAGTGCAGCTTTCTGACGTTCGAAAAGTGACATTTGAAGCACTTTTTCAACCAAAAAACCTAACCGTTTTGTCTCGTCATTAATAACCCCCGAGATATGCCTGAATACATCCGGACTTTTGGTAATATCCGAATCTTTCAGCATTTGCGCCGCCAGTGAGATGGTTGATACCGGCGTCTTTAACTCGTGTGTCATGTTATTAATAAAATCGTTCTTCATTTCCGACAATTTTTTCTGGCGGAATACTATATATATAGTAAATGTGAAAGTCACCAGCAATAACAGCGAAAATATGACAGATGGGATCAGGAATGTAACGATCGAACCAAATATATAACTGGATTTTCCGGGAAAATATACTTTCAGATAATTCAACCGGGATGGAGGATCGTTTGGAAACAATACTGTTGTTAATACATCCGACGCTTTCGGCTGCCGCTGCAACGCTCCACTCTGATATACCACTTTTTCATCTTTATTAATAACAGTAAACACAAAAGGAAGTTCGAGACCGTTATTCTTAAACTCTGTTTTTAAATAAATATTTAACTTTTTAAAATCAATTCGTTCCTCAATAGGTGTGAGATTAGATGTAGCCAGCATATTAACAATTACTTCATGCAATAATGCCTGATTGTAACGATAACGATTTTTATAATCTTCCAGCAGGTCTTTTGATGTACTTTCTATACTATTTCCGGAAGTACGTTTATTTGCTCCCAATGGATTAAAAGGCGGACGGCTGAATTTTTCCAGTTGTATCTGATAAGAAATACTCTGATCGTCTATCTGTACAGATATTTGTTCCTGGGTACTGATTTCACCCAATCCACGCAAAGTACCCGGCGTAGAATATGTAAATTCGGGGGCTGTACCACGACGTATATCTTCTTCCAGAAACCGTCTTGATTCGTCAATCTCCAGATTGCGGGCAACCTGAGTCAGACTTTTCTTTACAGTTTCATTGAATTGTTCACTCCGGGTTTTGAGTAGACTGAAAACGTATTGCACCTGCAAAGACAGCAATCCGGCAAAAGCGAACAACATCACCAAAACCAACATCCAGATCGTCGACTTCTTCATATTTTTATATTACTCAAATAATGGAACAAATAAAGCGTATTTTAGTTTAATATTCACACAAAAAAGGTAAAAAACAGGCAGCAAATTTCTTAAAAATCATTTCATAAGACAAGCCTAAATAAAGCAAAATACAGATTACAAGACAATTACACTATTCTCCCCTGCAAGCTGTGTATTTTCAAAAACAGTTTTTGCTTCAGACAAAAATATGGCCTCGTCCTTATACCTTGCAGAGAAATGTCCTAACACTAACTTTCCGGCTTTTGCCTCTCTGGCGATAGTAGCTGCATCTATAGCAGTTGAATGGCAGGTTTGCCGGGCTCTTTCTTTATCTTTTTCTGCAAAAGTTGCTTCGTGATAAAGCATATCTACTCCCTGAATAAATGGGATTATCTCCGGATTATAGGCCGTATCCGAACAGTAAGCATAGCTTCTGGGAAGAAGAGCCGGCTTTGTTAGCCGTTTATTTGCCACCACCTCACCGTCAGGAGTAATAAAGTCCGCCCCTTTTTTTATCAGTTGCAACTCTTTGACCGGAATTTTATAAAAATCAATCATCTCTTTTATAAGATGAGGTTCTCTGGGTTTCTCCCGGAAAAGGAATCCACAGGTAGGAACCCGGTGTTTTAAAGGAATAGAATAGACTGTTACGGTCTTATCTTCCCATATTACTTCGTGCTTTTCCGGATCAATGGGATGTATCATCAGTTCAAAAGGGCGATCTTTACAATATTTGTCAAGGATAGGTATTAAATAAGCGCCCAGCTCCTTCTCTGCATGAATAGTCAAAGCAGAGGTACGGCCTAAAAGTGAGAAAGTTGATATTAGCCCGGGTAAACCAAAAAAATGGTCTCCGTGTAAATGAGAGATAAAAATATGCTGAAGCCTGTTGAAGTTAAGACGTAAACGACGTAACTGCAACTGGGTACCCTCGCCACAATCAACCATGTATAGATGATTATTTATATTTAATACCTGCGAACTAAGATTATGTTTGGTTGTCGGCAGAACAGAACCACACCCTAATATATTTACTTCAAATTTCAACATGCAAATCCAATATCTATAAGATTGATCAAAGATAGGCAAAAATAGAAGGGTGTTTGTCTAAATTATGCAAAAAAAGTATGAATAAATTGGCATGAAATAAATATTTACGTATCTTTGTGGTACGTACAAACAGTACGTTTTGAAAACGAAAAATATGATTTAATATTATATTTTGTTCTAAACCTTAACTAACTTTTTCTTTTTGTTTAAAACGGTTAAATGTAGAAACGGCCCAACGTTAGTTGCGCCGTTTCCTTTTTTATGTCTATCCGTATCAATAAGAATGATCATTTCCTGTTACATCATCGCTGGTTATTTTATGCAAATCAAGAGATCTCCAGGCATAAAAGATGTAAGCCAGTACAAACGGAACCAAAAGAGATACATAACTCATCACCTTCAATGTAAAGAAACTGGATGAGCTGTTTGCAATAGTAAGCGAGCTTTGCAAATCAGCCAATGAAGGATAATAAGCCGTATTATTCCATCCGGCACACAGTAATAAAGCCAAAACAGTAAGTACTGTTCCTGTTCCGGCAAACCAGATACCTTTATGCCACTCCGGAGTAAGAATTGTTTTTATAATGCCATACAATACCCCTGCTACTCCCAACAGTAAAACAATTGCCAAATAAGGCATCTGCAAAAGATTCATAAATATTTATAGGGCTGCATATATACTTCCGCAGTCGCGGGATCTACTGCAAATCCGTCTTTCAACAAGACATGGCCTAAAAATACCAGAAAGAACAAAAGGAATAAACCGGTATTCGGGATTAACTGTTTGCGGCAGCGGGATAGAATATCCGCCTCTTCTATATTATTAATAAAATATAGAATAGCCAATACCCGGGCCAGGAAAAATACGGCAAGCCCGAGACATAAGTTCCAGATCACAAAGGCGGCTTCAAGCCCATGCCAGGGAGTGGCCCAGGACGATATCGCCGGCATGGCAAGATCGGTTAACTGGTCTTTCCGGACAAAGAATTCGGCTCCATTAAAGAAGGTTGCCACTGCAGTACCTAACAAAACAGGTCCGGCAACGCCGTTTATGATAAGAAATATCTGATAAGTCTTTTTACCTAACAGATTGCCTTTTTTATTCTGGTATTCATATGAAACAGCCTGCAGAACGAAACACAGGAGTATAAGCATCCACACCCAGTAGGCCCCGCCGAAGCTTGTTGAATAAAAAAGAGGAAAGGAGGCAAAAAAGGCTCCCCCAAAAGTAACCAATGTTGTAAATGTGAACTCCCATTTACGGCCGGTGGAATTAAGCAGCATTTTTTGTTGCGTATCCGTCTTTCCTAAAGTGAAAAGCAGAGACTGTCCGCCCTGCACAAATAACAGAAATACCAGGAAGGCGCCTAACAAAGAGACAACCAACCACCAGTAATGTTGAAGAAAACTATATGTGCTATCCATAATATTCAAGTTTAATGAAGTTCTTTAGATATATCATTCCCGGTTTCGGGGCCTTTTTTAATTGCTTTCACCATGATTCCTATTTCTGCAATCAATAAAACAGTAAACAGGGCCAGGAAAGTAAAGAAAGTAATCTGTACAGACGAGGTTTTCAGCTGCGAAACCGCTACTGCTGTGGGCATAATATCCTGTATGGCCCAGGGTTGCCGTCCTACTTCGGCCACGATCCAGCCTGCCTGGCCTGCAATATAAGCCAACGGAATGGAAAGCAAACATATCCACTGCAACCATTTTATCTTTGTAAGATCCTTTTTATACGCAAAGAAGAGTACTACCAGGAATAAAAGGATAAAATAACATCCCAGAATAACCATTATGTGGAAAGAATAAAAGGTAAGCCCGACTGGCGGTATCAGATGGGCCGGATCCGTAATATATCCGTATCCGAAATAAGAAAAGTTCTCGTCCAGAACAGAACGCTGGCGTTTCATTTCCTGTTCATCCTGTTTTTTGGATGCCTCCCGGTAAGCGGCTAATGCCTGAATAGCGATTTTCCCTTTCTCTATTTTTTCTTCTGCCGATAAGGCTTTCGAACCGTCTTTTAGTTCGTATCCACCTTCCAGGATGTCATCAATACCCGGAACAAAGGCATCCATATCACGTTCTGCCAGCATGGATAACAATTTAGGCATGCGGATATTAAATAGAAAAGGACCAACCCCGTCGTCATAACTTTGTTTCTTAGGATTTAACAGGCCGATAGCAACCAGCCCGGCCCCGTTTTCACCTTTATAAAGCCCTTCCATAGCCGCCAGTTTCATCGGTTGCTTCTGAGCTACCTGATAACCGGAACCATCGCCGGTATAAAGAACCAACAAAGAGGCCACCAATCCAAAAATTGCTCCGATTTTAATACTGGCCATAGCGAACTCTTTTTCCCGGTTCCTGATCAGGTACCAGGCTCCTACTCCCATTGTAAAGATAGCCCCGACAATCCAACCGGAAAAACTGTATGGAAAAATTTATTAATCGCAACCGGCGAGAAGACCACAGCTGCAAAATCAAACATTTCATTTCGTACCGTATCCGGATTAAATTGCATACCTACCGGATACTGCATCCAGGCATTCGCGATAAGTATCCATAAAGCAGAAAGAGTAGCCCCGGCAAATGTTAACCAGGTAGAGGCCAGGTGGAATCCTTTGCTTACTTTATTCCAGCCAAAAAACATAACCGCGATGAAAGTTGCTTCCAAAAAGAAAGCCACAATAGCTTCGATTGCCAGCGGAGCACCAAATATGTCGCCCACAAACCAGCTATAGTTTGACCAGTTTGTTCCGAACTCGAATTCAAGAATCAACCCGGTAGCTATACCAATAACGAAGTTAATTCCGAACATTTTCTGCCAGAATTTAGCAGTCGTTTTCCAGAACTCCCTTCCCGTTTTGTAATAAATGGTCTCCATGATAGCCATTATGATACCCAAACCAAGAGTTAGTGGTACAAAAAGCCAGTGATACATGGCTGTAAGTGCAAATTGCGCCCTTGACCAATCGATTAGCGAAATGTCAACATTTTCAATCATAAGACAATTTTTTTAAGGATTTATTGCGCGTTCATTTAATTCACAGAATATTAGGCCACAGAACAGAGTAAACAGTCTGACCGGAATAATCATACAGAGTATTTTCCCTGGTTTACTTTCCCGGAAACCTTCCGGATAAAAGTTTACTATTCCTACATCTACCGGTTTTTGTTTCATACTTTAAACTTATATTATATAACAACAGTGATTCGAGGTTTGTTGAATTATTGCAAATGTCAGTCAAATATAAAAACATTCCTTTAAAAAGGAAAATAAACTGAAAGAAATCTCACCGAAAACTATATCAAATACGTTTCTACTTAAAAATAACGGTTAAACACATCCAATTATTGTATATATTTGTGATAGAAGAATAGTAAAAACAGGCAATAAATATTTGTGTTTAATTATTGTTAAAAATATTTATTTTAACACAGAAAGGACAGCTAAAACCTTGTTCTCAGCATGGTATTGGTTATATTTGTGCCAATTTGGACCAGAATAAAGTCGCTGACAATTAACAATATTATATATTTTAAGTGCTAATCTCTTTTAAATTAAAGTATTATGTCAAACATTTCAAGAAGATCTTTTCTTCAAAAAGGAACAGTAGCAGCTGCTGCATTAACCATTGTTCCGAATTCTATTTTAGGTAAAAGTCATGGACATACCGCACCAACAGACAAATTGAATATTGCCGGTGTTGGTATTGGTGGTAGAGGTGCAGGTGTATTGCGCAACATGGAAGGTGAAAACCTGGTAGCTATGTGTGATGTAGACTGGAAGTACGCTAAGAAAACTTTCGATCGTTATTCGCAGGCTAAAAAGTATTGGGACTATCGCAAGATGTTCGATGAAATGGGTAGCTCGATTGATGCGGTTATGGTAGCTACTGCCGACCATACTCACGCTATTATTGCTTCTGATGCGATCAGCATGGGTAAACATGTGTATTGCGAAAAACCGTTGACTCACTCTGTATATGAATCACGCCTGCTTACTAAACTGGCTGATAAATACCAGGTAGCTACTCAAATGGGTAACCAGGGTTCTTCTGCAGAAGGTGTAGACCTGATCTGTGAGTGGATCTGGAATGGTGAAATCGGTGAAGTAACCAAAGTTGAAGCGTTCACTGACCGTCCGATATGGCCACAGGGATTAATGACTCCTGAAAAAGCGGACAAAATTCCTTCAACTCTGAACTGGGATCTGTTTACCGGTCCGGCAGAATTGAAACCTTACAATAACATTTATCATCCATGGAACTGGCGTGGTTGGTGGTCATATGGTACCGGAGCATTGGGCGATATGGCTTGCCACATCCTTCATCCTGTATTTAAAGGTTTGAAACTGGGATACCCAACAAGAGTTCAGGGATCGTCTACCTTATTGTTAAGAGATTGTGCTCCAAGTGCACAACACGTACAACTTATTTTCCCGGCTCGTGATAATATGCCGAAAGTAGCTCTTCCTGAAGTAGAAGTACACTGGTATGATGGAGGACTTCGTCCGCCAATGCCTGTAGGATTCCCTGCCGGAAGAAACATGAACGACGAAGGTGGTGGTGTAATTTTCCACGGAACAAAAGACACACTGATGTGCGGTTGCTATGGTGTAAGACCCTGGTTATTATCAGGACGTGTACCAAATGCTCCTAAAGTATGCCGCCGGGTTCCTGATGCAACAAGCGGTGGTCACGAAAAAGACTTTATCCGTGCTGCTAAAGAAAATGCAGCTAGCCGCGTGAAAACCAAATCCGACTTCTCTGAAGCAGGACCATTCAACGAAATGGTAGTTATGGGTGTATTGGCTGTTCGTTTACAGGAACTGAATAAAGAACTTCTGTGGGATGGTCCTAACATGCGCTTCACTAACATCGGTGATGACGAAACGATCGAAATCGTAATCCGTGACGGATTCAAAATTAAAGATGGGCATCCTACATTTGCGAAAGATAAAACAGATCCGATCAATGCAAAACAATTTGCAGAAGAACTGATCAAGCACAATTATCGTGCAGGTTGGAATCTGGTTGATATGCCGAAATAATTAAATAAAAAATAGTATCAAAGAAAAATGAAAAAGTCAGTATTATTAGCGAGTGCAGCAGTTATGATGTGTTTCTTCACTTCCTGTGGGGGTGGAAGCAACAAAGCAGAAACGACTGCCGAAACAAAAGTAGAAGCGGAAGCAGAAGTTCCTGAATACAAATTACTGGATTTGCCTACTGTAGATTTAGATAATTTTCCTAAAGATGCCGATGGCTGGATTACTATTTTTGATGGTAAAAGCCTGAATGGCTGGCGGGGATACAACCAAACAGTTGTTCCTGCACGCTGGACTGTCGAAGACGGAGCTATCAAATTTAACGGAACCGGAGGTGGTGAAGCACAGGAAGGTGACGGTGGTGACCTGATCTTTGCACACAAATTACAAAACTTCGAATTCGAATTCGAATGGAAAGTGGCTAAAGGTTCTAACTCTGGTGTATTTATCCTGATCCAGGAAGTAGAAGACCAGCCTTCTTATATTTCTTCTCCGGAATACCAGGTATTGGATAACGAAAATCATCCCGATGCCCGTTTAGGTAAAGATGGTAACCGCATGTCGGCCTCTTTATATGACATGATCCCGGCTAAACCTCAAAATTCCAAACCTTACGGTGAATGGAATTCCGGTAAAATTCTTTGCTATAAAGGCACTGTTGTTTATTATCAGAACGGCGAGGCTGTTGTTGAATATCACCTGTGGACACAACAATGGAAAGAAATGCTTGATAATAGCAAATTCAGCAAGGACAAATGGCCTCTGGCATATGAATTATTGCTGAACTGCGGTGGCGAAAACCGTGAAGGATTCATCGGATTACAGGATCATGGTGATGATGTATGGTTCCGCAACATGAAAGTAAAAATCCTGGATTAATCCTACTAACGGATAACAGGAGTTTTTAATCTCACATACTAAAATACCCGGAGCCTGAATAACCAATTCAGCTCCGGGTATTTTCTGTTATATATTTATAATTTCATTCTTAGATCATATTTAATGGATATTCAATATTGTTATACCAAACCGCAACTAACGTGGTTAGTTATATTGCGCGTATTTATCGGCTGGCATTTTCTGTATGAAGGGATTGTTAAATTGTTAAATCCCAAATGGACTTCCCTCCCCTATTTATTGGATTCAAAAGGTCCTGCCGCCGACTTTTTTATCAAGCTGACTCAAAATGCCGGATTGATGCAGGTTATTAATTTCGTCAATGAATGGAGCTTGGTTCTTATTGGTTTTGCTCTGATAGCCGGTTGTATGGCTCGTTTGGCCTGTATCGGGGGAATGTGCCTTTTAGTTATGTATTCATTATCCCACCCTTCTCTTGTAGGACTTTCTTATCTAATGCCTTTCGAAGGCTCTTATCTCTGGATTGACAAAAATCTGGTAGAGTTTGCTGCTTTAGGAGCACTTTTTGCCTATCCTACAGCCAGAGTTATCGGATTAGACCGGCTATTAATTAAACGGGTGCCTTCATTTTTTATTACTTACAAACTAATTTGAAGCAATGGCGACAGACGAAATAAATAAAGAACCCGGTCAGAAACAACCTTCCAAAGGACGCCGGGAGGCATTAAAAACATTGGCTACAGTACCTGTATTAGGCGCTTTGGCATACGGGGTTTATAAAAAACAAAAGCAGGAACGTACCGGACGGAACATTCCCGATATATTTCCGGTAAGTAAAGAAGGAGCCTCTTTTCTGGAACCTGCGGCAGATGGAAAACAAATCCGTTTGGGTATTATCGGATTTGGTATCCGTGGTAAACAATTACTCCGGGCTGCCGGATTTGCCGAACCTTCCTGGATCGACAGTATGATTGAGGGGAATAAAAATAACAGAAACGATAACCGTTACCAGCAATACCTCGAACAGGACGACCTGAATGTGGTGGTAAACGGTGTTTGCGACATATTTGATGTATATAGTGAAGATGCGGTATTAGCCGGTTCCAATATAAATAAAGAAGGAAGTAATGGAAAATACGGCAAAGCACCTAAACGTTACCGTCACTACAAAGAATTATTGGCTGCGGATGATATTGATGCTGTGATCATAGCAACACCTGACCACTGGCACAGTACAATGACGATAGATGCTGCCAGAGCCGGCAAACATGTGTATGTAGAAAAGCCTCTCTCATGGACAGTTCCCGAAACTTATGAAGTTAGAAAAGTGGTTAAAGAGACCAGTATCGTATTTCAGTTAGGACACCAGGGACGTCAGACCGATTGTTACCAGAAAGCCGCCGAGATCATCGGAAAAGGGTTATTAGGCCCCGTTAATCTGATTGAGGTATGCACCAACCGTAATTCTCCTAACGGTGCATGGGTATATGATATTATTGAAGGCGCTTCCCCACAGACAATAGACTGGAAACAGTTTGAAGGTGACCCGGAACGAATCAAAGAGTATACGGATTACATGATGAAATATGGGCTCGAACGCTACATTGGACCGGAAGACCGGAGTAAGTTCAGTCTGGAACGTTTCTTCCGCTGGCGTTGCTGGTGGGATTACAGTACAGGATTATCCGGCGATTTGCTGACACATGAATACGATGCGGTAAACCAAATCATGAAAGTGGGCATTCCTCATTCGGCCACATCCTCCGGAGGTGTTTATTTCTTTAAAGACGGCCGTACGGTGCCGGATGTGTTACGGACTACCTTTGAATTTCCTGATCAAAACATGACGATGTTGTATAGCGCCACGCTGGCCAGTTCACGCAATCGCGGGAAAGTATTCATGGGACATGACGCTTCCATGGAAGTTTCAAATATTCTGGAAGTAACCGTCGACGGAGATTCGACCCGTTATGCCGAAAAGATCAGACAGGGCATAATACCCACCGAAGATCCTTTCTATACTTATGTACCGGGACAGAATAGTTCCGACTCTGTAACATCTCCCACAGAACTTTATTTTGCCAAACGGGGTCTCCTCTATACCTACGTAAATGGCAAACGGTATGATACAACCCATTTACATATCCGTGAATGGCTGGAATGTATCCGTCAGGGCAAAACACCAAGTTGTGATATAGATCAGGCCTTTGAGGAGGCTATGACCGCCCACATGGGTACCCGTGCTTACCTGGAAGGCCGTACGATATACTGGGACAAAGATAAAGAAGAGATTGTTCGCGGCGAACTGAGTTGATAACTACCATGTTCAACGTAGCGTCGTCGCCCCTGTTCGACGTAGCATCTTCGCCAATGCCATCAACTTAAGGATTTTTTCTTGTTTTGTTGGTCGAAGGGGATTTGCAATCCCCGCCTGTGGAATATAAGGATTTGTAATCCGCTTAAAGATTCCTAACTCTCTATTTAATGGGTATTCATTTGTTTGTCGGATCACAGATCCTAATACTCGTTAGCCGGGGATTACAAATCCCCTCTGACCAAAAACTCTTAAGTTGATGACATTGGCGTCTTCGCTACGCCGAACAGAGGTTTCTCAGGAAGGGATTTTTTAGTATTTTCTTATAGTTAAATTACCATAGTTGTTTCCTTCATACCTGATTTTTGTTTGTCCTCCACCTTTAATGGTATATTTATAATAGCTGGGAGCTTCTACATGGGTATGAGTGGCATCAAATCCATTCATGTTAAAACTGGCGTATTTCATACCTTTGGCTTCCACTTCAAATGCTAAACCTTCCGGTACTGAAAGGGTGAGATTACCATATCTGGAACTTGCATAGATACTTGTTACTGTAGGAGCCACTCTATCCACCGTCACATTAGAATAAGCCATTTCACTTACTTTCAGTTCTCTGTGCAAACTTCCGATTTTTGCATCACTATATTTCATACCATACGAAAAGCTACCTACTTCTTTAACACTCAGGTTTCCATACTTCATTTCAACTTTTAAATCACCTACTTCATTCAGTTTTATATTTGAATATCTGGCATCCGCCTGTATACTTCTTCCATTTCTTACGTTTACATCTCCGCAATAAGCCAGATCGAACTTCACATCCATAGCGTCTCCTATAGTAACATTGCTATAAGCAGCCTGAATATCTAACTTTTGAGCAAAATCTCCTCCACGGATATTTCCATATTTTACAATCAAATCTATTTTTGTGTTATTCTCATCAGGCAAATTGATATTTCCATATTGCTGGTCTAACTTCATGGCAATATCCGGATGGGCAGTAATATAATAATGAACATCCAAGCTTTCACCTTTTTTATTATTTTGCGACCTAATGTCTGTCTTTGCAACTACCTCCAAAGGCTTATCTGTAAAAGTAACATTTACACGTTCAAGAATAGCAAATGCCTGTTGTTCACTTCCTGCTTTTGCTGTAACAATTACTTTTATTTCTACCTCATTTTTCTTCTTCCAATGGCTTACTGTAATCCCTCCATACATATTCCGTATATCTACCTTTCCTCCATTTTTAACACTATATATGCCTCCCAGTTCTTTGGTCCGTTCTACTGTAGCTAACCCATACTCTTCTGCCTGCACAGATACAGACAGGCATATCAATAGACTAAAAATGAATAGGATTCTGCCTGCATATTTGTTTATTGCTTTCATGTTATTACGTTTTAATTGTTATTATTACTTGTATATTGCTCCATTTGATCCAGCATTCTGCGGAGGCTTTGCAGGCTGGTAGAATAATGTTGATTTACTACAAACAGACCATCGTCGGAACAGGGCAATCCGGGCAATACTGTTTTTTCAAAGCGGTTGTTTCCTGACAACACCTGTTGGGATGCTTCCATTAAACCGACCACAAGAGGAGAATCACTGTCTTCCTTTATATTCTCCATGCGCGAAACCACATTATATATCTGCATTTCATAATACATTTTTAATTCCTCCATTTCCTGCTGGTTTTCACAAACATCGGCAGTCATCTGAAATTTATCTTCTACCCATTCTGCAGGTATGGTTAGAAACAGAAACAATACAACGGATGCTGCCGCAACAAGACCAATCAGACTATAGCGCTTTATCCGGTTAGAATTTTTGCCAGGAAGTTTTTTTCAAACCGTTCCCAATGCCCTTCCGGAAGAGGTACATCATCAAACGCATCCCTATTATTATCTATAAATGACTTTAACTTATCCATTTGTCAATTCTTTGAAATAATTTCTATCAGTTTCCTTTTGGCCCGCATGTATTGGCTTCTTACAGTGGCCGGTTTAATATTCAATATAGAAGATATCTCCTCCATATCGTATCCCTCAAACAGATAAAGAGAAAGAATGACTCTGTAGCCGGACGGCAATTTTGTCATGGCCTCTTTTATCTGATTTACCGAATATTCAATTTCATCTTCATCAGGTCCTTCTTCCCCGGGAATCATTAAATTAAGGGAAAGATCTACCCATTCCGGTTCCTGTCGTCTTACATAATCAATGGCTGTATGTACGGCAATCCGGTGTATCCAGGCTTCAAAATTTAAAGAATCATTGTATTGATCCAACCGGTTGAATATTTTGAGAAAACTATCCTGCGTGGCCTCTTCAGCTTCCACTGTACTACCCACAATACGCAGGCAGGTAACATAGAGTTTGCGTGCATATTTCCGGTATAAGAGTTGTTGCGAAGAATGTTTCCCATTTCTGCAACCTCTGATCAGATATTCGGTTGTTTCATTCATCTATTTATAAATACGGTAAATTTCCGGAAGTGTTGCATCCGGTACACGAAAATATATAAAAAAAGAAAGGCATCATCACGATGCCCGTCTTCTCTGAACTAAATGATAAAAATAAAAGTTATGTGGGAAGGTGTTAATTAAAAATCAATAGTCTGTTTCCTGGAAGCGTTGCCTGCGGGATTTCCGGATTACCCGGAAGAACCTGTGCTTTGGAGTTATACTCCATCTGTTCACTATACCTTATTCCGGTTCCTTCTTCGTTAAATTTAAATCTCAGCTTCACCTTTTCACCGTTTGTATAAGGTAATGAGACAGATCAAATGCTACGATTCCGTAGCCAATCTGATAGCGACTATCGTTGTTAGCATTATGCCGGAACTCTAACTCATAAGGATTATTCTCCGGGTCTACCTGAATCAGGTTTATAACATGCGTTTTATTACCCTGGTATGTACTGAACCATATATTCAGAAAACCGTCGCCAATCCAATATTTATTAATAAAAACCGGGTCATTTCCATATACTTCGGTATTTCTGTCGCCCAGATTTTCAACAATCGGTTTTGTAAGGAAAGTATCCAACCGGTGTACATCTATCATCCTATCATACAAAACAGATTCTTTTTCCAGCAAAGTAAAAACCGCTACCGCTCGCTGGCGTCTTTCCGGTTTAAAAGTATAATTCTTTATGGGTTCCAGTGTTTCCCCTTCATCTGTGACCAGATAAAATGAGCCACTCTCTCCGGGGACAACTGTTACATAATATCCATCCAGGTCTGCATCATTACTATCCTCATTCAAACAAGAAGGGAATAGGAATAAATACTTATTGCAGGCAGGATCAATAAAAGCTTCATCAACGTCTTCATCATTTTCATTCTCGGAGTTGTCTCTATTCACACTCAAATAAAAAGATGTATAAAAACGTTGATTTGCTGCAAGCCAGGAAATTAAATTTGTTAATGTGTTAAAGATTGGATAATTAGGTGAGCGGCACATTGCGAAGCACCCGGTTTACCCAGCATTGTTATTACTTCGTCATAACCGGAAAGCATCTGCCGGCGGTATCCGGTATCAGTTAAAATTTTATGAAGTTCGTTATAAATATTTGTAATCGTAAATTTATTTGCAAACAATTCCTGCACAACCTCACGTCCTGCTATCAGGTTTACAAGCGAGATATACTCTATAGGAAACAGGTTACGGAAAATAGCTCCGGTTACAGGCCCTATAGGTGTATAATAACAAACTATCTGGGGCACACGGAAAAGAGATGTTTCCAGAGTAGCGGTACCCGATGTAACCAGGGCAGCCGTACTATGAGTCAGGAGCGGATAAGTCTGGCCAAAAACGATCGATACCTTTTTCCCGTCGGTATAGCAGGCATAATAATCTTCATTTATTCCCGGCGCGCCGGCTATAACCGGTTGGTAATCCGGAAAAGCAGATACCACCTCCAGCATAGAAGGCAAATTATCTTTTATCTCCTGTTTCCGGCTCCCCGATAACAGGGCAATTATAGGTTTTCCTTTTTGCAGCTGGTGCTGTTCGTAAAACTCTTCCGGTGAAAGAGTATAGTGGGCACGAAATTCCGCGACAGAATCAACAGAGGGATTCCCCACATAATCAACCGGATAATTCAGACGATTAAAAAACTCTTTCTCAAAAGGAAGGATACAGAACACCCTGTCCACATACTTACGGAAAGCTTTGATACGGTATTGTTTCCATGCCCATATTTTGGGAGAAATATAATAGTAAACAGGCAGATGCAACTGCTCTTTCACATATTTAGTTATTTTCAGGTTAAAACCCGGATAATCTACCAATATCACCACATCCGGCTGGTAAGCGCGTATATCATTCCGACAAACCTCCATATTCTTCAGAATCGTTTTCAGATTCATCAATACCGGAATAAAACCCATAAATGCCATTTCCCGGTAATGCTTTACCAGAGTACCGCCAGCGGATTGCATCAGATCGCCGCCCAGAAAGCGAAATTCAGCCTGTGGGTCTTCTTCTTTCAAAGACTTCATCAGATTCGAAGCATGTAAATCTCCGGAAGCTTCCCCGGCAATCAGATAATACTTCATAGAAAAATCGTATTTAAGAAAACAGGTTATTTAATGTATCCAGGTAATTATAATCCGTTACATCTATTTTACAGGGCACCAGCGAGGCATATCCATTATCGAGTGCCGTTGTATCATTTTCCGGATTCTCCGGATCACTGTTACAAAAATCACCTGTCAGCCAATAAACAGGATGGCCCAACGCATTCTCTGAGCACATATATTCATTGATCCATTTTCCCGCTGCCTGCTGTTTCACTTTAATACCTTTCACTTCCGGTATATTGGGTACATTCATATTCAGATAAGTACCGGCAGGAAGCCCTTCTTTCAAAACTACCGGTACCACCTGGCGAAGCAAACGCACTGTTTCGCCAAAATCAGCATCCGGAGAATGATCGGTCACCGATACGGCAATAGAAGGAACACCAAATATGCACCCCTCTATAGCAGCGCCTACTGTACCCGAATAATGAACACAAATAGCCATATTCGAACCATGATTAATTCCGGAAATCACCAGATCCGGTTTTCTATCCGTCAGTTGGTTCATCGCCAGTTTTACACAATCTACCGGCGTTCCCGTACAGCTATATATGGTTAATCCTTCTTCTTTTTTCAATAAAGAAGCTTTGATAGGTATGGTAGAAGTAATGGCTCCCGACATGCCGGAGCGCGGCCCATCCGGCGCAACAACCAGAATATCACCAAACTCCCGTACACCATCAATCAGTGAACAAATACCTTTAGCCTGCACACCATCATCATTCGAAATCAATATAAGAGGTTTACTCATCGCGCATATAAATTATAATTTGAATAGGTAAAGATACAAAAAAGCCGTCTCTTCCCGAGACAGCTTTCGCAAATCAGAGTGAAATTAATGTGTCTTGGTATAAAAATTCTTAATAGGATCAAAATTTCAGATTCCTTTAACACTGGCAAAAGTACACTCTCCATATTACAATCCTTTGTCAAATGAATGAAGATGTTATTACCTCTAAGCAATAGAGAGATTATTGTTATGTTTTTGTATATCATTAGGAATAAAACAAATACACAAGCTATAACCACTAAGAAACAGCTATAAATATTTTGCGGCTTTTAAATCTGACTAAAAACTGTTAGGGCTTTCAGCCCATTGACGTATTAACTTCTGATTACAATTTAGAACGATTCACCTCTCTAGTAAATATCTAAAAACTAACTTATAAATTATAAACAATAATCTGTTTGATTCCTTACAGGAATCAAGAAATAGCCCGGGGTAAAGTACAACGACACCCCGGGTTAATAAATATATAGGATTAAACCCTGACAGGGTTTTACTCTTTAGCAGCTTCTAACGATTTTGATCAATTTGTAAGGTTACTTATCAGAAACGCCAGCCTACATTTAGTTGAACTACACTGTGGCGGCTTTTTTCGCCTTTAAAACTTGTTCCATAGTCATCTCTATAATCCTGATTCAAAACATTGGTTAAGCCTACATTATAATTCAGGGAAAGTAATAATCCCATATCCAACTGATATCCGATACCCAATACTAAATCCAGATTCATCGTCTTCATCATTTTATCAGCATCTGCAGAAATTGAAACGCCTGAACTTTTTACTTTCGCCTTTGTAGAAGCATTAATTCCTATTTGCGGACCGACAAAAACATGAAATCCGTCATAAACATAAGCTTTTGCCAAAAGAGGGATATTAATATAGTTCGTATTTAACTTCACAGTTATTCCTCCTTCTGACTCTTTTGATCCCTGCATTGAAAAATACAGTCCGGGTTCAAAAGCAACATTATGGGTTACCATCCATTCGCCGGATACACCTATATTCATACCCGGTTTCATACTTCCTTCGATACCGGTCATATTGGCAAAGTTTAGTCCGATCTTAGGAATCACATGAAATTCCTGTGCATGTGCATGTAAAGTTGCAAAGGCAAGTAATAATAAGGCTACGATCTTTTTCATACTCTCTCATTTATTAAAGTTAATAATTCCGTTAAGCGTTGAACAAAAATAGGAAAACAAGTATACATATAATAATATCTGTCTAAAAAATAAGAGGATTACCTAAAAGGTTGATTTTTACATTCATCCTTTCCGGTAATCCTCTTCTTATTTTAAATCAAATGTCGTCTTAGGCTTTCTGCATTTCCACCCATTTGCGGGCATTTACAAAAGCTTCTATCCAGGGAGTTACTTCGTCTTTCTTGCGGTCTTCAGGATAATATCCGCATTGCCAGGGGAAGATAGCACGTTCCGGATGTGGCATTAGAGACAGGTGACGTCCGTCTTTCGAACATACACCGGCTACCGACCAGGGTGATCCGTTCGGATTAGCGGGATAACCTTCGTAATTATATTTAGCTATTACATGGTATTCTTTTTCTTCATATGGGAACGAGAATTTACCCTCTCCGTGCGCTACCCAGATACCCAATTTTGTTCCGCTTAACGACCCCAACATGACAGAATTGTTCTTCGGAATTTCAAGGGAGATAAACTCCGATTCAAATTTATGGGAATCATTGTGCAGCATTTTATGCTTCATTTCGTGCTCCGGATACTGCAATTCCAGTTCGGCCATTAACTGGCAACCGTTACAGATACCCAGACTTAATGTATCCTTACGGGCATAGAAGTTATCTATTGCTTTCTTCGCCTTTTCGTTATACAGGATACCGGCAGCCCAACCCTTTGCAGAACCTAACACATCAGAGTTTGAGAAACCGCCACAGAAAACAATGAAGTTCACATCTTCCAGTGTTTCCCGGCCCGAAGCAAGGTCAGTCAGGTGTACATCTTTCACATCGAAACCAGCCAGATACAAGGTGTACGCCATTTCGCGCTCGCCATTCGTTCCCTTATCACGCAGAATAGCCGCTTTAATACCTGTTGGCTGGCGACGGTCGGCCGAAAGGCCTAACGAAGCCAGTGTTCCGTCAAAGTTCTTATTGTATTTGAATTCCAACGGCTGGATCTTATAGTTTTCGAAACGGTTTCCGGCGCAAATGCTTCCACTCTGTTTGATATCCAGTTTATAAGAAGACGAGTACCATACATCGCGCATATAGTCAATACCGAAATGATATTGAATACCTTCTTTATTAACCAGCATATGGCGTTCTTCTACCGGACGCGCTACGATAGCATATCCTACACCATTGTCTTTCAGCAACGTTTCAAAACTTTTCTTATCTTTTACCTGTACCAGGATTCCCGGATTCTCAGAGAAAAGTATTTTGATAATATCTTCTTCGTTAATTGTATCCAGATTAACTTCCAGACCACCTTCCACATTTGCGAAACACATTTCCAGCAGCGCGGTAAGCATACCACCGGCAGATATATCGTGTCCGGCCAGGATAAGCTCTTTTTCAATCGCTTCCTGAATCGTGTTAAAGGCATCCCGGAAATAGTCCGGATCTTTTACTGTCGGCACTTCGTTACCCAGCTTATTCAATACCTGTGCCAGTGCCGAACCTCCCAGCTTGAAAGTATCAAACGAGAAATCTATATAATAGATGTAACTATTTTTATCTTTACTCAACACCGGAGAAACAATTTTCCGGATGTCGCTTACTTCACCTCCTGCCGAGATTATAACTGTTCCCGGTGCGATTACTTTATCATCTCCATACTTCTGGGTCATAGACAAAGAATCTTTTCCGGTAGGAATATTAATCCCCAGAGCACAGGCAAAGTCCGAAGCGGCTTCTACTGCCTTATACAAACGGGCATCTTCCCCTTCGTTGCGGCAGGGCCACATCCAGTTCGCACTTAATGATACCCCCTCCAACTGATCGGTCAGCGGAGCAAATACGATGTTGGTCAACGATTCGGCTATTGCAATTACAGAACCGGCAGCCGGGTCGATCATCGCTACCTGCGGAGCATGTCCGATTGAAGTAGCAATACCTGCTTTACCCCGGTAGTCTAACGCTACCGCACCCAGGTCGCTAAGTGGCAACTGTAGTTCACCCTGGCATTGCTGGCGGGCAATCTTTCCGGTTACCGAACGGTCTACCTTATTTGTCAGCCAGTCTTTACAGGCTACAGCCTCCAGTTGTAACACATTTTCCAGATAATGGTGTATCTCTGATTCTTTATATTGCACCGGAGCAAATGTCTCTTCCACCGTATGGTCAGTCATAACCGTTTTAGGTGGTTTACCAAACATATATTCCAGTTTAATATCAATGGGTTTTTGTCCGTCGGCCTGTTCAAACACAAACTGCATATCGTCGGTCGTCTCCCCTACTACATACATAGGAGCCCGTTCGCGTTCCGCGATTCGTTGAATGCGTTCTACATCTTTTTCTTCTATCAACAGCCCCATCCGTTCCTGGCTCTCGTTTCCGATAATCTCTTTGGCGGAAAGAGTCGGGTCGCCCACCGGTAATTTATCTATTTCAATACGTCCACCGGTCGCTTCCACCAATTCAGACAAACAGTTCAGGTGTCCGCCTGCACCGTGGTCGTGTATAGAAACAATCGGATTGTCTTCCGATTCGGCAATCGCACGGATCACATTCGCAGCCCGTTTCTGCATCTCGGGATTGGCACGCTGCACAGCATTCAATTCAATACCACTGGTAAACTGTCCTGTATTTACAGAAGATACAACACCACCACCCATACCGATGCGGTAGTTATCTCCTCCTATTACAACAACTTTTTCACCCGGTTTCGGATCCCCTTTCAGCGCGTCGCGCATATTGGCGTAACCAACACCCCCTGCCAGCATAATTACTTTATCGTAACCATACTTTTTATCATTCTCTTCATGTTCAAATGTCAGTACAGAGCCGCAAATCAATGGTTGACCATATTTATTCCCAAAATCAGAAGCACCATTCGATGCTTTGATAAGGATTTGTTCCGGTGTCTGGTATAGCCACGGACGTGGATCTAATATCTTTTCCCATTCCCGGGCACCTTCGCTACGCGGATACGAAGTCATATAAACAGCTGTTCCGGCAATCGGCAACGATGCTTTCCCTCCCCCCAGACGGTCACGGATCTCCCCGCCCGTTCCGGTAGCAGCACCGTTAAACGGCTCTACTGTTGTAGGGAAGTTATGGGTTTCCGCTTTCAGCGATATAACGGTTTTAATATCTCTGACTTCAAAATAATCGGGTTTATCTCCACTTGCCGGGGCAAACTGTTCAACAACAGGCCCTTCGTTAAAGGCCACATTATCTTTATAGGCAGAGACCAGTTTATTCGGGTTTTCGGCCGATGTTTTCTTAATCAGGTTGAACAGGGAGCTTTCTTTCTCTTCCCCATCGATCACAAATGTTCCACCAAATATTTTGTGGCGGCAATGTTCCGAATTCACCTGGGCAAAACCGTATACTTCGCTATCCGTCAGTTTCCGGTTCAGTTTTTGGCTTACTTCATTCAGGTACTCCACTTCGTCTTCGCTCAGTGCAAGCCCTTCCTGTTTATTATAGGCTTCAATATCCTCAATATAAACAATCGGATCGGGTTGTTTACTGATTGTAAAGATACCCTGGTCCAAACCATTATAGATCCGTTGCAGCATAGGGTCGTGTTCCGCATCACCCGAAGAAACCGGATAGTACTCTTCAATCCGGCTGATTCCACTTAATCCCATATTCTGGGTAATTTCCACGGCGTTGGTACTCCACGGGGTGATCATTTCACGGCGGGGCCCCACAAACCAACCTTCCAGTTTTTCACCTTCTACTACTGTAGCATTGTTGAACAACCAGACCAGTTTCTGAATATCTCCGGACGAAAAAGATTGAGCAGCCTCTACTGCCAGGATGGTTTCTGTTGAGGATTTGAAAAATTGAATCATATTTTCGTTTATTGTTATTTCAATCAACTTTGGGACATCTCCCTTTTTTACCCTGCAAAGATAAGCACTAACAAGCAATTATAATTAAAAATAAATCAACAAAATCATAACAACCGTTGATTCGTTGTTCTGCCACAGTACAAAGGAATTAAATAGTGTAAATTTTACTTAATGTGGTACTTATATAACTATAATTAAGTTGGTTTTTCTGAATTTCTGCAATTTTTTGCCGGATAGAATGTATATTTGCACCGGAAAAGCGCAAATTTAGTTGAATGCTTGGGTTGGTAACAAAAGGAATTGTAATTGGTGTATTAATTTCAGCCCCGATGGGCCCTGTTGGTATATTATGTATTCAGAGAACTCTTAACAAGGGCCGTTGGCATGGATTTGTTACC
This sequence comes from Tannerellaceae bacterium, assembly GCA_021203545.1. Lineage (GTDB taxonomy): Bacteria > Bacteroidota > Bacteroidia > Bacteroidales > Tannerellaceae > UBA4116. Next base: position 17,427 of record JAJQAZ010000065.1, on the reverse strand, counting down.
GGATTGGGAGCGACTCTCTCTGATATGATATATACTGCCATTACCTGTCTGGGTATGGGTGTTGTAGTAAATTTTATTGAGGCGAACCAGGGACCCCTGCAATTAATCGGAAGCCTTTTGCTCGGATTGTTCGGATATTATATCTATAAAAGCAATCCGGTAAAAAGCCTGAATAAGCAAGATGAACAGAAACAAACATTTGCTCAGGACTTTTTAACGGCTTTCCTTTTAACATTCAGCAATGTGCTGATCGTTCTATTATATATTGGATTGTTCGCAAGATTCGGTTTTATATTACCGGAATATAGTATTGGGATGCTGATTGGTGGAATCATAAGTATTGGTGTAGGTGCTATCTTGTGGTGGTTTGGAATAACATTTATAGTATCATATATGGCAAAGTGGTTTAATGTTAGAGGGATATGGATTTTAAATAAAATTGTTGGCATAATTATAATTTGTCTGTCGTTCGCTGGTTTACTATCGGTCCTTCTTTCTTTTTATTTCCAGATGCCTTTATTGCAAGTATACAAATAATATGAAGAACTCAAATAAGTATGAAGAAGCTCATAATTCCTTATTTATCCACACTGGATGTGCTGGATTTATCTTCTGTAGGCTTTTTACTGGAAAATAAAGCCCAACGGGAATATATTAATGTGGTTAACTGGAAAGAATATTCCTATAAACCCATAGTTGTTGTGGACATAGCCCGTTCCAACACGAGCCTGTATCTGCGTTATTTTGTAAAAGGGAATTCTCTGAAAGCTCTTTATGATACTGATAATTCGCCGGTTCATGAAGACAGTTGCGTGGAATTTTTTATGAAAAAGCCGGATGAAAACTACTACATGAATTTCAAATTCAACTGTATCGGTGTATGCGATGCTGCCCGCCGGGAATCCAGAGATGTAAAACAACCTTTATCTGAAGAAGAATATAAAACCATCCGGAGATATCCGGCGCGGATGGTAGAGGCTTTTGATGAACAAAGAGGCGTATTCAGCTGGGAATTGGTTGTTGCTATTCCACTGGAATTAATGGGGCTCGACCCGGACAATTTACCGGAAAAAATATTAGCGAATTTTTATAAATGTGCAGACGATACAAATGCACCCCATTTTCTGTCCTGGAACCCCATAGATACACCCGCACCGGACTTTCACCGTCCGGAGTTTTTCGGTGAGCTATATTTCTGATCGCTGGCGCAGATTTAAATCTGTGCCTAAACTAAATATTTGCGGCGTTATCAACTATCAAAAATATATTTTTTACCGTTTTTGATAGTCACTGAATCACAGGCCATTTTAAAACTCTGTATCAGCAAGTTCCTGTGACGATGGGGGTCCGTCATACGTTCGTCACATCGTCACATATAAAACGGCCAAAAAACAGTTTATTTTGCTATAAAACAAAACATTACCTATTTTACCAGCAAAAAGCAGAGATGATTTCATCAGATCAAAATCGGTTAAGTTGCGGTTGTTTTCTTATTCTCCCTGTCTTTTACTTTCATTTCAAAGGAGATAATCTTACAAAGTTGCGGTCTTTCTTACTGTTCAACGGCAGTTGCACACGTGTTCAACTCCGGTTGCGCAGGTGTCCAACGGCGGTTATACAGGTGTTCTACGCCCGTTGAACAGTAAGAAAGATAGCGGCTCTAAAAGATAAATTCCTATACTCTTTGAATTTTCTTTATCTACTAAGTCAGTTTTCCAGCAGGAAAAGAGCAATAAAATCCCAACAAAACACGGACCGCATATACACTCATGCCTGATCCGTGCCTTGAAATTCCAAATCCTTCTTTTATTAATCTTCCTTCTTTTTGCTTAATTTCATTTCTATGATAAATGCAATCAGTAAACTGGCTCCTCCAAATAAGAGTATACAGGAGGCATAAATAATTCCTATCGCACTTGAATCACCCCAATTACTGTGGCTCAAACCCTCTTTGGTTACAACAATATAAGCCACAAGCATTCCCAGGCCCAGACCGATTAACAAGCAACCGGATTTAAGGGAGCCAAAGCCGGAAATTCTAAGATGATTCATACCGGACAACTGCTTTTGGATATTAGACAGGTCCATATTTTCACTTAACTTTTCGATAAGTGCTATCCGTTCCTGACGGCGTACAAACAGTTCAAAAATTTTGTAAATACTCAGAAATATAATTCCTACTACTAAAACAGGTGTTAATCCCATATCTCAACTGATTTAAATTGTTAATTAATTCGTTTGCTTATTTGACGTTACACTTTTATTCCGGTTACAGTCCGGTGCAAAAAAATATTTTTTATTTTTGATTCGGAAACCTGTAACTTCTTTACCGGTTTTGCGTCCATTATAAAAATGGAGATCTATACCGACACATATTATATACATAGAATACAAAAGGGAGATACAGGTTGCTTTGCTTGTTTATTGGATAAATATAGCAATCAGGTTTTTTCCCTGATCATGAAAATTGTCCGTGACAGGGAAGATGCCGAAGAGTTGACACAGGATGTGTTTATGAAGGTATTCAAAAACCTGGTATCTTTTAAAGGAGAAAGTAATTTCTCTACATGGCTCTACCGTATCGCATACAATACAGCTATTTCGCATACCCGGAAGAAAAAGGTGGAATATCTGGCTATTGAAGAGACACAGATTACCCATACGCCGGGTGAAGAGATAGAGGATCTGTTCGAAGGTATAGATAAGGAAGAGCGGATAGGACTTCTGGAAAAGGCACTGGAAAAACTTCCACCGGACGAAAGAGGACTTATTCTGTTATATTATGTACAGGACAAAAGTGTGGAAGAATTGAAACAGATTACAGGTTTATCGGTTTCTAATGTGAAAACAAAATTATTCCGCATCCGTAAGAAATTATTTGTTTTAATAAGTGAAATGGAGAAAGAACTGATATGAATAAGATAAAAGACAAAAATAAAGATCCGTTGGCAAACCTGTTTACAGAGTTGCCACAAGAAAAACTATCCGGTAATTTCCGGGCGAATATGATGCAGCTGGTCCGGCAGGAAGAGGTTCGTTTGAAGAAAAAGAACCGGGTCTGGGGCATTATTGGTATTATACTGGGTTGTATCTGTATGGCCGGGGCTACCGTATATACAGTTATACATATCAACTGGGAAGGATATCAACTTCCGGCCCTATGGTGGAGTCCGGATTTTATCCGGTACAGCTATTTTATGTTTCCGGCAATCATCCTTTTATTCCTTGATTATCAACTCCGCAGGCTTTACCGGAAAAAGCATGCTAAAGATACTGACTGATTTAGGCACAGATTTAAATCTGCGCCAGCAAAAAGCCTTGTTCGGCTCTTGTTCGGCGTAGCGTCTCGCTACGTCGGTGTTAAAAGTGAGGCTCCAGCCTCACGTGAAGCAGGAGCTTCACAAATTTTAGCGACATAGCGAAGACGCTATGCCGAACAGAGGGAGTATAACTTCCTTCCGTCCAATATGGTCAATTCTGCGTTCCCTTTCTCTGCTTCTATTCCACCTCTTTTTTTATGTATAAAAGTGTTGTAAATGAGAAAAAAACGCTACCTTTGCCTCCGTTTTTGAGATATGACAATATAATGTCTAACTTACTAATTAAAACAAACTTAGTATTAACAATTAAAGAATGGAAAATTTAAAAAACATCCAGCCGGTTGAAGATTTTAACTGGGACTCTTACGAAAAAGGGGACACCCTTAGCGCCGTAAGCAAGGAAGACCTTGTAAAAACGTATGACGAAACCCTGAACACTGTAAAGGATAAGGAAGTCGTTATGGGAACCGTAACTACAATGAACAAACGCGAAGTTGTGGTAAATATCGGTTTCAAATCAGACGGTATCGTACCGATGTCTGAATTCCGTTACAACCCTGACCTGAAAGTAGGCGACGAAGTAGAAGTTTACATTGAAAGCCAGGAAGACAAAAAAGGACAGTTGATCCTTTCTCACAAAAAAGCACGCGCTTCACGCTCATGGGAACGTGTTAACGAAGCGTTGGAAAAAGACGAAATTATCAAAGGTTTCATCAAATGCCGTACAAAAGGCGGTATGATCGTAGACGTATTCGGTATCGAAGCATTCTTACCGGGTTCTCAGATCGATGTTAAACCGATCCGCGACTACGATGTATTTGTAGGTAAGACAATGGAATTCAAGATCGTTAAGATCAACCAGGAATTCAAAAACGTTGTTGTATCTCACAAAGCTCTTATTGAAGCAGAACTGGAACAACAGAAGAAAGATATTATCTCTAAACTGGAAAAAGGACAGGTATTGGAAGGAACTGTTAAAAACATCACTTCGTACGGTGCATTCATCGACCTGGGTGGCGTAGACGGTTTGATCCACATCACCGACCTTTCATGGGGACGCGTTTCTCATCCGGAAGAAATCGTTACTTTGGATCAGAAGATCAATGTGGTTATCCTTAACTTCGATGACGAGAAGAAACGTATCGCTTTAGGTTTGAAACAGCTGACTCCGCACCCATGGGATGCATTGAGCGCTGAACTGAAAGTAGGCGACAAAGTACAGGGTAAAGTGGTTGTTATGGCCGACTATGGTGCATTCATCGAGATTGCAGCAGGTGTAGAAGGTTTGATCCACGTTTCTGAAATGTCATGGACTCAGCACCTGCGTAGTGCACAGGACTTCATGAAAGTAGGCGACGAAATCGAAGCTGTTATCCTGACACTGGACCGCGACGAGCGTAAAATGTCTCTGGGCATCAAACAATTGAAATCTGACCCATGGGAAGATATCGAGTCTCGTTTCCCTGTAGGTTCAAAACATACTGCCAAAGTACGTAACTTCACTAACTTCGGTGTATTCGTAGAAATCGAAGAAGGTGTAGACGGTCTGATCCACATCTCTGACCTGTCATGGACTAAGAAAATCAAACACCCGAGCGAATTCACTCAGATCGGTGCTGAAATCGAAGTTCAGGTACTGGAAATCGACAAAGAAAACCGTCGTTTGAGCTTAGGCCACAAACAACTGGAAGAAAATCCATGGGATGTATTCGAAACAATCTTCACTGTTGGTTCTATCCACGAAGGCACAATCATCGAAGCATTGGACAAAGGTGCTGTAATCTCTCTGCCTTACGGTGTAGAAGGTTTCGCAACTCCGAAACACCTGGTAAAAGAAGATGGTTCACAAGCTGTTGTTGACGAAAAACTGCAGTTCAAAGTGATCGAATTCAATAAAGAAGCAAAACGTATCATTCTTTCTCACAGCCGCATCCACGAAGATGAACAAAAAGGTGCTAAGAAAGAAGGTGGCGAAAAGAAAGCTTCAAAATGTAAAAAACGATGATAACGTAATGGCTACCGGACCAGTAGAAAAAACTACTTTAGGTGACATCGAAGAATTAGCAGCACTGAAAGAAAAACTTTCAGGTAAATAATTTTATCATCCTACCATATCATAAACAGGGCATCTTGCTAAAAGATGTCCTGTTTTTTGTTTAGCTTTGTATTTATTGAAATAATAACCTTGAATCTCTTTATTCCGATGAAAAGCCCTTTTACACTACCCTATAGTCTGCTTATACTTGTCTGGCTGGTTGTTTTCCCGGCTAAGGCACTCAATAAAGAATCCTTTTCTTTTAATTTTTCACATATCACAAGCGAATACGGATTGTCTCAAAGTAATGTCAAAGCGATCCTGCAGGATAGTTACGGTTTCATTTGGTTTGGCACCAAAAACGGGCTGAACCGTTACGACGGAAACAGAATGGTGGTGATGAAATGCGACGATCATGTACTGGGAAAAGGGAATCACAATATTGCCGCCCTGTGCGAAGACAACGACCGTTGCCTATGGGTAGGAACCGATGAAGGGGTTTACATCTATAATCCGGTAAAAGAAGAATTTCGTTTTGTTGACCTGTTAACGGCGGAAGGAATCCAGATGAGCAATTGGGTAGCCGATATTCAAAAAGATAAAACCGGAAATATATGGATCGTAATCCCCACCCAGGGTGTGTTTCTGTATAAAAATGAACAACTGGTCCACTATTCCGTTACGGACCCGGAACAATACAGGAATAAAAAACCACAATGTATTTGCATCTGTCCGGATAATGAGATATGGATAGGAACTAATAACGACGGGCTTTACCACTATGACCGGGATAAAGATACTTTTACACAGTACATTACAGACCACCGGGGTAACTCTGTTGCAAATGAACATATTTATTCTATCTGTGACTATAACGAGTATATTGCGATTGCTGTTCATCACGGGGAACTAAAGAAGTTCCATAAAACAGAACATCTCTTTTCGCTTGTCAACTCTCCTTCCGTACATAATACGTTATTAAGAAAAGTGGTTTACCTGGATAATGAGCTTTGGGTAGGTACACAGGAGGGGTTATTTATTATCAACGAAGAAGAGAACAATACCATTCATGTAGCCTATGATCCCCGGTATCCTTACGGCCTTTCGGATAAAACTATTTATTCTATATTCCGCGACCAACAGGACGGAATATGGATAGGCACTAACTTTGGAGGAGTAAATTATTTATCCCACCGTAAAATCTTTTTCGATAAATATATTCCACTTAAAACTCCTACCTCTTTGACCAGCAAACATATACGGGAGTTACTGGAAGATAAAAACGGACATATATGGATCGGAACGGAAGATGAAGGATTTAATCTGTTAAACCCTGCCACAGGAACTATCCGGCAATTTAAACGGGGAGAAAATTCACGCAATAATAACCTGATTACGCTTACACTATTTGATAACCGGGACGAAATATGGTGTGGATTATTCAAAAACGGTATGGATGTAATCCGGTTGTCCGATTATTCTGTTAAACATTATCCGCATACAGACCTGCAACTGGAAGAAGAAAGTATCTACGCTATTTACAGGGATAGTGCCGGACGTCTCTGGCTTGGGAATGATGGTGGAGTGCATTTATATGATGAGGCGGAAAAGAAATTTGTCAGGATTCCGGAGATATGGTCATGCTGGATATTTGATATTGCAGAAGATAACCAAAACAGAATATGGTTCGCAAGTATGGGTTCCGGCGTATTCCGGTACGACCCGGCCAGTGATGAGTACCGCCATTATCTGCATGATCCTTCGGATAGTTCCTTACTCTATTCCAACTCTGTCAGTGGTGTAATGTCGGACAGCCGGGGGGAATGTCTGGTTCTCTACAGACCGGGGCGGAATATGCCGCTACAATCCGGAAAAAGATAATTTTACTACTTTCTCAATCGAACAGGGGCTACCGGACAATGTGGCTTATAGTATACTGGAAGATACGGATAGTAACTTATGGTTCGGAACCAATCAGGGATTGGTGAGATTTAATCCGGAAACCCATAAAATACGTGTCTTTACCAAAGAAGATGGTTTGCTGGGTAATCAGTTCAATTATAAATCCGCACTGAAAGCATCGGACGGGAAGTTTTATTTTGGTGGTGTAGACGGATTGATCAGTTTTTATCCGGGCACGGAAACCTCCTTCGAATTTATTCCTCCGGTGTATATCACACGGCTGAAAATATTTAATGAAGAGGTCACAGTAAGTCAGCCGGTATATGAATTCAATCTTGAAAACAGTATCCTTTTCACAGAACAGATACGTCTGCCTTATAACCGTTCCAACTTCAGTCTTGATTTTGTTGCACTGGATTATGCGGCTCCGGAATCGTATCAATACCTGTATAAAATGGAAGGGATCGATAAGGAGTGGATCAATGCCCCCGCCAGCCGGTCTGTTTTTTACACCCAATTGCCTCCCGGGCAATATACATTCCGGGTAAAAGCGATCCATAATGATGCGAACTGGCTGGAGAGCGAAACGATCCTGAATATCCGCATCTATCCTCCTTGGTGGTTAAGCGTATGGGCCTATATAAGTTATATCGTTCTGTTTTTCTGCCTGGCCGGAGGGCTCATGGTATGGTATAAACGGAGGAGAGACCATAAAATGGAGGAAGCACGCAAATTATATGAAATAGAAAAAGAGAAAGAATTGTATAGTGCCAAAGTAGAGTTTTTTACAGAAATAGCGCACGAAGTAAAAACGCCTTTGACGCTTATCAACGGCCCATTGGAAACCATAATGGAAATGGATATCCCGGATGAAAAGATGAAAAAGAACCTGGAAGTGATCTCCTCCAATACAAACCGTTTACTACAACTAACCAGGCAACTACTCGACTTCCGGAAGGTAGAAGCCAATAAGTTCCTGATGGATTTTATGATGACGGATATTCCTGCGCTGGTACGGGATATTGCAGGCCGTTTTGAACCGACTTATATCAAGGAGAAAAAAGAATTAAAACTGATTCTTCCGGATGAAACTTTTTCTGCTGCTATTGATAAAGAAGGTGTTACCAAGATTATCAGCAATTTATTGAATAACGGATTAAAGTATTCGCAACAGAGGGTGTGCGTTGAACTGAAAAAGGAACAGACTGCTTTTACTTTGACCGTGACCAGTGATGGCGAAAAATACGCCCCGGACTCAGCCAGCAAATTTTTGAACCGTTCTACCAGGTCAATAAAAATGAAGCTTCCGCAAACGGGTCAGGTATTGGGCTTGCCCTATCCCGCTCACTGGCAGAACTGCATAGCGGGCGGCTATACCTGGATACGGAGGCGGCTGAAAACTCGTTCGTATTAATTCTGCCTTTGAACCAGGAAAAAATGATCAGCACAGAGGATTATAATATGCACGATGAATATGTACGGGAAGAAGAAACAGCAGAAGGAAAAGAAATTCCCTCCTATTCGCTCCTGTTAGTGGAAGATAACCCGGAAATACTTTTGTTCCTCGGCAATAAACTGTTAGAAACATTCCAGGTTATACGGGCAGCAAACGGAGCGGAAGCGTGGGAGTTACTGCAACAACATCCCGTACATATTATTGTAAGCGATATCATGATGCCTGTGATGGACGGCATGGCACTCTGCCGCAAAATAAAAAGCGAAGTGGATTACTGCCACATACCTTTTGTGTTTGTTACCGCCAAAGAAGATATAAACAGTAAAATTGAGGGCTTAAAGGCAGGCGCGGAAGCCTATATTGAGAAACCGTTTTCATTCAATCATTTGAAAAGCCAGCTTTTATCTTTACTGGAAAACCGCCGGAAGGAACGGGAGGCATTTTCCCAAAAGCCGTTTTTCCCGGTGCACAACCTACATGTAAGTAAACCGGATGAAGAGTTTATGAACCGGATTATTGAAATTATAAAAAAGAATCTTACCGATGAAAATTTCAGTGTGGAGCGATTGGCCGATGCGGTTTGCATGAGCCGGTCTAATCTGTTGCGTAAGATTAAAATGTTGTCCGGACTACCTCCGGTTGAGTTTATCAAACTGATCCGCCTGAAACGGTCGGCCGAACTGATCATTGAAGGCAGATACCGGATCGGTGAAATCTGCTATATGGTAGGGATCAACTCCCCCTCCTATTTCAGCCAGCTATTCCAGAAACAATTCGGCAAAACCCCCAAAGAATTCGAAAAAGAGAACCGCCCGAATAAAAAACTAAACACCTATTAAATTGAAAACCACACGGGTAAACAGCTATTTGCTTGTTTCCACTGTCTGTTAATTTAGGCACAGATTTAAATCTGCGCCAGCAAAAGGTAAAGAGCTTTCTCACTTCTGACTTGATATTGTCGGGCATGAAGCAAAATATGTTGTATTTGCGGAATGTATACCCGGATAGAGGTGTTATTGCTTCAAAATTGATATTTTTTGCTTCATAGCCTTTTTTTTCCGATAAAGGGTCTCTCTACTTTTGCTTCGTAAAGAACTATTAATCTGTACAGAATAGGTCTAACTTAAATTTAAATCGGAAAATTATGAGAAAAATCGGACTTTTACATCTGATCATGTTTTTATTCATCTGTGCTTCACTAACGGCACAGAATATTACTGTTACCGGACGGGTAACGGAAGCCGGGACAGGAGAACCTCTTATCGGTGGGAATGTTGCCGTGAAAGGTGCCCCACTGGGTACAATTGCAGATATGGACGGATATTATAGCCTTAGTGTACCTCCCAACAGCATTTTAGTATTCAGTTACATCGGGTTTGAAGCAAAAGAGATCCGGGTAGGTAACCAGAGGGTTATTAATGTAGCTCTTTCTGAAAATTTAAATACACTGGATGAAGTGGTTATCGTAGGGGCTTCCTTTAAGAAAAGCGACCTGACGGGAGCTGTGGGAAGTGTATCTACCAAAGTTTTGCAGGAAAAGCCTGTAACTAATGTAAACCAGGCTATACAGGGTAGAGTGGCCGGGGTGTTGATCTCTAACGGAACCCGGCCGGGCGATGATGCTTCTATTAAAATACGGGGTATCAATACGATCAATACCAGTACCGATCCGATCTATGTGGTAGATGGGTTGGTTATGGATAACCAATATGCGGGATTCAACTCTATTAACCTGAACGATGTTGCTTCCGTAGAGATTTTAAAAGATGCTTCGGCTACAGCTATTTATGGTTCGCGGGGTGCTAATGGGGTTGTACTGATCACTACAAAAAAAGTGAAAAAAGGGGCCGGCCGTGTCAGTTACGATGGCTGGTTTGGTGTGCAGCAGTTTGCCAAAGTACCTAAAACACTTAAAGCAAACCAACTGTTTGAATTGAGAAGAGAAGCATATACCAACGGATACATGGCAACCAATCCGGACGGTAACCGCCAGCAATATATCAATGATGTGGTAATGGGTTCCAATGAAGTATTTGCTGATTACGAATTCGAAGCATACCGGAATGGGGAACATTATGACTGGCTGGATGAAGTAACACGTACAGGTATACAACAAAATCATTCCGTAAGTCTTTCCGGTGGTTCGGACCAGGATTCTTATTATATCAGTTTCGGTTACGCTGAGAATAAAGGGTTGATTGAAAAGTCAGGACAGAAAAAATATACCGGACGTATCAATGCAGACCGCCAGATCAAACCGTGGTTAAAAGTAGGAACGAATACATCATTCACCCGTACCGAAGATAGTATCGTGGAAGATAATGTAATGGATAAAGCACGGGGTGCAAACCCATTGCTGGCTATTGACCCGGATCTTCCTACGCTGAATTACCAGGGACGTTTTGACTCTAACTTCTTCAACCCGATCCGTTCGTTACAAATTGATAACGACCGGTACCGCAACCGGTTCCTTTCTACCAGTTTTGTGAATTTGAATTTCATAGAAGGCCTGAATATCTGTTCATCTTTCTCTATGGATTATGTAGAGCATTCGGAATATAAATATACTCCAAAAGAGATTTACGAATCGCTACGTTACGGTACGAATGGAGAAGCCAAACACAACCGGGATGCCCGGATCAACTGGCAATGGGATAATACGATCAGTTATGAAACGTCGATAGGAAAACATCATATCAACGGTTTGTTCGGTACAAGTACATCCAAGATCAGCCGGAATTATACCTATATAACCGGAACAGATTTTGCTACGGACGATTTCTCTTACTATAATATCGGTAGTGCTTCGGATAAAGAAAAAATCCAAATGGGTTCGGACTTTATTACTGAAACACTGATATCTTATCTGGTACGGGCCAATTATAATTACGATAATAAATATTACCTGACTGCCACTGCCCGCTATGATGGTTCTTCCAAATTTGCAAAAGGGCATCAGTGGGGTATCTTCCCTTCTTTCTCGGCTGCCTGGAACATTACCGGAGAGGAGTTTATGCAGGAACAACAGATATTTGATATGCTGAAATTCCGTGTGGGATATGGTATTGTAGGGAACCAGAATATTGACAACTTCGCCTATCGCAGCCTGTATTATCCGCAGGTAAAAAATAATGAGGTGGCCTATGTTTCGAACGGGCGGAGAGGAACGTTAGATGTAACGTGGGAAAAACAGAAACAGGTCAATATCGGGGTTGATATGGCCTTTCTGAACAACCGGATCCGTACTTCTCTGGACGCTTTCCTGATTAAAAATGACGACTTGTTAATGACCCGCACTTTACCCACTACTTCCGGTTATAAAAACGCGATTGAAAACATCGGTGCTATTGAGAATAAAGGGATTGAATTTACGATTGATGCAACGGTTGTTGAAGTAAAAGATTTTACATGGAATGTGTCAGCCAATATTTCTGCCGACAAAAACAAAGTGACTAAATTATATGGAGATATGCAGGTGTTATATAATGTGAACAGTGACCAGTATGTAGAGAAAACCGGTAACCTTTTCATCGGTGAGTCACGTAATACAATTTATACCTACAAATCAGGAGGTATTGCCCAAAAGGCAGATATGGAACGGTTGAATAAGATTGATTTCAACGGACGGCATGTTCAGCCGGGTGACCTCTATGTTTTGGATATGGATGAAAGCGGAACAATCACTGAACTGGATAAAGTGATTATCGGTTCTACCGATCCTAAATTTTATGGTGGTTTCTCTACCGAATTCGGTTGGAAAGGTATTCAGCTAAATGCCGTATTCAATTACTCGTATGGAGCAAAGAAATTCAGTCCGTATTATGAAGGTTTATTGAGCAGCGTCGGGAACAGCCAGGCAAGTGTTGACCTGTTGAATGCGTGGACTCCGGAAAATACGAATACAGATATACCCCGTGTGATTGGTGGGCACAGTTATCCCCGTTATGGTATATCCGATTCGGATTACAGTGTACAGAATGCTTCTTTCCTGCGTTTGTCTACGATGACTTTGTCTTATACATTCCCCTCTTATCTTACCGATAAAGCAAAACTGGGTAATGTACGGATTTATACAACCGGGTCGAACTTATTCTGCATCACAAAATATAAAGGATACGATCCTGAAACCGGCGACTGGTATCCACCGTCCAGAATGTTTGTATTTGGTTTAAACCTGAGTTTTTAATGTAATCCACGTATAAATAAACAACAAAATGAATCGTAGTATGAAAAAAAGAATAATCTCTTTGCTGGCTTATTTCGTGGTTTTCGGCATGATTACCACATCCTGTTCCGATTTCCTGATACAGGAATCCCGGACAGCTATGACCGAAGAAGATGTTTTTGCCAAAATAGATAATGTAGAGCCTCTTGTTGTGGGGTTGTATAACTCATTTATTGAAGTGAAAAAAGGGCGGGGTAGCCTGATCTTTAATTTTGGAACGGATGAAGTGAAGGGGGGGGTGAAAGGCAATTGATCGAGAACCTTGAATTCCTGAATCTGGATAGTTATAACGGGCTTACTCCCAGTAATGAACGGTTGGCAGAACAGTGGTCAAGCCGGTGGCCGGTAGTAACGGCTGCAGCCAAAGCTATTTATGCGTTGGGTATGACCGAAGAAGAGCCGGAACGGGCGAAACAGTTGATGGGTGAAGCCTCTTTTATACGGGGTATCTTTATGATGGAGCTGGCTCTCTTCTGGGGAGAAATTCCGATCATTGATATAGCACGTGCCAATGAACTGGGTTATGGCCGCCAACCGCTTACAGAGGTGTGGGAATATATTATTAACGACCTGGAAACAGCGGCTAATAATATGCCGGATAAACAGGACGATAAAAAACGGGCTACCAGTTATGCCGGATATACGATGTTAGGTAAAGCCTATATGGCAGCTCCGGCAGAAACAGGTTTCCGTGACTTTGAGAAAGCCAGGGAGTGTTTTGAAAAAGTAATCCCACACTATACACTTGTACCAAGGGTTTCTATCTTATGGGATGTTGACCAACCGAATAATAGTGAGTCTATTTTTGAATTCCAGTTCCGCAAAGGCTGGCCCGATTGTAATCACTGGATGAACGACCTGGGTAGTGGTGCCGCTGCCAATGAATGGGGCATGGGATGCTATTTCGCCGGATGGGATATGCAGGTTCACACACAATATGCTTATGCAGATGTTGCAGAGGGAGGTATCTGGGAAGAAGGCGACGAGCGTAAATATGAAAGTATCCGTTACGACTTTACCTACAATGGACAGCCTACTCCTCCCTATCCGACAGGCGAAGGGGATGAACTGGGGCCACATATTAAAAAATGGGAAGATATCCGCACGGATGGACCTGACGGAAATGCATGGGAATCCGGTAAACATTTTGCCTTCCTGCGTTTGGCTGATGTGATTTTATGTTACGCTGAATGCCTGAATGAGCTGGGGCAGACTCCCGAAGCTGTCAACCAGGTAAATATTGTACGCGAACGTGCATGGGGTGGTAACCTGCCTGCCGACAAGAAATGGAGCGCTATGAGCCAGGATGAGTTCAGAAACAAAATACTGGATGAACGGATGCGCGAACTCTGTTTTGAAGGCTGGAGACGCCAGGACCTGATCCGCACAGGTAACTTTATCAGCCTGGTAAAAGAACGGAATATGACAGTAAAAAGAGCCGGTGCTATACAGAATTATCATATCCTTTATCCGATACCCGACGTTGAGATCAAAGGAAACGATGATATCTCCGAAGCAGATCAGAATCCGGGCTATACCGATAAATAAAATCCAGGAAACGGTCCATAAGTAATATACCAATCTTCCGGCGGCATGTGTATTGTATACTAATGACATACGAGCAATACATTTCCTGCCGCCGGGGTTGGTATGTCCAATATTCTCCTTTTAAGAAGAAAGCCAAATGTGTTGGATCGGAGGGATTTGCAATCCCGATGTTGTGATACCCGGGGGCTGTGCCACCAAAAAAGCTATGCTTTTTTAACGGATTACAAATCCGTAGATCCATTTGTCGGGGATTATAAATCCCCTCCGTCCATAGAATAAAAACAAATAAACAAACAAACGGATATAAACTTATTAAACGATTGAATATGCGTAAAAAAGCAATTTACTATTTATTATGGCTACTGGTTGTATGCAGTCATTCTGTGGTAGCCAATCCTGTTTCTATAGAGCTGCACAATGGATGGAAGTTCAGACAGGGAAGGATGCCTAACTGGTATAGTGCCACCGTACCCGGAGTGATCCATACAGACCTGCTGGATAATAAAATTATTGAAGATCCTTTCTTCCGGCTGAATGAACGGGGGCTGCAATGGATAGATAAAGAAGACTGGATGTATGAGACTCACTTTGACGTGCCGGCCGAAATTTTCAATAAAGAAAATATCCGTCTGGTGTTTAAAGGCCTGGATACGTATGCAGATGTTTATCTGAACCATGAAAAAATTCTGGAAGCCAATAACATGTTTCGCGAATGGACAATAGATCTGAAAGAGAAACTGAAAGAGAAAGATAATAAACTGGAAGTCTATTTCCACTCTCCTATTAAAGTGGATATTCCTAAATGGGATGCCCTCCCTTATCAGTACCGTACAGGACCGGATCAGGCTGAAAACGGCGGGATATTCAATAAACGGGTGAGTATTTTTGCCCGGAAAGCCGGCTACCATTACGGTTGGGACTGGGGGCCGCGCCTGGTTACATCCGGTATCTGGCGACCTGTAGTCCTGGAAGGTTGGGATGATGTTAAAATTGAAGATGTTTACATTCGCCAGAAAGAGGTATCTGCCGCTAAAGCTGTTATCTGTACCGAAGTTGAAGTGCTGGCCGATAAGGATATAAACGGAGCGACTGTATCCGTAAAAGACAATCAGACAAATAAATTATACGGTTCGGTTAAAACAAACCTGAAAAAAGGATTGAATAAAGTACAGGTAAACTTTACAATACAAAAACCCCGTTTATGGTGGTCGAACGGTCTGGGCGAACCTCACCTGTATGAGTTTACAACAGAAATAAATGCCGGTAACGAAACTGTAAAACAGGTGAACAGAACCGGAATCCGCTCGATCAAAGTACATCGTGAACCGGATAAATACGGTACGAATTTTTACTTTGAACTGAATGGCGTACCTGTTTTTGCCAAAGGAGCCAATTATATACCCAGTGATAATTTCCTGCCGCGTGTAACTGATGAGAAATATAAACAGACTATTCTGGACGCTGTTAATGCTAACATGAATATGTTACGTGTTTGGGGCGGTGGAATTTATGAAAATGATATTTTTTACGACCTGTGTGATGAGTACGGTATTATGGTATGGCAGGACTTTATGTTTGCCTGCAGCCTTTATCCGGCAGAGGGGGAGTTTCTGGAAAATATCCGCCAGGAGGTGATCCAGAATGTAAAGCGTTTGCGTAATCATCCCTCTATATCTATCTGGTGTGGTAATAACGAAGTGCATGAATTCTGGATTGCATGGGGGTACCGGGAAACCTATTCGGAGGTTGATCCGGAATACGAACGGATTGTGTGGAAACAGTATACGGATCTGTTTGATGGCGTATTGCCGGAAACTGTACAAGAGTATAGTCCGGGTATGTTCTACCTTTCCTCTTCCCCCTACAGTACCGGCCCTGACGACGAAGTGAACGGCGACCGCCACTACTGGAGGGTATGGCACGGACAGCATCCGACAGACCAGTTCAATATCGAGCGAAGCCGTTTTTTCAGTGAATACGGTTTTCAGTCATTCCCCGAATTTGAGTCTGTAAAGAAATTTGCTCCTGTTCCCGACGACTGGAATATTACTTCGGAAGTGATGCTTTCGCATCAACGGGCGGGAACCTATGGCAACCAGCTAATGCGGGATTATCTGGAAAAGGAACACCAGACACCTAAAGATTTCGAACATTTCCTGTATATGAGCCAAGTGTTACAGGGCGATGCGGTTAAGAAAGCGATGGAAGCACACCGCCGGGATATGCCTTTCTGTATGGGTACGCTATTCTGGCAACACAACGATTGCTGGCCGGTTGCTTCGTGGGCAAGCCGGGATTACTACGGACGATGGAAAGCACAACACTATTTTGCAAGGGAAGCGTATAAAGAGGTGTTGGTTTCTCCGGCAATGAAAGAGGATCAGTTAAATATCTATGTTGTATCCGACCGCCTGACGGCTTCGTCCGGTAAACTGTGTGTCAGACTGATTACTTTCGACGGAAAAACAGTATCCGAACAGACTAAACAGGTACGCATCCCGGCCAATAACAGTCAGATTGTTTTTACGGAAGAAGTAGATAAACTGATACAGGGTTATGGCAGAGAGAAGGTATTTTTACAGGTAACTCTGACCGACAAAAAAGGAACAGCATATAAAAACACCTTTTTCCTTACCCTCCAGAAAGATATTGACTTCCCGCCAACCCATATAAAAAGAACCATTCGTCCGGTAGAAGGAGGTTACGAAATCGCTCTTCAATCCGACCGTTTTGCCCGTGCAGTCTTTTTAAGTGTTGACAGTATTGATAATTGGATTGACAACAACTATTTCGATATCCTACCTGGCGAAACAGTAAAAACAGTTATAAAGACCCCTCTTTCGCAAACAGAACTGGAAAGACAACTGAAAATAATTTCTATACGTGATGCCTATTAACAGGTGATTTTTATTTACGTTTTCCGTACTTTGTTCGGCGTACG